>JBAYNB010000041.1:0-8163 GCA_041679005.1 Candidatus Pacearchaeota archaeon
ATCTCTTCACCTTTTAATTTTTCTAATCTTTTGCTTTTATCTTCAGCATCTCTCACCAAATTCTTTTTAACTCTTTCAACAACTTCTTCAGGTTTTAATGCTACAAACTTAATTGGTTTCCCTAACCTCATAATAATAAAACCCTTTTTTTCTAAGGTTTCAAGTATATCATATGTTCTTGAACGAGGAACATCAGAAATATTACTTAATTCTCCTGCAGTACTAACTCCTCTTGATAAAAGTGCAGTCCAGACCTTAACCTCATAAAGGTTGAGATCAAAGATTTTTCTCAGTCTTCCTAAAAACTCCTCTTTGACTATCATTAATTATTCAAATAGATATTAGTATTTAAATCTTTTTGTCATTTAAACATAGTATTAAAAAATATCTAACCCATTCACCGTCGATTTAATATCCTCTTATAAATTTCCTACTTTTAAGAGAACAGGATAGTACAAAATATATATTATATCTTAGATAATAATATGACAATATTCTTTCCTTTAATTTTCTCTTCGGTTTTATGAGCATAATCTTTTTCTTTAACCTCCCCAACAACTATTTTAGTTGTATTGGTTCTTTGTTTTATCATATCAATTTGTTTATTGATAATAACTGCAAAATTAAAATCAACAACAAGGGCAAGTTTTATTTTATCTGTCTTAATTAGTCCTGCTTTTTTTCTGCAATCCTGAACTTTTCTTGAAATCTCTCTCGCATAACCTTCTGCTTCTAATTCAGGAGTTATATTTGTATCAAGCTCTACAATTATCTCTTTATCCTTGGTTTTTTTAATCTCAATCTCCTTAACATTTAGCTGACTTGCGATAATTTCCTGAACCTCTTTGCTGAAAGATTTATCAATATTTATAATTGCCTTGGCTAACGGCCATTTTAATCCTATCTGAGCTTTATCTCTTGCATATAATCCTTTTTCAATAATCCCTAACACTGATGAAAATTCTTCTTCAAGTTTTTCATTGATTAGTTTTTTATCAAATTTTGGCCATTCAGAAAGATGAACTGACTCCTTACTAAAAGTCTGATAAATATATTCGCTGATGTAAGGAGCAAAAGGAGCAATTAACAATGAGATTTTTTCTAAAACTTCTCCTAAAATTTCTTTAGTGTCTTCTCTTTCTCTGGTCATTTTAATATAGGTTCTTGAGAAATCATTAACAACAAAATTCATAATATCTGATAAAGCCTCATTAATTTTATAGTTTTCTAAATCCTCTGTTGTTTTTTTAATAAGGGAATTTAATCTGCTTAATATCCATTTGTCTTCTGGTTGTTTCTTGTTTTTGTTCTTAGTGGCTTGTTCATAGAATGTTTTGCAGTTAGCTAAGACATTTAAAAAAGGAAGAACAGATTCTTTAATCATATTTACAGAAAATCTTTTTTCATTGCCTGGGTCAGATGTACACATTTGTAATCTTACAGCATCAACACCAACCTCTTTTATTATTTCATTAGGATTAACTACATTACCCTTGCTCTTACTCATTTTTTCTCCTTTTTCATCTACAAGAAGTCCTGCACAAATTACATTTTTATATGCTGGTTTATCAAACAATATTGTTGCAAGTGCATGTAAGGTATAAAACCATCCTCTTGTTTGGTCAATTGCTTCTGCAATAAAATCATATGGAAATCTTTTTTCAAATTCTTTTTTATTTTCAAAAGGATAATGAAACTGAGCAAAACTAGCACTTCCTGAATCATACCAGACATCAATTAAATCAGGAATTCTTTTCATTTCTTTTCCACACTTGCATTTTAATTTAATATTGTCTATCCAAGGTCTGTGTAAATCATATTCTTTAAATTTTTTAACTGAATTTTTTCTTAGTTCTTCAACACTTCCGATAATTTTTAATTCTCCACACTCACATTCCCAAACAGGTAATGGTGTTCCCCAAAATTTAAATCTAGATAAACTCCAATCTTTAATTCCGTCTAACCAAAGACCAAATCTTCCTTCTTTTATGTGTTTAGGATACCAGTTTATTTTTTGGTTGTTTTTAATCATCTTATCTTTAATTTTTGTAACTGCAATAAACCAAGAATCAATAGCATAATACATTAAAGGAGAATCACATCTCCAACAAAAAGGATAATCATGATTATATTTTTGCATTTTGAATAATTTATTTTCGTCTTCTAATTGAGCAATTATTAATCTATCGCAATCTTTTATGAATTTCCCCTCCAATTCAGGAATTTCTTTTGTAAACTTCCCTGCTTGATCCACTGGCTGAACAAATGGAATTTTATTTTCTTTGCAAGCATCATAATCAACCTCTCCAAATGCAGGAGCCATATGTACAATTCCAGTACCTTCTTCTGCTGTTACAAAATCTCCACTAATTATTCTAAAAGCATCTAAATTATTAAAATACTTAAACAAAGGAAAATATTTTTTCCCAACTAATTCTTTTCCTTTAATTGTCTTTATTGTTTTTGCTTCTGGAAGATATTTTTCTGCTAACTCTTTAAGAATAATAAATTTTTCTCCATCTTTCTCAGCATAAATATAATCTAATTTTGGGTTTACTGCAATTGCTAGATTACTTGGTAATGTCCAAGGGGTTGATGTCCAAACAAGTAAATGAGCATCATCATCTTTTAATTTAAATTTAACAACAACAGTCTCTTCTGTAATATTCTTATATCCTTGGGAAACTTCATGACTTGATAATGGTGTTCCGCATCTTGGGCAAAATGGGACAACCTTAAATCCTTTATATAACAATTTTTTATTATATAGTTCTTTTAGACTCCACCAGACACTTTCAATATAATCATTATTTAGTGTGACATAAGGATTTTTTAAATCAACCCAATATCCTAATTCTTCTGTTGATTTATTCCACTCATCAATATTTGAAAAAACACTATCTCTACATTGTTTAATGAATTTATCCATCCCATATTCAACAACTTCTTTTTTTGATTTAAGCCCCAATTTTTTTTCAACCTGAACCTCAACAGGCAATCCATGAGTATCCCATCCACCTTTTCTTGGAACAGAAAATCCTTGCATATATTTGAATTTGCATATAATATCTTTGAAAGTTCTGACTTCAAGATGATGTAATGCAGGAGGAGCATTTGCAGTTGGAGGCCCTTCTAAAAAAGAAAAAATATTTTTTTTAGGATTATCTTGGACAGTTTTCTTAATTTCTTTATCTTTTTTCTTCCAGATTTTTCTAGTTTCTTCTTCAATTGCTTTAAAGTCTAGCATGTTTCAATTAATTATCTCTAATTTTTAAACCTTCATATTTGGTTTAATTGGTTTCTAGAACTCTGAATAATGCCTTTGGTGTAATCTTATTGTTTGGTAAACAGACATAAACCATGTTAAAGGTCTGTGGGCATCATGATTAAGGTCTCTTGTTAACTCTGCCTGACCAGAAAGTATTAATTTTTCATATTTTTGCATAATTCTTAATCTATCTTCTGGAGAATAATTTCTTCCTTCAACAACAATATTGTCTTTTAATTCAAGCCCTTGATAAAAAACTTGTTTAGGTTTGTTTTCTGCATTACTATTCGTTTTATTTCCTTTTGAATTATTATCCATATTCTTGTTTTCCATTGATTTTTAAAAACTTTTAATGGTTTTTAAGGCTTTCTAATTATTGAAAATCTCATAAACCAGTTTCTTGTTTTAAAGAAAAAACAAAATATATTTTAAATTATAAACTTCTTTATATACACTAATTTCAAATTTTAATAATGGTTAAGGATAAGGAAAATAAGACTGACTTTAGGATAGCAGTAAAAGCTTTTATTGTTCATAATAATAAACTTCTTATTGTTAAAAGAGCAAAAGATGATATTCAAAAACCAAACATTTGGGAGCTTCCAGGAGGCAGACTAGAAATAGGAGAAGACCCATTTGTGGGATTGGTAAGGGAGGTAAGAGAAGAAACAGGGTTTTATATAACTCCAATTTTACCAATGAGTATAAATCATTTTGAAAGAGATGATGGTCAGATTATAACTATGATTATTAGTCTTTGCAAACCTGTGGGAGGTAGATTAAATATAAGCAAAGAACATCAGGATATTGCTTGGGTAAATATTAATCAGGCAAAAGAAAAACTCTCAGATTTTTTCCACAAAGATGTTGATATTTTTTATAAATTAAAGTTAGACGACTTTTAAGTGCAATATGGCTGGAAAAACAATCTCTGATTGGGGGAAATCTATGAAAGAAACAGGATTAAATGTTTTAAAGCAGACAGCAGATAGGTTTCATACAATTAAGCAGGAAGATGTTGAGAGATTAAAAAAATCAGGTCTACCTCAATATGATTGGTTTGTGCTTCCTTATAGGGATTTTTCCCAGAAAAATAATAATCTAACAAGCTGGATGAATAAATATACTCAAAAAGGCGAGGGTTTTTGTATAAGAGCAATTCCCACAGAAGAAGGCATTAAAAAAGGGCTTACAAGAAAGCCAAAATTCGGATACTTATCTTTTCAGTATTGTATTAATTTTCTTAATGAAAAAACAAGAGATACTGGAAAAGAAGATTGGAATATTATTATGAGTAATTGGGAGGAAGATAATTATGGGGGAGTTATAATCTCTGGAGACAGATTTGTGATAGGAGAAATAAGTAGTAATTTAGAAAAATTAACTTCTATGGAACAAACCCCTCTTGCAGGGTTTATCTTTGACAGAGGAGGATTAGGGTATATTACTGATAAAACAAAATGGATGGATAATAGTCAGGAAAAAGCAAAATCAGTTCTTTGGAAAACTTTTTTTAATAATATCAAACAAGGTGATGATAATTTTAATCCTTCCTTGCTAAAAGGATATTTTGAATTTGTTTATACAAAAACAGATAAAATAAGGTTCTTAGATTTTAAAGAAAACGAGCAATATATTAAGATTTAATTTTCTTTATTTTGTATCTTATTTTTAGAGAGTATTCAATTATATATTATTTTAAATATTCTAGCTTTGAAATTAATCCCCAAACCTTAAATAAAATTAATCTCTCTTAAAAGATTATCAGATATAGGCAAGAGAAAAATTTTTAAACAACCCTTTTTCCGGGCTTCCATTCAACCATATTATTAATTTTAATTTCTACTTTGTTTGGTTTTCTTAAATTTTTAATTTGTTTTCTTGTTAAAATATCAAAATGTTTTACTTTATCTAGATAACTATCAATATACCATAAATCATCTTCATTTGTTGCCCAATTTTTATTGTCAAAGATTGATAAATCAACAGGAATCGAAAACTTTCTTAAAGTATTTTCACCCTTTTTATCAGTATACTCATGAAAATAACTCATTACTAATTCTCTTACATCTCGATAAACAGGTTCTCTATATCTTAAAACCCCGTATTTTGTTTTTGATATTGCTCCCCAAAAACCATCTTTTTTAAACACAGCAATAACATGGTCTAAATCATTTTTATTTGCAGCCATATGTAAAACAAGGGGTTTATACCCTTGCAATTTTAGACACAATGCAGCAAATATCGCACCCTCAATGCAATGGCATTTATTTTTTATAAGAACTTTTCTTGGAGAAGCACAAGTATCTCTATGATAATCAAAATTAAATGGAATTTTATTTAAAAAATCCTGAATTTTTCCAGGAGTATCTAAACTTCTGAATAGTTTCTCCTCTTTTTCTGTTAATCCAAACATAAATTAATAACCAAAAATAGGTTTTTATATTTAACCAATTATCTGTCTAAGAAACGTATTGTTGCATGAGACATTTTTTTGTTAAATTCATAATCAGGTATTCCTTTTCTTGATTCTATAAACATTTTGCCTAATCCTTCCCAAAAAAAGAACCAGCTTGCTGGTTCTAGAATTGTGCTTAAAAATTTTAATAAAGCTTCTTCTCTTTGAAATATAATCCCATTAAGTGTTAAGATTACTGCTCCAGCAAAAAACCAGAGAAGACCAGCCTTCTTTATCTTGTTTATACTTTTTTCCTGTTCTTTAAGATGTCTTTGAAAATGTTCTTTTAATCTTTTTTTTATGTTTGTTTCATTACTTAAATTTCTCTTAATTTTCGGGACAAATAATTTTAATTCTATCTTTTCACCCTTATCTTTACATGCTCTTTTACATTCAATTAAAAAATCATCTGAAACTGATTTTTGTCTGTACTCTCTTGCATCAAAATCCGAGAATAAATCTTGATATGTATCTAAATTTAAAGTAATAACATCTGAATATGTTTCACCATCTTTTATCTTATCTAATCCCTCTTTTTTATTCACCATGAATATTATTATTGTTTTGTATTTATAAGTTTATCCAAATCCCTCAAGCACTTCTTTCTCCAAGAAGTGCATCTCAGAAGGAATTATAAAACAAAAAGGAGCATCAATGTCTTTTCTCCTTAAAACTTCTGGAGTTGCATAAAAAATTCTTGAATTTTCTGTTCCTAAATTACTGCATACTACAATTTTATTGAGAGTTATATTCTTACTCTGAGCAGCCATTTCTAATTGCACTAATGCTTTTTTAAAATGCAACCCAATATCTACTAGAATTAGACTATGTGCTTTAATGCTTAGGTTTTGTTCAACAAAATCCAAAAAACTAGCAGGCTCATAATTATTTCTCCAAGTAGGCATTGATGAGATTTTTCCAAATTTATATAATTGCAAACCTGTTTCAGCAACAGCATCAAAAACACTTGCAGAGTAAATAACCTTTGTTCTAACTCCTTGTTTTTCAGCATCTGAAATTAAACTAATATGGGTTGTTGCAAATAAAGGGCATCCATAAACAAGAAGTGCAACAGGAATACTTTTTGATTCTCTTATTAGTCTATTTGATTCAACATCATTTCTGTCTAGATACTCAATTTTCTTACTAAATTTTAATTCTTCTAATGGGTAAGGGAAGTCTACTGTATATCCTTCTAGATAAACTTTTTTACATTTCTCAACAGCAAGCAAACCCTCTTTGCTAATTCCCCGTTCATTTAAACCTAATCCAATCAAGTATAACATGAGATATAATCAAAACTTTCATTAATAAAACTAACTAATTTATTAAAATAGTATTATTATCTCAATTCAAAAAAATAAAACTAATATGAATTTCTTCTTTTATCTATATTTTATAATCTAGTTAAGTTAAGGGAATTATTTTATGTTGAATTAATTTTTTAAGCTTTGGGATTAATCATCAAACTATGAAGATAAACTCCTTCTCTTATCAAATTTAACAATTCTCTTTAGGTTCTCCTTAAATAAATAAAAACTATAAAACTAAAATGAATTATTTATCTCAAAAAAACATAAAGATTTATAAATACCGATTTCATAAAATTTTTATTATATAAAAAATAAAATTTTAAAGTGGTTCCAACAAAATTATTTTTAACTAAGGGAGTAGGGGTTCATAAAGATAAACTCGCTTCATTTGAATTAGCATTAAGAAATGCAGGAATAGAAAAATGCAATTTAGTTTATGTTTCTTCAATTCTTCCTCCAAATGCAAGAATTATTACTAGAGAAGAAGGAATCCAGCAGTTAAAACCCGGAGAGATTACTTTTGTGGTAATGGCAAGATTAGAGAGTAATGAACCTAATAGATTAATCTCCTCTTCAATTGGAATTGCAGTACCAAAAGATAGTAATCATTATGGATATTTATCAGAACATCATTCATTCGGAGAAAAAGGAGAAAAAGCAGGAGAATATGCAGAAGATTTAGCAGCAACAATGCTTGCGACAACTCTTGGAGTAGAATTCAATCCTGATACAGCTTGGGAAGAAAGAGAACAGGTCTATAAATCAAGTGGACAGATAATCAAAGCAACAAATATAACTCAATCAGCAGAATGTAATAAAGACGGGTTATGGACAACAGTTATTGCTGCAGCAGTTTTATTAGAATAAATTCTTCTAGTTAGCATTACCTAAATTCTTTTAAATAATAAATTATCTGCTCATTTATGGAAAATAGCCCAGATTATAATTTAAAAAGAAATTCAGTTATTTATAGCTTAGGAAGAGGGTTAACAGATATACTCTTTTTAAGTTATCATAAAATTAATCTTGAGGGCATAGAGAATATCCCGAAAAAAGGTCCTGCTCTTATTCTTGCTAAGCATCAATTTAATATGGATATTCCTGCGGAGGGATATATTTTAAAT
>JBAYNB010000042.1:0-8102 GCA_041679005.1 Candidatus Pacearchaeota archaeon
TGCATAGATTTTATCTGACTATTTTGTTCAACTAATTCATTAAAATTATCTTCTGTTATCTGAGCCTGCATTTTTGCAATTGCTTCTTCTATTAAAGATTTCCAAGTAGAATAATCATTGTCTTCTATTGCAGTCTGCATACTTTGTTGTTGTTGAATTCTCTCTTCATCTGTTAAATCAGAATCGAATCCAAAACCCTTTACAGAGCCAAAAGCAGAGATACTTGTAACACTAACAAAAGCTATCATTAAAACAGCAAGTATACTAACTAAGGGTTTGTTCATTTTATTACCTCCTTACATTGATTTAAATAAAACATTCCAGAAACCCCGGGAGGGGTTATATTCCACAAACTATTGAAAAGAGTGTCTTGGGTTTCTGGATACTGAAAAAATTTTTGAGGGTTCATACTAAGAGTCCTACAACTAATTTAATTAAAAATGCAGACAATACTGAAAATAAAAATATTCCAGCAAAAGTTAATAATGCTTTTTTATTTTTCACAGCTAATTATTGAATATATTATTTATAAGTAAGGTGGATTTGAAGTCCATTCTCTTTAAAAATCTTTAAATAGACATTATAACAATAATAAACATAAGATGAGACCGCCAATAGAATTTTTAATGCCACAAGAAATCGGGGCAGAATTAATTTATTCATTTGTAATTATAGTTTGTAGTCTAATGGTTTATTATGGAACAAAAGAGTTATATGAACTAAGTTCACACAAAGGAATAAAATATTTTAGATTAGCTTTTTTATTTTTTGCTGTTGCTTATTTTTTTAGATATTCTATAAGATTTATTTTATCCTTTTTTAATATAAAAACAATGCATGAACTTTTACCAACAACAATGGGACCAACAGGACCCCTAACATTATTTTTATTTATGTATTTTAGTTCAATTGCAGTGTTTTATCTTCTTTATAGTGTAATGTGGAAAAAATGGAATGGAAATTTTAAAACAATATATATTTTTCATGCACTCGCGATAGTTATTTCATTAATTAGTATTCTTTCAAATAAAGAAGAAATTCTTCTTGGAATAAATATTTTTCTTCTAGCAATTGTTTCATTTATTTATTATATTGTTCATAGAGAGTCAAAAGCAAAGAAAAAGAGACATCACCTTTACATAGTTTACATGTTATTATTTATCTTTTGGATACTAAATATAATAGATATACTAATCCCTTCATTTTTACAAAAATTTCAGTTACTTATTTATTTAATCTCTTCTGGAATATTCTTAACAATTCTTTATAAAGTTCTCAAAAAAACAGGGAATTAATAAAATGGTAAAAAGGGAAAGATTAGAGATTACAAAAGATATACTAAAGATAATTCAAGATAACAAAAATTTAATTAAACCAACCCCTTTATTAAGAAAATCAGGTTTATCTTCAACTAGCTTTAAAGAATATTATGCTGCTTTATCAGGAAAAGGACTTATTCAAGAAGTAACCTTTAAAGGAGACAAGCATATAATTTTAACTGAAAAAGGATTTAGGTTTCTTGAAAAATACCGTGCAATGTTAGGATTTATAGAAGAATTTGACTTATAAGAAGAAATTTCTGACATAAGAAAAGCTTTTAACTCTAATTTTAATAGATTATACATGACAACTCGCCAACCAATTGTTACAGTTGCAGGTCATGTAGACCACGGAAAAACAAGTATACTTGATAGTATAAGAAAAACAGGAGTTGCAGATACAGAAGCAGGAGGGATCACACAAAAAATATCATTTACAAAGGTTCCTATTGAAAACATAAAAAAAGGATTTCCAGTAGTCTCAAAATATAATCTTGATTTCCCTGGATTTTTATTTATAGACACTCCAGGTCATGCTGCATTTTCTAATTTAAGAAAAAGAGGGGGAGGACTAGCAGACCTTGCAATTGTTGTAATGGACATTAATGAAGGAATAATGCCCCAAACTGCTGAAGTCTTAGGATTACTAAAATTAAACAAAACCCCATTTATAATTGCACTAAATAAAATAGATAATATCTCTGGCTGGAGAAAACAAGCAGAAGATTTGAAAGGGTCTATTGAAAAACAGTCAGTAAATACAAGTCAGCAATTTCAAGAAAAACTACTTACTATTGTTGGAAGTTTGTATCATCATGGATTTAATGCAAAACCATTTTATGAAATAAATGATTTTACTTCTCAACTTGCACTTATTCCTTGTTCAGCTAAAACAAAAGAAGGAATTCCTGAACTAATAATGATGTTATGTGGGTTAAGTCAAAAATTTTTAAAAAAACAACTTGAATTAGGAACTGAACCAAAAGGAGTTGTTCTTGAAATAAAAAAAGAAAAAACAATGCAATATGCAGAAGCAATACTGTATGATGGAAGCCTGTCTGTAAAAGATGAAATAGCAATAGCTTCTTTTAATGAACCTGTTATTTCTAAAATCAGAGTCTTAGAAGAAATTCAACCAATTTCAGACAAATTTAAACCAACGCAAAAAATTGATGCAGCTAATGGAATAAGAATGCAGTTAATCAACTCAAAAGAAGTTCTCCCAGGAATGCCTTTCACAGTTTTCAAAAATAATCTTGAAGAAATTAAAAAACAATTTAAAAAAGAAGTTGGTGATAAAATAGAAACTCAAGAAAACGGGATAATAATCAAAGCAGATTCATTAGGAAGTTTAGAGGCTCTTATTACATTATTAAAACAAGAAAAAATAAATATTGTTAATGCAGGTATAGGAAAAATAAACAAAAGAGACATAATCTCTGCTCAGGCAAACTTAAAAGAAAACCCTGCCAATGCAATAGTTCTTGGATTTAACACAGAAATAGATGATGAAGTAAAGGAAATGGATACATCTAAAATTAAAGTAATGACAGAAGAGGTTATTTACAAGCTAATTGAAAGAGTAATTAAATTTCAAGAAGAAAAAAGAAATGAAATTAAAAAGAAAAGATTAATGGAATTAACAACAATCTGTAAATTAACACTTCTTCATCAGTATGTTTTCCATAACTCAAATCCTGCTGTTTTTGGAGTAAGAGTAGAAGCAGGAAAAATAAAACACAATATTTCATTAATAGATGAAAATAATATTCAAATTGCAAAGATTAAAGAAATTCAGGAAAATCAAAAAAAAGTAGAAGAAGCAGTTCAAGGAATGGAAGTTGCAGTATCTTTACCAGGAACAAATTTTGAAAGACAATTAAAAGAAGTGAATCATCTTTATTCAGACATGTCAGAAAAACAATTTAAAGAATTCAAAGAAAATAAGGATATTTTAACACCAGAAGAAATGCAAACTCTGCAAAAGATTGCAGAGATAAAAAGAAAAAGAAAAACCGCCTGGGGAATTTGAATAATTAAAGTCTTATAGTCTAACTGTTTTACCCATATTCCAAAAACTATTAAAAATAAATTTCATGGCTGATGCAACTTCTTTATTTTTAATTATTAACCCAACCAGTTCTCCTTCTACAGTATAAAGTGCAACCTTATTCCCATAAATAAAAATAATACAAGGAAAATCTTTAAGACTATCAAGAAATCTCATTTCAGTTATTTTTTTGTAAGCAGGTTTATGAAAAGTCTCTTCATCATATTTATCTATAACAATTTTTGCAGGAATTTTCTTTTCCAACCTCAAAAGTCTTGAATGTTCTGGAAGATGTTTAAGAATTTCAGCTGATTTTGAATATGAACCAAAATAATAGGTCTCTTGTTTTTCTCTAAAGATATCTGCCAGAATTGTAGAAATCCCTTTAAATCCTTCATAAATTTCAACATTTGAAGATTCTTTTATTTGTTTTTTTAAACTCTCAAGCTCAGGAAGAACTGAAAGAAGAAGTTCTTTTTTTTGGTTTATATTATCAATAAACTTTGTTGGGTCAACTGCCTCAAAATAAGTTACATACTCTTTTACAATTCTAGAGACTAATCCTTTTGAATAAAGATAATTAAGAGTATTATATATTGTAGTTCTTGGTAAATCAATTCTTTTAGCAATTTCCTGAAGATTCACTTTTCCTAAAGACAATAGAGCAAGATATACTTTTATCTCTTTATCGGTCAATCCAAACTCTTTCAAAGCCAATTCTTTATCCATCTCATTCATAAAGAAATTTAGTATATAAATCTTATTATTGTCATCCATTTTGGTGGACTATTATTAATATAGAATTATTCCCTTAGATTATTAAGAGATAAAAAATGATACAAACAAAATCTTTAGAACAAAAAATATCCTTTATGGATAAATTTAAATCAGAAGCTCGAAATTGGGCTATCGACACTTCAGCAAAAGTTTTAGCCTATGCTCCAATTATGGGTGCAATGGAAGCTTATAATGGACTTGAAGCAGGACAAATCCTAAAATCAAGAGCAGCAGCAGCCTTAGTTGATGGAGCGGTTGCTAGAGTTTATACAAAAACAGCAGATTATTTATCTAATAAATTTAATGTAGATTTAAAGAATGGAGGCATAAAGGGTTGGGCATTAGATACTGCAGCAATGGTCGGAGTTTACACTCCAGTTTATGCTGGAATTCTTAAAGCAAGTGGTGCAGACAATCAACAAACAGCCTCTGCTCTTTTAATGGGAGCAGGAATAGCTGCATTAACATCTAAACCATTTAGAAAATATGCATTAATGCCCTGGAGAAAAATGTGGAATTATAAAAAATAAATACAGTAAGTAATTTTATATATTTCTTTAATTAGATTATTATATGTACAGAATATTTACAGCTAATAAAAAAACAGAAAAAATATTGCAAGAATATATCTCTCAAAGACAGGATATAAAAAATAAATTAGATTTACTGAAAATAAATCCAAGAAAAGCTAATGGAGCACATCCTCTTCATGGAAGATTAAAAGGAAAATGGGCTTGTTGGTTTGGCTCAAATATAAGAGCGATTTATAGTATTCATGATTTAGAAGAAATAATTATCATAGAAGCAATAGGAACCCACAATGCCTACTAATTGATTTTTGAAATTAATATTTAAATTCCTTTATCTTGCCTCTCTTTATATTTCTCTCGCTTTCAAGAATCTGATTAAAAGTATTTTTATCTTCAACTATTTCCTTTTCTTCAAGCTTTCTTATTTTATCTCTAACTGCCTCTCTTATAAATTCTGTTTTAGTCATATAATTATGTTTTTGCATAACTTTTTCTATTGCTTTCAAAAAATTATTTTCAACTTTTAAGCTTATATTTTCCATACTACTATGTAGTATTAAGTAGTATATAAATTTTATTATTTTAAAATAAGTTTAATTGTTAATTTTAATAATCCTTAAAAAGGACAATTCTTCTTAAGTTGTTTAATGAAATTAAAAGACATTTTAATAGATAATCTTTACATAAGTGAAAGATTAGGCAAAGACGAAGCAATAATAAAAGTTCCAAAAATAAGAACCATGTATCACGAAGCCCATAAAATTAATACTAAAATGATAACTAACAATGGGTTAAATAAAATAGGAAAACCTTCCAATGATTCCAGAATTTTAGAAGAAAGAAGATGGATGAGACAATACCATGTAGATGAGCTCCCTCAATTATTTTATAATTGTATATATAAAAGAGATATGCAACTCATAGGAATCAGAGCCAGAGCAAAAAATGATTGGGACAGATATCCAAAAAAACATAAACAAAGATGTTTGAAAGAAAAACCAGGATTAGTTGCAGTTAGATATGCATATTTAGAACTTTCAACAAGAAAATCAGAAATAAAATATCTTGCAGAAAAAAGGGCCTGTAAATTCCCATTATTAATTGACTTAAAATATTTATCAAGAATAGCATACAACAAAATAATTTTAGGGCAAAAAAGCAGTTAAGAACTCAAATCCTAAGCTTTAAAAACCCTATTTCTTATTGATATTTATTAAACAAATACAAATTATAAAGCAATAAAAAATGCCATTCAAAGTAAACCTATCACACAAAGGGAAAACATTCCAGTTAGAAACAGAATCAGAAAACTTAGTAGGTAAAAAAATAGGAGAAACTATTACTGGAGAAGATATTACTCCTGAATTAAATGGTTATGAACTTGAGATTACAGGAACAAGCGATATCGCAGGATTGCCTGGATTTAAAGGACTTGAAGGAACTGCTTATCACAGAAGATTACTAACAAGAGGACCTGGAATGCATAGTCCAATAAAAGGAATCAGATTAAGAAAAACAAATAGAGGGGAAGAAATCTCACTAAAAACTTCGCAGATTAATACAAAAGTTTTAAAACAAGGAAACAAAAAGTTTGAAGAGTTTTCAAAAAAAGAAGAAGCAAAAGCTTAATTCTAGGTTAATTATAAGACAGTCTATAAAACAATAATTCTTATATACTTTAAAAGATTAAATAAATATGGAAGATTTAGTGGATAAGACAGTAATAAACAATGAATTCTTAAAAGATTTTTTCCCAGAACTAACCCCGGAAAAATCAGAACAAAAATATCTGCTTTTCAAAAATCAGATTAATAGTCAAAGAACTAAAAATAACAAAATACCCTTAACTGATTCTGATTTATGTCAGGTTATAGAAACATATTCAAAAATAAAAAATACATATTTGTTACAACATTCTAATCAAAATCTTTAAACACACATTAAGAAGTTTTAAAAACATCTTATTTTTCTATTTAATATGACTAAACAAGAAAACTTAGAGATTACAGATGTGATTAATGTAGGTATGGTTGGGCATATTGACCATGGAAAAACAACCCTATTATCCAAGCTTACTGGAAAGTTTGCAGATACTCATTCAGAAGAACTTAAAAGAGGAATCACAATAAAATTAGGTTATGCAGATACTATCTTAGAAAAAAACGGGAAAAAACGATATGTAAGTTTTGTGGATTGTCCAGGACATGAAATGCTTATGGCTACAATGCTTTCTGGAGCTGCGTTAATTGATGCTGCAATTTTATTAGTGGCTGCAAATGAAGGAATAAAACCTCAAACAAGAGAACATTTAATTGCATTACAAGCAAAAAATGTAAAACAAATAATTATTGTTCAGAACAAAATAGATTTAGTAACAAAAGAACAAGCCCTAGAAAATTATAAAGCAATAAAAGAATTCATAAAAGGAACAATTGCTGAAAATGCCCCGATAATCCCTGTTTCTGCACAACAAAATATAAACATAGATAAAATAAAAGATTTTTTATTAGAGATTACAGCACCAAAAAGAGATTTAGATTCAAAACCAGAATTTTTAATTGCAAGAAGCTTTGACATTAATAGACCTGGAACAAAGATTAAAGAGTTACATGGAGGAGTATTAGCAGGAATATTAAAAAAAGGTGTTTTAAAAATAGGAGATGAAATTGAAATTAAACCAGGAATAACAGAAAAGCGTGCAAATCAGTATTTTTACAAAACACTAAAAACAAAAATTGTTTCTATTTTTAGAGGAAATACTCCAATAAAACAAGCAACACCAGGAGGTTCGCTTGCTTTTGAAACAGAACTTGATAATATCTTAACAAAAACAGATTATTTATCTGGAAATATTGCTTCCACAATAGGAACACTTCCAGAGATTACTGAATCAATTAAAATAAAATATAAACTGTTTAAAGAGCTTGTTGGTGAAGAAGAAACAACAAAGATTGAAGACCTTAAAGTTTCAGAAATGATTATGCTTTCAATAAATACAACAACAACTGTTGGGAAGATAATAAAAATAAAAGGAGACGAAATCGAATTATCATTAAAAGTTCCAGCAATTTTAATTAAAGGAGATAGTGTAGGTTTAGCAAGAAACATTCATCAGCACTGGAGATTGATCGGTTGTGGCGAAATTGTTTAATGAGTAATTACTTCTTAGAATAAATTAAACAATTGAGTTGAGATAATATAATTATTTGTTATTAAATAAATAGAATAATATCCGCTTATTCTATTTACCAAATTATAAATACTAACTGCAGGACCTCCAAAATTCTTAGCAGGAAAATAATGTGCTAATAATATTACAAGTACCTTTTTCATTTTATATCCTTTATTAAAATTATAATTACAGAAGTTGCATACGTCTAAACTTCTTAGAACTCTATTATGACAATTTGGGCATTCTTTAAACCA
>JBAYNB010000043.1:0-7960 GCA_041679005.1 Candidatus Pacearchaeota archaeon
ACTAGGAGTTCAAAATACTTATTTTCCATTATTTATACCAGAAAAATTCCTGACAAAAGAAAAAGAACATGTTGAAGGATTTTCTCCAGAAGTTGCTTGGGTAACTCAAGCAGGAGACACAAAACTAAGCGAAAGATTAGCAGTTCGTCCAACATCTGAAACAATCATGTATCCTTCTTATTCAAAATGGATTAGAAGTTGGAGAGATTTACCTTTAAAATATAATCAATGGAATAATGTAGTAAGATGGGAATTTAAACATCCAGTTCCATTTTTAAGAACAAGAGAATTTTTATGGAATGAACTTCACACAGTTCTTTCAACAGAAAAAGAAGCATTAGATGAAGGAAAAGAAATAATCTCTGCCTACAAAGATGTTTGTGAGAACTATTTAGCTCTTTATGGAGTGTATGGTAAAAAAACAGAAAAAGAAAAATTTGCAGGAGCAGTCTCTTCACAAAAATTACATTATGTTATGCCTAATGGAAAAGCAATTGAAGGTCCTTGTTTTCATTATGATGGACAAAACTTTGCAAAAGCCTACGATATAAAATTTTTAAATAAAGAAGGTAAAGAAGAATTTGCTTTTCAAAATACCTATGCTATATCTACAAGAATGTTAGGAGTTATGTTCGCAATTCATTCTGATGAAAAAGGTTTAATTCTTCCTCCAAAAATTGCACCAAATCAAGTTGTTATTATTCCAATATTATTAGAAGACAGTAAAATAAAAGTTCTAAAAGTTGCAAAAGAAATAGAAAAAGAGTTAGAAGAATTTAGCCCAAAACTAGATGATAGAGAAGAATATCGTCCAGGTTTTAAGTTTAATGAATATGAACTAAAAGGAATTCCATTAAGAATTGAAATAGGCCCAAGAGATTTAGAGAAAAATGAAGTTATCCTAACAAGAAGAGATACTAAAGAAAAAAAATCAATTAAAATTATAAATCTAAAAAAAGAAGTTAAAATCATACTTGAAGATATTCAAAAATCTTTGTTTAATAAATCTAAAAAAATATTTGAATCAAAATTAGAAGAAACAAATTCATTAGATAAATTAAAATCAATAATAAATGAAAAAAGAATAGGAATTGTTCCATTATGTAAAGAACAATCTTGTGAAGATACTCTAAAATCAGAAACAGGTGGAGCAAAAGCCATTTTCATTTCAGACAAAGAAAAGCACAAAGACAAAATAAAATCAGAGAAATGTATTATCTGCAATAAAAAGGCAGATTATTTTGTTTATGTTGCTAAGACGTATTAGATTCGATGCAATAAGTATTTACCTCTTAACCAGCAAAGAATAGAAAATATAGTTAACAAAAGCCCTAAATCAATTAAATATTTCCAAAGATCCAAATTACCCATAGTCATTTCTGCATAATAACTTAAGACATTTCCTGTTAAATTTTGATAAGCAGTTAAATTACAAATATTATCACAGCTTTTAGTAGAAGCATCTACTACTAAATTTACTCCTGAATTTAAATTTGATGTAGCTAATGACCAAGAGATTCCTGCAGAAGTGAAAGAGAATCCAGCCAATATGATTAAGATTTGTGCTAAGACAAACCAACTTTTTGCTATTTCAAATGACTTATTCATTTCCATTTCAGTTAATAGTGTTTTAACTTTAAAGAATTATCTATTTTTCCACAAATCCTTTCTTCCATCTTATTTTATAATTAATCCTTTGTTCTGAAGTTTTCTTATAAATTCAGGATTCCACGTCCAAACAAGTTTTCCATCTTTGTCTATAATTATTTTATTTGATTTTTCTAAATAATCAAGTATAACTAAAAATGTTTGATACATCATTTTCCTAGGCAATTTATTCCATAATTGATATCTCCCAAGTTCTCCTGAATATTTTTCTAAAGTTTCTTCTACCATTAACACACTTTCAAGTGTAGGGCTATGCATTATCGTTTTGTTTTCCATCTTATATATACTTATATAAGAGATTATTTAAATCTTTTGATAATAAAGAATTATCTAATTCTCAACAAACCCTTTCTTCTCAAACTTCCGCTCGTTATTGTACACTTATTTTTCACTCGCGAAAGTTTTCGCCACAATCAAAGGAAAAACAATTGTTGCATCTGCAAAGACCTTAACACTTTCAGCTTTCTTAGAAATCTTTCCCCATGAAACAGCCTCATCAGGCATTGCACCACTATCAGAACCATCAAACTCTTGAGCAGTATTTATGTAAACAGCATAATCAGCCCCATTTCTATACATATTTGCATTACAAATAGAATGCTTAACAACTCCTCCGCCTAAGATTATAATTCCTGTTTTATCTTTTCCAATTGTTGAATTATTAAATTCAGTTACATCCTCAACAATATCTAATTTAAAATTTTTATTCTTAAAACTATAAAAATAAATCATATCCCCTAAACTTCCATCCATTATTGCAGGGCAGTAAACAGGAATATTATTTTTATAAGCCCAATAATAAATACTTTCTTTGTTATTAATTTCTTTTCCTAAGATTTTGATTAAATCAGAAGGAATTTTTATTTGTTCATGATATTTTTCCAAGATAGGCATAACAAAATCTTCAAAATCACAATATCTATTATTTGGAATAAGAACATTTCCTGCTCGATTAATTCCTTTATCTCTTAATTCACTTCCTTTTAATTTAAAATCACCTAGTTTAAAATCACCTAAACATTTAATAAAATCTTCTTCAATTCCACCAGCAGTTGTTATAAGGTAATCAATCATCTTGTGTTCAGTCAAATATCTAATAATCTCGCGATTACCAGTAGTTACCATATTTGAAGTATACCCTAAATAAATAAATGCTTTATCTTTTCTCATTTTTTTAATAATCTCAACAGCCCTACCCAAATTAGTTGCCTGAGCTCCAGTAGTTAAATAACAATCTAACATTTTAGAATAATCAACTCCTTTATTAAAATCATATCCTTTAATAGAAAGTCCTTTAACTTCTTCGCTTTCTCTTATCAAGTTTTCTCTTGCAATTTTTTCGTCTTTTGAAGTTTTCATTTTAATTTTATAGTATTTATCATTAATAAAATATACTAAAGAATAAAGTATGAACTAAGATTAATAAACTGGTATTGCCAAAGCATCCATTATCAAACTTAATTTGTTCATAAAATAAATTGATATTTTACCCTATATAAATGTTTATTAAATAAAAAATTAGAATAAATTTCATGAGATATGGGGATATATTAATTAGTTCTGTAATAGGTTTAATAGTTAATCTATTTTCAGTATATTTACTAACTTTAGGGAAGATAAATATAAATTCATTAATTGTTATACTAACTGGATCTATTGTATTAATAATAATTATAGGATTCCAATCAAAGATTAATGAAGTTATTGAAGGAGTAGAAAATCAAAGGATAGAACAAATAAAGTTAAAGGAAAAGCTTAAAATATACGAACAACTAATAGGTATGAAAGGGGATATAAAAGAACTACAAAAAAGGTGTAAATTATGAGCAGAAAAAATGATCCTGTGGATATGGTATTAGACATAATAAAAATAGGTATAATAGTAATAATAGGTTTTATTATAATTAAAGCAGTTTTATCTATATGAAAAACAATATAAAAGTTTATCCCAAGCTAAAAAATACTCCTGCATAACTAAGATTATAACATTATAAACAAAAAAAGAAATTTAGGTTAAAACTTGTTTTCCTAAATTTATTATTCAATAAAAAGTTTTATCCAACCAACTCATCTACTCTTTTTTTAAACAGAGGTAGGTCACTGACATTCATTCTAGCTCCAGTAGCATGCTCATGCCCTCCACCAACAGCCCCAGGAATATTTTTAATTGCTTCAAGAGTAATCTTTCTAATATCAATATCTCTTGCTCTTAAAGAAAGATTTGCAATGTCTGTGCTCAGATAAGCAACTATGATAATTTTCTTAGGAAACTCATGACTTAATTGGTTTGCCAGATTAGCACTTAAACTCAAGTCTCCACTGTACTGAAAATAAATCATTTTGTCACCAATAGATTTTCTTGCTTTTTTCAAAATTCTCTGGTATTTCTCATTGAGTTCACTAGACCTCTTTAAAATCTGCTTTGTAGAAGTGTTCTCTTCTAAAACATCCATAGGCCCCTTAACTTTCATCATAAATTTCATTAGACTGACAACATTAGTGGTTGTATCTTTTAAAGAAAAATCCAAAATTCTTGCGATTCTTCCTATTTCAGAGTCATAAAATACATCAAAAGGAGTTTTAGGATTTTTTTTACTCAACTCAGGATATTTTTTTTCAAACTCATTATAAAAATCAGGCATATAATAATCACTAATAGAACCAATTACAGCAAGCCAAAGGTCTTCTTTTTTATTAGTAATTTTATAACATAAATAAGAAACAGGTTCGTTTGTTTTATTATTATGAAAAGGATTATAATAACTGATTAAAGAAGGCTGACTTGTCAGAGGAATATTGGTTTCTTTATAACTAACATCATGATGGTCAATCCAAACAACAGGTAATCCATCTGTTTCAACCATCTCTAAAAAATCTTTTTCAGCAACAGGAATATCTAAAATAAAAATATAATCGGGTTTTAATTCCTCAACCCTTTTATGATAAGTTTTACTCAAATTATGTGATCCTTTAACTGCAATTCCCCTTCCTCTTTCAATAAACCTCCTTAATAACAAAAAACTCATTAAACCATCATTATCATTATCAAAAAAAAATAAAGGATTTTGAGCCTTTTCAAGATGTTCTCTTATTTCACTAATTTGTGTTTCAGTTAGCATTTTTTAGATTATTATTACTCTTATTTAAATTATCTCTTTTTAATTTCTACTTTCTTATTTTGTTAATTAAATAATAACTCTTAAATAAAGCTTTATGTTCTTTTTTCAAATCCATCTTAGAAGAATTAATAACTTTCTTTTTTATTAAGCTATTAATGACCCTAAATCCAAAAAATAAGATAAAGACAAATAAAACTATTATTAGGATTATCAAAAGATTATTTTCATTTAATTTAAGTCTATAGTCTAGATTAAAAGCTATCAAAAAAAAGATAAAAAAAGATAAAGCTAATAAAAACAAAATTAGCCATTTAGGTCTTTTAAAGGTTCTATGATTGGGCAAATATCGAGAAATAACTCTCCCGTTTTTGTCTCTATAAGATTTATAATAATAAGGTCCACAAAGTTTTCCGTTTCGTTTTATATATCTTTTATATACCACTTTTATTTTCACAGAATTTCTATATTTTTTTCCCAAGCATTATTTGTTCTCTAAGCTTGTTAAACTCTTCTTTAAAACTTTCTGTACGATTTTTCAAAACTTTTTTAAGAGTTTCATCTCTTGCCTCTAAAATTCCATCTAAATTTTTAAAGGCATCTATTAAATTTTTTAATTCTACTTCAGTCAAATTAATTTTATCCAAGAGCCTATATCCTTTTGGGACAATTTTTTTTTCTGAAGAATCTCCAAATAAAAGATTTGCAATATTTTCAGCATCAAGAAGTCCATCAAAACTTAAGTTATCAAAAAATTGTCTTGCTTTTGCGGCTTTTTGTAAATAATCCTTAAATATTTCTTCTCTTTTTTTATCAATATCTTTTGTAACCTCTTTCATTCTCATTCTTACAATAATGCCCTCTCTCCCCAATTCTACAATATATTCATTTATTATTTGAGCCATCTTGCTAATCATCTCAAGTCTTTGCAAAATACTACAAATATCTGCAATAGAAACAAGACTAGTAACTTCTAAGACATTTAAATTAATTAATAGTTCATCAAAGACTTCTCTTT
Source organism: Candidatus Pacearchaeota archaeon (assembly GCA_041679005.1). Lineage (GTDB taxonomy): Archaea > Nanobdellota > Nanobdellia > Pacearchaeales > GW2011-AR1 > ARS1285. The sequence continues at coordinate 5,803 of JBAYNB010000043.1, forward strand.
GTTTTTCTAATATCCTAAGGGTTTCTGAGGCTCTTCTCAATAGGTCCTCTGTATTTTGTAAGATGTATCTAGAACCACCATAATAAACAGTAATAGTCCCTCTTCTTTCAGAAACTGCAATAACCAACCCATTAGTTTGTTTAGCAACCTTTTCAGCAGTTTGGTGTCTTGTTCCAGTTTCATTAGTAATCAAAGACCTATCTGGCACAAATAAGGCATTTACATAAAGAATTTTCTTAAAATCCTCTGAAAGAATAATTCCTCCATCCATTTTAGCTAGTTCAGACAATCTTTTTGGAGTAAACTTACAATTAACCTTAAAGCCCCCTTCAAAAATATTCGCAGCATTAGAGTTATTTATTAAGATAATAGCTCCCATCTCTCCATTAACAATATCATTTAAACTCTCTCTTAATCCTGTTCCAGGACTTAACTTCTTTAGAATCTCCAATTTAGTCAATTTTCTATCTTCTTTTGGAGGTTCAACCATAGTCGGACCCTGAATCTTTAAAATCTTCTTGTCTTCATCCATCTTTTTATTTTCACCACAAATCATATATATACTACCATTAAAAACCTTTTCTTTATAAAAATTTATGCATTAGAAGTATAATAAAAAATAAAAATAAAAATAAAAACGCTCAAAAAATTATCTTAATTTATAAGTTACAGAAACTGTTGCACTTATTTCTTCTTCACTTGGACTAATATCACTTACAACTCTTTGCATGTCTAATGCAACTCCAGAAGCACTCTCTGATTTAGAATAAACATTCCAAGGACTATAACCAAAATCAGAATTAGATGTAGAAACTAATCTTCCGAGTTTTTTATCTAATCCAGATGCAATGGCCTCTGCTTTAATCTTAGCATCTTCTGCTGCTTGTTTTAATGCTTCTGCCTTATATTTATTTTGATTCTCCTCAGTTAATTCAAAATTAATATAATTAACAAGAGCTCCAGCATTAACTCCTGCATCAACAGCACTACCAAGTTTATCCATCTCTTCTGTAGAGAGTTCTAATTTTAAAGAATGTGTAGCAATGTAACCATTTGTTGTTTGCTTTCCACTACTCCAATCATAATTAGGATAAACATTAAAACTTTCAGTAGTTAGTTTATCTTCATTAAATCCTGCATTAATCAAACCAGTTTTAACTTTCTGAACAATTTCAGAATTTGCATCTTTAGCTAATTGTGCACTAGTATTTTTTGTCTCAACACTAAAATAAATAGTTACTAAATCTGGAACTGCTTTTATTGTTGATTGTCCATTTGCACTTACAGTATTAGTGGCTGTTGTTTGAGAAACAAAATACAAACTAATCAATACAAGGAAGACAACGGTTAAAACAATGATAAGAGTTATTTTAATTGACTTTTCCATATTTCACCTCCTTATAATTTCTAAAAATAAAATATATTATAACTCCTACTAATGCTCCCACTAAAAACCAAACCCACGGAGGTAACATCAAAATTTTATCAACCAAAGATAAATTCAAATTAGTTTCTGAAACAGCCCTTATCGAGTCATCTAAAACAACATCTTTTAATACAGCAGTTTCTGCACTAGCTCCTGCAGCAGCTTTTTCGATGCTAGGAGCAAAATTCTGAACAAAGTTATCTTTAATCCCAAAAAAAGATTTAAGAATTAAAGCAAAGACTCCAAAGATAAGAGTAACAGGCAAAAGACTTTTAAGATTTGATAAATTAAAACTTCTACTGGGACTAATAATAATATGTTTCCTAGCAAGTTTATACATAGGAATTTTCTTTCCCTTAACACTCCAAAAAAAGTTTTTTGTCTTTTCAATAAACCCACATTTAATCAATTTATTAAGATTATACTCAACAGTATTAATGGGCATCTTCAATGCATCAGAAATATCTTTTTCACTCGCTTCTTTAATATCTCCTAAAAAATTCAAAATCTTTTTACATGTTGGATTCTTTAATACCTCAGCAATATGTCCTGATTTTTCATCATCTAATCCAACAAGTATAAATTTATCGTTTGTCATTTGTCATTTGTCATTTGTCATTTGTCATTTGTCGTTTGTCATTTTAATTATAAATTAGAATACTCTTTTATTTATAAATGCCTCGAAGGGTTCAAATTCATTAGAACCTATTCAAATTTTATTAAAAATCCTTA
>JBAYNB010000044.1:0-7942 GCA_041679005.1 Candidatus Pacearchaeota archaeon
CTTCTAATTTTTGTTTTGGTAAAACCAACTTTTCATCAACTTGTAATTCCATTTTTTTCTTAAAATTATTAGGTATTTAAACATTTAGTTTATGTTGTGAAATGGAATAAAGGGATAAAGAAAGAATTAAATCTATTTTTATTCAGATTCTTCTAATTCAAGACTTTTTCTTAATTTTTCTAATCTTTGCTTATAAATTTGAACTGATTTATCCTCTTCTACTCCTAAGATTTTAATTTTGATTTCTAATGCTTTTAACAAGCCTTTATCTATCTCTTTAAAATGATATCTTCCTCTGTCAATATTCCTTTCTCGAATATCTGTTTCAATTTTAATAAAATGTTCTTCTATTTGTTTCTTTAAACTTTCAATTCCTTTTTCTGCTCTTTTAACTCTTTTAACCATTTTTTAGACAAGTTTATTGCACCTATTAATTCATTAGGAAGAAGATTATTTAATTCTTTTTCATTTCTTTTTATTCTAAGATAAGCTGAATAAACTTTGTCTCCAATTGGTTCTAAAAACTCTTTTTTATTGTAAGTTTTATTGGAAACAAGACATTTTATTAGGTATAATTCTCTTAATCTTAAAACAATAGAATAAACAATACCGTCTGGGATATTTAGATTATTCTCCTGACACATTTTTACGGAATCTTGGTTTATTTTAAAAACTCCTTCAATTTCTGAAATATTTTTTTTAATATTAAGATTGTATTTTTTAGTTCTATATTCTTCAATCAATTCTTTATTTAAAATAACCTTGATTTCTTTTAATAGACTTAAATAATTTAGATTATTTGGTAAATTTTTTGAAAAAGAATCCTCTGAAACTAAGAGTATTTCATAATTATTATAATTGATAAGCTTATTTGTATTTTGTGTGATAATCAAAATATCTATATCACTATTAAAATCAAAATCTCCTCTTGCATAGCTACCATAAAGATAAATGCCTTTAACTTCTTCATTTAGATCATGTTCAAATAAACAGGTTATAATATCCTGAAGAATTTTTTCTTTTGAGGGTTCAAAAAGAGTTACAACTACTTGCTTGTTTAGCCAGCTTCTAGGCAATAAAACTCCTGCTGAGGTTCCGACCTCTCGGGTTTGTTTTGTTATGGTTTCCATATTATATCTGTATTATAATTCATTATAATATATTATAATGTTAAACTATTTAAAGGTTTTGATAGAAATTGGTTAAGATGAATGAAATAGGGGTTATACAGATTAAAAATGAAATTGCTCGGTCGAACCAAGGTTCTCCTCCTGCAAAACATTAAAAAATTATAATATCCCCCGGGCAGTTGCTCGCAATTCCATTTTCACAATGAGAGTAGATACAGATTAAAAATGAAATTGCTCGGTCGAACAGTCGATTTCAAGAAATCTCTATACAACATCCTGCGGGAATATAATTGCTTTGCAATTATAATATCCCCCGGGCAGGAGTCGGACCTGCTTCAAGCGGTCTACAGCCGCCTGTAATAACCGTTATACTACCGGGGGATAATTATACTGAGAAATGATTGTTTTTAAAGTTTTATACCGCTTTATATTGCTTTATTGGAAATGATTAATTAATGATTTACTTATCAATATTTTATAAAACAAGGGAGATGAAATTTTATAGACTGGGCTGAGAGTTCTTAAATTTTAAATATAAATAATTTAAGATAAAATAATTAATTTAATGATAGTTTTAATTAGATATCCTTACATATTTATCTGTGTAAATAAATCTTTAAAAGCCATGTTTTATTCTTTTTTTTATGCATAACTTAGAAGGACTTAGTAATTGTGAAAGTAGTGCTTGTATTAAATTATTCTTTCAAATAGGCAGATTGGGTGGTTGTTCCAAATATATTCCTGTTTCTTCAGTTGAAAGTTCTATTTTAGATAAACATAAAGGGTATCTCCTTCAAAGAAATCTTGTTGAAATTAATAATTCTGAAATAAAGCTAACTGAATTTGGTAAAAAAATATATGAGTCTATTTTATCTTAATGAGGTAACCTGCTAGGTTCATTTATGAAGAAACTTCTGTTTGAAGTTGCATTCTTAACCTTACCTTCTTTTTCATAAACTGCTCTTGTTTCTGGAAGTTCAAATCTTCCAACTACTCCAATTTTTGAGTAAATAATATAACTAAAGATTCTTTCTTCTCCTTCATTTAATGCAGGCATGTTCCATTCCATTCTTTTATTCTTTAAATCGACTTTATCAGGTGAAACTGCACCATATCTTTCATAAAGATTTACTAGCGGAGGAAGTTTATCAGTTATATTAATTCTTTCAATGTATTTCTTAGCCTTTAATCTTATTGTTATTTTTAGTGCAAACTCTCCCCCCTTTGTTTTAATATAAGAAACATGTTTTTTTAGAACAAGGTCTGTTTCAAGTGATTTTTTAATTACAATAATTAATCCGATTATAAGTAGGATAACAATTACAGGGAAAAACCAGTTTGTTTTGAGAACTACTTTTAATTCTTCATTAGGTATTAATTCTTTTTCCCAAGTATAATGTTTTGTAAGACCTATTATCTCAGTTTTAACTGGAGGGATATTTACTGTTGTAAATAAATAAGAAAAAAGATTTTTTTGAGCTGTAATTTTTACTACTTTTTTTGTATTTCCGATATTACTTTTAGTAATTTCGTATCTTTTAATTATAAGCCCTTCATGAGCCTCTGTTGATTCAATGTCCTCTTGTTCTAAAAATTTTATTATAGATTCAATATTTGTAGTCTCTCCAGAGGTTTTAATTCTTGTATTCAATAAATAATTCCCTGCTGTTAGCGTCTTTGCTTTTTCTTCATTAATAGGGATTGTTATTATTTTTGTTTCTAAAGCTTTTAGTGGATGACTTGCTTCATATTCAAAAAAAGCAGAGTTCATAGATAATTCCAAATCACTAAGGTCAAAATTAACATTGTTTTTAAGTGAGATAGTTATTTCTTTTGAATCTGAATTTACATTTTCTGGTATTATAGAAACAGCTTCGTCTAACCCTAAAACATTTATTGTTAATTTTTCTTCTTGAATTTCATTTTCCGAATCTTTTATTTGATATGCAAAAGTTACATATCCTGGTCTTGATCTCATTGTTTTTTGGGGCATTGCTTTTATTCTTATTATTTTTGTTTCTCCTGAATTTAGTGAAAAACCTTCTTCAGGAGTTATGTCTACTCCAACTAGAGAATAAATCTCAAATTTGCTTGATTCATCAAGGTTTTTTATACTAAGATCAAAAACTGCAGGTTGATTTAATTCAGTAACAACAGCATTTGAAATTGAATTAGCTTTTACATCTAGATTTATTGCTGAAACTATGCTTAAAGAGATAAATAATACAAGTAGACTTAAGATTACTTCTTTTTTCATAGAGGACTTTTGTAAAATATTATATATAAATTTATCTTTTGTGCAGAATATATAAGATTTTTTGTATACTAAACTTAAAAAATATTTTTTAAACTAAAAAATTAATCATAATCTCTGTGAGAAATTGATTTTCCTTCGACAGTTAAGTATGCTTTGCATTGTGCAATATACTCTTCTGTTTCATCTAAAACAGCATCTTCATATTGTTCTGTCCTACTTTTAATAATATATCTGTCATAAATCCCTCTTAAAAATTTGAAAAAAGGCATATCTTCCCATTTACTTTCATAGTCTTTAACCAAGACTCCTTTAATCTTTAGTTCTGGTTCTCCTGAGTTCATTTTAACTTTTTTGCCTTCTTTTTGAACTTCAACATTCTTTAAGTTTAATATAAGCCAGTCTGTCTGTATTACATACTGGAAATAATCAGAAACTTTTTTCTTAGCTATCCATTTTATCTCAATCTTCTTGGAATCTCCTGTAATTTCTTCAGTATAATTTTTTTCAATAACTTTGTATCCTTGGTCTCTTAACCAGTCATAAGCAAAATTATAGAACTTTTTAAAATCAAATATTCCTTTTTGCTTGATTTTTCCAGAAAATTGTGTGTCTTTTTCAGCCATGTTTGAGTTTATATTTTTTGTTTGTTAGTATTAAATAATATTTGCCATTAATAATATTCCGAGTAATACTGAAATTGCTCCAGTTATAATTAATAGTTTATATTTTTTAAAAATCATAGGTAATAAATTTATGATTATTATTGTTATTCCAATCACAAGATTTGATTCTACCATATTACAATCCCTTTTGAACAACAAGTTTAATTAATTCAAATACTAATCCTAAACTTGTTATTAAACTCCCTAAATTTATTTTACCTAAGGCAATAATAACCCCTCCAAGGATTACTATAACTCCAAATATAATATTTAATAGGTCTATTTGAGCTTTCTTTGTCATTTTTTCTTCCCTTTTTATCTTTATAATAGAGAAATAGCTTATTTAAAAGTTTCTGTGAGATGTAAGTTTAATTTAATTTTTTAGAAGCAAAAATGTGTTCCCAGAAAATAGTAGCTGAGCCATCTCTGCTTTTTGGATTATTTTTTAAATCTTCAGCATAATTAACTGCCCTTTTAATCTTTCCTTTAGGTTCAAGTCCTATTTCAGAATAGGCTTCTCCAAGTCCTTCATATATTTTTACGAAAGTGCTCTCAGGAAGATTATATTTAGTAAAAATTTTATGCATTTGCCCAAATAATCTGCCGGATTTTTGTGGATTTATTGATCTTTCAACAATTTTTGTTACACCCCTTGTTAATAAAACATGTTCTTTATTTATTGGGGTTTTATCATGATAATGTGTAGAAACTGGTTCATGCAATCCATCAATCTTATCTACAATGTCTTTAAGTTTTATTCTATCTTCATTAGAAAAGTCTCTGGGAACAGCATCATGATTCTTATTTCTAGGGTCTATCAAAAACATTAATGTATTATTTCTAAGCCAAAGATAACTTGATAACTGAACAGCCATTCTTATTTTTAAGCAATATTCTTTTTAAGGTTTTAGATATGCAATTATATTCTTTTATACAATATACATTACATGGCTTCCCTACATTCTTCACATATTAATTGACCATCCACTTCATATAAAATATCAAATGTTCCGCAGGTTTCACAGATTCCTTCTTTAAACATTTCGCCTTTTTTTACTTTTTTAAACTTTTCAGCTTCTTCTTTAATTGTATAGTTTTCTTTTGCAATTTCAAATAATTCTGGTTGAATTCTTAAAATATCTTTCATTGTTAATAATCCTATTACTGTTTTTTTTATTGTAACAGGAAGTCTTCTGCAGTTTGTTTCTTTCATTAAATTCATTGCATCATAAATATCTGCAGAAGGTCTTATAGTTGTAATTTTTCTAGTGCAAATCTCGCTTGCTTTAACTTTTGCTAAATCACTTGCTGGTTTTTTGCTTAAAGCCCACATTATGTCTTTTTCAGTGAGGATTCCTTTTAATACATCTTTTTCTTGTATAATTAGGCTTCCGACTCTTTTTTTAACCATTAATTTAATGGCATTAAGTACAGAAATATCTGGGTTTGCTGAGACAAACTCTCTTGTCATCACATCACCTACTTTGACTCCAATTTTCATAGATTAATTAAGTCTTTTTTATTTTTATAATTAACTATTGTTTCTTAATATATGTTTTATTATATATGGTTTATAGTACATACTTCATGAGAGAAAATAATTTCTTTTAATAAGTTAACCCTTTCTTTATATTACAATAATGCTTAAAAATAACTAGAAGTTAAATTTTAAATGAGAACAGAATTTAAGTTAGGTAATTATGATGTTGAAAGAAATTTAGATACTAATGCTGGACTTTTAAGTTATTTATTTAGAGGAGTATCTAGAGAAGAATTAACTTCAAAACTTTCTCAGGCAAATACTGTTGCAAAAAATACTGCAAGGTGGTGTGAGGTTTCAGGAGTTTATCATATTCAGAATACAACTGCAGTATTTTCTGAGTTAGAATCCACCTCTCAAATTACTAGACTTAATATGTATAATGGACAGACATCTGAATTACTTAGAACCGAAGCATTATTAGGCAAGATCTTTAGATAAAGATGAACCAATAAACTGAAGATGATATTTTTTATGCTTTCTTATTGTTAATCACAACAATACTTAAAAATGAAAAGGAGTTTTGAAATTTAAGATGAAGACACAAAAAAAAGAACAAGATAAAGGACCAATTATGGGAAAAATTGGAAGATTTGGATATTTTGGTTTGAGAGTTGAATTACCCTATGCTTCTTATAGTTTTAATGGAGATTATCAAGCAGAAATGGATAAACTTATATCAAAAAGTAATCTTGCTATTTGTTCTGTTTCAACACAAATCTCTACAGCAGATAATGTAACTAGTAGTTTCTATCAAATAGCAGATAGTTGTGTTCAGATTAGCGGGAATAAAAAAAAGTCTACAGTTTTTATATTTAATAGAAATGATAACAAAAGAGAAAAAACTTTAAGTTTATTGGAGGAAATTTTTAATTAACATGACAGAAAAACAACCAGTATATGTTTTACCAGAGAATATGGAAAGAACTATAGGAAGAGATGCTCAGAGAAACAATATTCTTGCTGCAAAAATAGTTGCAGATGCTGTTAAAACTACTTTAGGACCTAAGGGAATGGATAAAATGTTAGTTGATTCTGTTGGAGAGATTACTATTACTAATGATGGGGTTACAATTCTTGAACAAATGGATATTGAACATCCTGCTGCAAAAATGATGGTTGAGATTGCTAAAACTCAAGATAGTGAGGTTGGAGATGGAACTACTAGTGTAGTTATGTTTGCTGGAAAATTATTAGAAAATGCAGAAAAATTATTAGATATGAAAATTCATCCTACTATAATTACTAAGGGTTATAGCATGGCTGCTGAAAAAGCCAAGTCTTTTTTAGAAAGTTTAAGTGTTGATGCAGGAGACAGAGAAGATATTTTAAAATACATTGCAATGACTGCAATGACTGGGAAAGGAGTAGAGTCAGTTAAAGAAAGATTTGCAGACATAATTGTAGAAGCAGTTAAACAAATTAAAGAAAATGATAAAGCTGATTTAACTAATATAAAGATTGTAAAAAATAAAAGTAGTGGTATGGGTGACACTAATCTGATTAAAGGAATTATTATTGATAAAGAAAGAGTTTCAATAGATATGCCTCAAAAGATTGTTAATGCAAAGATTGCCTTAATCTCTTCTGCTTTAGAATTAAAGTCTCCTGAAGCAGAAACTAAGATTTCTGTTATAAATCCTGATCAACTTGAAGAGTTTGTAGCAAGAGAAGAAGAGAGATTAAAAGAGATTGTTAATAAAATAAAACTATCAGGAGCAAATGTTATTTTTTGTCAGAAAGGAATTGATGATAGTGTTCAGTATTATTTAGCTAAAGACAATATTTATGCATGCAGAAGGGTTGCAAAATCAGATATGGAGGATTTATCAAGAGCAACAGGTGGAAAAATAATTAATAATTTAAATGAACTTTCTAGTCAAGAATTAGGTAATGCTAAGCTTGTTGAAGAAATCAAAACAGGAGAAGAGGGAATGACTTATGTAAGAGATTGTGAAAATCCAAAGGCACTTACTATTTTAGTTCATGGAGGAAGTGAACATGTGATGGATGAATTAGAAAGAGCATTAAAAGATGGGTTAGGGGTTGTTAGTGAGGTTGTTAAAAGTAGAAAGATTGTTGCAGGAGCAGGTGCAATTGAAATGGAACTAAGCAAACTCTTGAAAGGGTTTTCAAATTCTTTGAGTGGAAGAGAGCAATTAGCTGTTAACGAATTTGCAAATGCATTAGAGTTTATTCCAAGTACTCTTGCTGAAAATGCTGGATTAGACCCTATTGATGTTTTAACTGAACTAAAATCAAGACATGATGAAGGAAATGTTTATGATGGTATTAATATTTTTAATAATAAAGTTCAAGATGTTTTACATGAGGGAATTATTGAACCAGCTAA
>JBAYNB010000045.1:0-7887 GCA_041679005.1 Candidatus Pacearchaeota archaeon
ACAACAATTAAGAAAAAAACAAATGTAAAAGTAAATTCAAAAGTAAAATCAAGTATAACAAAACAAATGACTTTTTCAGAAATAATGCAAAAACATCCAGAAGCAATGATGTTTTTAATGGAAAAAGGAATGCATTGTTGTGCATGTCATATGGCTGCACAGGAAACTCTTGAAGAAGGTTGTATTGCTCATGGATTAAATCCTGATGAAATAGTAAAGGAGCTAAACAAATGAGAATGTGGAATATTGAAACAAATAAAATGTGCAATAAGCACTTACTAGGAGAACATGTAGAGATGCATATGTTTGTTGGAACTCTGAATAAAAATAAATCTATAAAAGGTTATTTAGATAATGGGCTTGTTGAAGTTCATAATATAAGAAAAAGACACAACACCCTTGTAAAAGAAATGAAAAAAAGAGGAATGAATCATCAATCAGAACTTCCTAATTATAAATCCCAAACAATTGGGAAAGTAAATGTTAACTCAAATGAAAAAGATTTATTTAACAGATGTGAGGAGTGTAATAAATTAAAGGAGTTAAATAAAAAATAAAATGGGAACATATTCAGAAGAAGTAATGAATTTATTTAAATGTCCAAAAAACATGGGAGAGATGAAAAACCCTGATGCTGTGGGTCAGGTTGGAAATCCTCATTGCGGAGACATTATGAAAATTTATCTTAAAATAGATAATAAAAATAAAAAGAATTATATTAAAGATATTAAATTTCAAACAATGGGATGTATTGCTGCAATTGCAAGCTCTTCAATGACTACTGAATTAGCTAAAGGCAAAACTTTAGAACAAGCTAAAAAAATAACAAATAAAGATGTTGCAGAAGCATTAAAAGGATTACCTCCAATTAAAATGCATTGTTCTAATCTAGCAGCAGATGCTTTGAGAAAAGCAATTGAAAGTTGGGAAAAGAAGAAAACTAATTAAAATGGGAAAAACAATATTTAAGGACAGCAAAGGCAATATTCATTTTGGATTAAATGTTCCTTCAACAGATTTTAAAAAAGCTGAAAAAAAAGATGTAGAAAAAATTTTATTAAATTTTGATAATAAAAAACTATGGAGATGTAATGTATGTAGAGATTTGCATATAGGAATAGAACCACCAGAAGAATGCCCTACTTGTTTTGTAAAAGATGCTTATGTTGAAATTGAAATAAATGAATTTAGAAAACTATTAGAGATACTATGAATAAACCAAAAAAAATAATAATGTTTCATGGAAGAGAATGCCCACATTGTCATGTAATGATGCCAATAGTTGATGCTCTGTCTAAAAGAGAGGGTGTTGAATTTGAAAAACTTGAAGTTTGGCATGAACCAAAGAATGCAGAAAAAATGAGAGAATTAAAAGATATAATAATTCCTGCTTGCGGAGATGGACTAGGAACTCCTGCATTTGTAAATGCTAAGAAAACTAAAGCTATTTGTGGAGAAATAAGTTATGAGGAGTTAAAAGAATGGATAAATCAAGAATAAACAAAGAAATAAAGATATGGAAAGAATTTGCTTTAAGACAAAAAAATAGTCCAGAAAAATTTAAGATAAACCCAGATTCAAAAAGAGTAGAATTATTAGCAAATGGTGTCTTGAATAATGAAAATGAATTTGGATTTAAATTTTGTCCATGTAGAATGACTTTAGGAGATTTGAAAGAAGACACAAAATTAATTTGTCCCTGTAATTTTAAATCACAAAAAACCTGGAGAGAAAAAGGCGAATGTTGGTGCTCATTGTTTGTGAAGGATAAAAATAATTAATTCTCAGAATAAGCTTTTTTAACTGCTTCATAAACTGCAATTACAACAGATTTATCTAAAGGACTTGGAAGAATTCTGTCTGGAGTTGGAATCTTTATAACTCCTGCTAATGCTTTTGCAGCTTCAACTTTCATCTGATTAGTTATTCTTTTTGCATTAATATCTAAAGCTCCTTTAAATATTCCAGGAAATGCCAAAACATTATTTATCTGATTTGGAAAATCAGACCTGCCTGTAGCCACAATAAATGCTCCTGCTTCTTTTGCTAGGTCTGGCATAATCTCTGGAATAGGATTTGCAAGTGCAAAAATAATTGGGTTTTTATTCATAAGTTGAATTAACTCTTTATTCAGTAAGTTTGGTTTACTAACTCCAATAAAAATATCTGCATTTTGTAGAGCTAGTGCAAGATTTCCTTGTAAGTTTTTTGGGTTAATAATTGGTAATAAATCTTGTTTTGCCTGATTCAAATCTGTTCTTTGTCTACAAACAATACCTTTACTATCTAGAATAATTATATTTTTCATTCCATAATTTGATAACATTTTTGTGATAGCTGTTCCTGCAGCACCACATCCACTAATTACAACATTTGCATTTTCTTTAGTAAGAGATGATTTAAGTTTTAAAGAATTAATTATTCCTGCTAAAACAACAACCGCAGTACCATGTTGGTCGTCATGCATAACTGGAATTCCTAAATCTTGTAATGCTGCCTCTATTTCAAAACACTCTGGAGCTTTAAAATCCTCAAGATTTATTCCTCCAAAAACAGGGCTAATATTTTTTATTGTTTCTATTGTTTTATTGGTATCTTGAAATTTTAAACAAATTGGAAATGCATCAATTCCTGCAAATTCTTTAAATAAAATTGCTTTACCTTCCATTACAGGTAATCCTGCTTCTGGACCAATATTACCTAATCCTAACACAGCACTACCGTCAGAAATGATTGCTACAGTATTTTTTTTAATAGTATAATCATTTACCTTAGACTTATCTTTACTAATCTCTCTGCAAACTTCTGCAACTCCTGGAGTGTAGGCTAAAGACAGATTTTCAATAGAATCAAGCTTAATTTTAGAGATTATTTCTAGTTTGCCTCTTAATTTTTTATGCAACAATAATGATTTTTCATTAACATCCATACTCCATATTTATCTTTTTGATTTATAAAATTTTATGTACTAGACTTGTGTTTAAATCACTTTTGTAGGAAGTTTTAAATATTGTTAAGGGTTCTAAAACAAAAAGGAATGAACTATGGAAGAATATGATTTAATAATTATTGGAGGAGGTCCTGCTGGGCTGAGTGCTGCTATTTATGCTGCAAGATATAAATTAAAAACTGCTGTTTTTTCAAAAACAATTGGAGGAATCGCAGCAACTGCCCATAAAATTTATAATTATCCTTCTTATAAAGAGATTAAAGGATTTGAATTAATGCAAAAGTTTATTGAACAAGTCAAAGGATTAGAAGTCCCTATTATTTATAATGAAATAATTGAAGTTAAAAGACAAAAAACAGGATTTGTTGTTTTTACTAAAAAAGCTAGTTATTTTTGTAAAAAACTTCTTATGGCTATGGGAACCGTAAGAAAAAAATTAGGAGTTCCTGGAGAAGCAGGACTGTCAGGAAAAGGAGTTAGTTATTGTGCAACCTGTGACGGAACTCTTTTTAAGGACAAAACCGTTGCAATTATTGGAGGCAGTGATGCTGCATTGACTTCTGCATTATTATTAGCAGAATACTCCACCAAAGTATATATTATTTATAGAAGAGATAAATTTTTTAGAGCAGAACCTTCTTGGATTAGTCTAGTTGAGAAGAATAAAAAAATAGAATGCATATTTAATGAAGAGATAACTAAAATAAATGGGAAAGAAAGAGTTGAGGGTGTTGATTTAAAGTCAGGGAAAAAATTAAAATTAGATGGGGTTTTTATTGAAGCAGGTTCTTTACCAAAAATAGAGTTTGTTTCTGACCTTAAGATTGAAAAAGATAAAGAAGGATATGTTCTAGTAGATAAAACCCAAAAGACAAATGAAAAAGGGGTTTATGCTGCAGGAGATATAACTAACAATGTTCTCAAACAAATAGTTACAGCAGGAGCAGAAGGTGCTATCGCAGCATATAGTATTTATCAAGAAATAAAAAAAGACTCGCAAGAATAAATAATTAATTTTTTATATCTGTATTATCACTTAATTAATTAAGAAATTTAATTTCCAGTATAACTAATCCCTGTGCTTCCAAATCCTCCAGCACCTCTAGAGGTTTCTGATAATTCTTCTGCAACTTCTATTTCTGCTGTTGCAACAGGTAGAATAACTAGCTGAGCTATTTTGTCTCCTTTTTTTACTTCATAGGGTTCTTTAGAAGTATTATACAATAAAACTTTATATTCTCCTCGATAAGTATATTCAATAACTCCTGCCATATGAATCATTCCTTTTTTATAAGCAATTCCACTTTTATCTTTAATAAAAGCCACATAACCTTCAGGAAGTTCTAAAGACCATCCTGTTGAAATTAAATATCTCTCTCCGGCATTTATAATAATGTTTTCATTAGAAAAAATATCCATTCCAGCATCTCCTGGGTGAGCATAACTTGGGATAATTGCTTCAGGAACTAGCTTTTTGAATATTGCTCTTGCTTTGTGTACCATCTTGTTTTTACTTCTTTTTGTTTATAAATTAAATTTGTAAAGATAGTTTTTAAACATTTAGATAATTTTTAGAATATATTTTAATCTCTAATATAAAAAAAAATAAAAAAAATAAAAAAGAAATTATTTTTTCTTTTTACTCTTAAAACTTATCTTTGAAAAAACAAAGATATAGAGTATTTCTAGGATACCTAATGTATTGAAAACCAACAATACAATAAACCAGATAAGACTTTTCTTATTTGCTGATTTCCATAGAGCAAATCCTTTCCAGGTTAGTATCCAGACAGAAAGCAAGAGTACAAGAACAAAAGTTGCTGTAGTTGAAATTCCTAACATGCTCGCAACTGCTTCATAGTTATTCATTCCTCCTATGCCTGTTAAAGTTTCTGCGTTTACCATTTTTCCTCTCTTTATGTTTATTTAAAGTGGATTGGGTTTTTAAATGTTTTTAAAAAGTTCTCGAAGGTATAATAATTTTTTATTTTTTATCTTCTATAAAAAAATTGTTTATACTTTATCTTGTATTGTTCTGAAACATAGAAATATTTATAAACTCAAAGTAATTACTAAACTCACATTACTACTATTTGTAGTATAGTATAAAAAGAGGCATACAACAGGTTGTATACTTTGACCTAAAATGAAATGTAAATTTTGCGGTTCAGACACTTGTGTAACAGACAAAAGAGAAAGCCCTGAGGGTACGAGAAGAAGACGTGAGTGTTTAAAGTGCAAGAAAAGATTTACAACTTATGAAAAACCAGAAGAAAAAGAGATTATTGTTGTTAAGAAGGACGGAAGAAGAGAACATTTCATGGAGGAAAAATTAAGATTAGGAGCAATTAAAGCCTGTGAAAAAAGACCTATTTCAGTACAAGAGATAGATAAGATTGTTGAAGAGATTAAAGAAAAGTTATTAAAAAAAGGTAAAGAAGTAAAATCTACAGAAATTGGTGAGATGATGATGAACAAACTAAAAAAATTAGATCCGGTCGCATATATCAGATTTGCTTCAGTCTATCGAGATTTTAAGGATATAACTGACTTCAAAAAAGAAATAAAAGAACTTTAAAAATGACATTCCCAAAACATATTAAAAAAAGAGATGGAAGTATAGACGAATTTAATTCTTTTAAAATAAAAGAAGCTATTTCAAATGCTGTCAATGATTTTTATACTGAAAGACCAGAATTAATCGTTGAAGAAATTTATTCTGAGGTTATTAACAAAATTGGAGAAAAATTTATTGATAGAATCCCTGAAATAAATGAGATACAAGAAATAATTATTAATTCTGCAAAACAAGCGGGATATGAAGACATTTCATTAGCCTATAGAGCATATAGTGCTGAAAGAGACGAAACAAGAAAATTCTTAGCAATTGCAACAAGCGAAAATAACAGAAGTACAACTGATGCAGCATTATTAATTGAATCAGATACTGAAGATACATTAAAAAAATGGGATAGAGTCAAAATAATTGAACAATTAAAAACAGAGGCAAATTTATCTACAAGATATGCAGAAAAAATAGCTAAAAAAGTTGAAAATAGTGTGGTCGGATTATATAAAAGAGGAGGAATAAAAAGATTTCATACCACAGATATAAGAATTTTAGTAGATATGATTCTAAGACAAGAAGGATTAGAAGCTCAGAGAAAAAAACAAGCATTGTTAGGATTACCAAGTGCAGATTTTCAAAAGATTATTTTTAGTAGGAGTAATGAGAATAGTAATATTGCTTCTAATAATCCTGAAGCAGTAAATTTAGAAATTGCAGAAAGAATTCAAAAACCATGGGCTCTTGGAAATGTTTTTAGTGAAGATGTTGCTAATGCTCATCTTAATGGAGAGATTCATCTTCATGATTTAGGATATCCTACAAGAGTTTATTGTTCATCTCATTCTATAGAATATATTAAAAAATATGGGCTAAACAAAATTTTAGCTAATCTTGAATCAAAATCAAATCCTCCAAACTCAGCATTAGTTCTTAATCAACATATTCAAACATTTTTAGCTTCAATGCAAGCCCATTATGCAGGTGCTCTTGGTTTTGGATTTTTGAATATTCTTTATGCTCCATTGTTAAACAGACCTGTTGTTGTTATAAAGGGCAAAATTAATGGGAAGGGGGAGATAAAAACATTTGAAAAAAGAGAATTTGAAAGATATGTTAAAGAAGGAATTTTTAGTTTAAATCAAATAGATGAAAATTATTTTAAAATAGAACAAGAAAAAACAGAATTAAAAGAAATTTCTGAAAAAGAATTTGACCAGGTTGCTCAAAATTTAATTTTTGCTTCATCTCAGAATGCATTTTCAAGAGGAGGGCAAACCCTATTTATTGATTTTAATATACATACAGGGGTTCCAAATTATCTTAAAAATGTTCCTGCAATTGGACCTAAAGGAAAATATATGGTTAAGATGCCTGATGATTCTATAGTTCTAATTGATGATGCTCCAAGAATTAAAACAGTTAATCCTGCTGATGCAAAAAATGGAGATGCAGACAGTTCTCAATTAAAAGGAGAATTAAAAGAAGGGAAAATTGTTACTTATGGAGATTTAGAGTCTACTGCACAAAAATTTGCAATGTCTTTATTAGAAGGATGGAGAAAAGGGGATAAAGACGGAAGACCATTTCATTTCCCTAAATGTGACCTGCATGTTGACAAAAACTCTTTTTCAGATAAAAAACAAAGAAAGATTTTAGAATTTGCAATTCAGGTTGCAGTAGAAAACGGTTCTACTTATTTTATGTTTGACAGGGGAGACGGAGCAGTTCTTGCTCAATGTTGCAGATTAAAAGAAAAAGTTGAGGATAATTCAATGTTAAAATATCCTGAGAGATTAAGATTTACTGGATTTCAAAATGTAACAGTTAATCTTGCACAAGCAGCATATCTTGGAAAAGATTTAAATGGTACTTTAAAAAACATAGAAAGAGCAATGAATCTTGCATTAAAAGCTCATTTTGAAAAAAAAGATTTCATGCAAAAGTTATTAGACACAGACGGGAGCCCTATGAGGAATTTGGGTATGCTGAGTGATGACGGAACTCCTTATATTGATTTAAAAAAATCTACTTATATCATTGGTAATATTGGATTAAATGAGGCTGTTCAGGCTTTAACAGGTAATGAACTTCATGAAAGCGAAGAAGCTTATGAAACAGGATTAAAGATAATTGCATTTATGTATCAAAAAATACATCAGTTTAAGAAAAAAACAGGATTAAAATTCACAATCGAAGAAACACCTGCAGAGTCTACAACAAGAAGACTTGCTGTTCTTGATAGAGAAAAATATAGTCAAGCAAAAAAAATTGTAAAAGGAACAGAAGAAAATCCGTATTATACAAATTCAGTTCATTTTGCACCTGGTGCTGATGTTGGAATGATTGATAGAATTGTTGGGCAGAGCAA
>JBAYNB010000046.1:0-7652 GCA_041679005.1 Candidatus Pacearchaeota archaeon
AGAGTTAATTTTCTCCAGCTTGAGTCTAATTTTTTTAATAACCATTTTTTTGTTCCTTTTTCATCTTTACTATGCTCAGCATAATGTATAGAATACTGATACATCCATTTTTCAAAAGCAGCCACACCATCAGCATTTCTGATTATTTCTGATTCTAAAGAAAGAGATTCATGATTTAGTCTTCCTCCATGCTGAAGAACACATTTAGAAATTTTTTCATTTAATTCCTTATTAAATCCATACTGCCAAAGTTTAGCTCTTGTAAAATAATATCCACTGACTTCATGACCCACCCCAACAAATTGCAAGTAGTCAAATAAAATTCTTCCTAAATCATGCATATATGCTCCTGTTTCAACTATAAATCTATCTCCTCCATATTTTTTTTGTAATTTTAAAGCAGCCTCCACAGTAGGAAGTATGTGTCCTTCCCAATTATGAGTTGGATAAACAAATTTACATAATTTTTTTACTTTTTCAAGAAGTTTCTGTTTATTTGGAGGATATTCATTAAAATTATTAATCACTTTCATTTTTTTCCCTCCGATTTACCAAAAAAGCATTAACAACTTCTTTTATATTAAAACCAAAATTAATATTTTTAATTTCCTCTTCAGAAAAAAATCTAATTTCTTTTCCTTCTGTAAGATTAATTTTTTTTAAATCTAAGTCTATCTTTTTATAGAAAAATGCTTGATTATCTTTATTATAGAAAAAATTACCAAAAAAGTCAAAATCTTTTAAATTAAAATCTATTTCTTCCTTAATTTCGCGTATTATTGCTTTTTCTGGGCTTTCATTATGTTTTATTGCTCCACCCAATAAAACCCAACAATTAGGAAACCTATCTGTATTACTGTCTCTTAATTGTAATAATATTTTATTTTCATTATTTTCAATTATTATCCCAACAGCATTTATTTTTTTATTATCCATTTTTCATTAAATGTTTAAAGCACCCTAAGTCCCCTTTTCTTAAATCTCCTGAACTTTTTAAGGCCATTCCAGGACAAATTCCTCCACATTGTACTTTATATTTATCACATGGTTCACATTGTTCTTTTTTATAAAAAACCTGAAAAAAATTAAGTAAAGGGGAATTATACCAAATATCTTCAATTGATGATGAGTTTACATTAGTAAATTTATTTTCTCTTAAAGATTGAGGGGTTATTCCAATAGCCCTATAAATTTCAGGGTTTTCTTCAACTATTTTTACTACATGTTCAACTAAATCTTTATTAGAGCCCATTATCCCACAAACATTAACAGAACCATCATGAGCTATTCCTATCCCATTCCTTCCTAAACCACATCCTTGATGTAAATAAGCATGAGGAGTATTTTTTACTTTTTCTTTTTTAATATTTAAAATTTCTTCAGAAAGAGGGTCTACACAATCAAAAGTCATTGAAATATCTAATCCTTGTTCTCTTCTTATTCTACTAATTAAAAGATTTGTTTTATAAAAATCTTCAGCATTTGGGGAGGTAAACAAAAACTTTCTGCATTTTTCTGCAGCACCATAACTTCTTACAGGACCAAAGTTTATGGGAATTTTAATTCCATTTCCAAAACCCTGAACAAAATCAATAAATTGTGCAACTTCAGAAACATTTTCATGTGCTAAAGTATAATTTATTTTTACAGGAAGTTTTGCTTCAATCATTTGTTTTACTGTCTCTGAAATATCATCAAAAGTTCCTTTTCCCTCACTAGTTATTCTAACATTATCATTAGTTGATTTAAGTCCTGTATAAGTAATTCTAATCTCTTTAGGATTTACTTCTTTTAGTTTTTCTATTACTCTTTCCCTTGATTTCTGATTATTATAAACCCCACAAGTATAAATTCTAACTGACATTCCCAAAGATTTAGCATGTTTCGCTATATTGTCCCATTCTTTTGCTAAGGTTGTTTCTCCTCCTGTTAAGGCAATAGAATTTGCTCCAAAAGAAGCTAACTCTTCTAATATCTTTATATTTTTCTCAGGCGGCATTATTATTTTTGATTCTGCTCTTGTATTTTCATTATAACAAGTAATACATCTTAAAAGGCAGAGAGGGGTTAATTCTAAAAATGCTCCTCTTGGTCCGCTTAATTTTGGTGTAAATATTTTTTTTCTTATTTTAAATTCCTTATCAAAATTAGGGTTTCCTTGCTCATCCAGATATTGTTCTTTTAATAATACATCTCTAAATTCAGAAATTAAATTAAAAGAAGGGGCTTGAAGATTTAGATTTAAAGTGCCTTCATCTTCCTGAATTAAAGGAGAATAATTTACTGAAAAAGTTTTTGATTCTAAGGAATGTGGAGGAGGCAAAATTTTTGGGCTCTCTTTTAATCGTTCTATTAAGTTATACTGCCATCTACTAATTAATTTGTTTAAAGAAGGGTTCTCACTATTCTTTAGCTCACCTCCGAAATATTCTTCGTAAATAAGCTTTGTCATCTAATTCTCCTATGCACTAACTCCTTTAAATATTTTTGCTGAGTTTTATCAGTTACTGTAGTTTCTCTTAAAACATAATTAAGAACATTCCAAGACAATCTTTGAAAAACACTAAGGTATTTTGAATTGAATAAATTTCCCATCTCCTGTCCTCCAATCTGCCACTGGTCTATTCCTGAGCCCTTAAGTTCATAAGGCAAATTTTTAACTATCTCTCTAGTTCTAGGAAATAAAAAAACTTTATTCTTATCAAACATCAAATTATAAGCAATTCCTTGTTTGTTGATTTCCTTGCCTACTTCCTCAATTAAATAACTAACTTTCTCCTTTGCTTTTTCATTTTTCATCTTAAATAAAACACCAAAAACCAACATTTGAGGATAACTTACATCAAAAAATTCATTTGTTTTTTCAGGTAGAGGTTCATGAAGAGAATCAGTTAATAAAGGGAAATTTTCTCTTAAATGTCCTTGATAATGAACATGATCTGGAATTCCTGCTCCAGAACCTTTTAAATTCTGATAGATTGCAAAATTAGTTTCTGAAACAAAGTCCATAACTGTCTTATGATCTGATGCAAGCGGATAATCTCTGTGTTCAAGTGGTTGAGCAAATAAATGAAATCTAAGTGCAGGAAATAAACTTATTCTAAAAAACAAGCTTCCATAAGGAACCGAATTATTTTTTACATTAACCTCATCATCCAAACAACATATTCTTTGTTTATTTTGCCTTTCTTCTGCTTCTGATTTTTTCTTCTTTTCATAATCTTCTCGGATAGAGTTATGAATTACAATTATTCTTTGATGTTCTGGGATTTGAAATTCTGCTCTGCTTAGTTGTGATTTCTCTTCCCATTTAAGTTCATAATCTTTATTCCATGAATCCTTAAGCATTTGTTCAATTGACATTTTTCAAGGTTTTATTTTAAATAAATTAAACTTCAATTAAGTTCATAAAACAATTAGGGTCAGCAGAATTTATTTGCCCATTTTGTAAATATGAATCAACAATACAATTTCCAAAGCATTTTTTAGTATAAAATTCACATTTTAAACATTTTTCACATTTACTTTTAGTTAAATCTCTAAAAATCCACCTTGAAGAATCTAACCATATTTTCATAATATTGTCTTGATCAAGATTTCCTGCAGTAAACATTTTTTTAGCTTCACTATCTTCTAATTCACTTGCAGGAGAAACAACACATCCATAAACCTCACCAAAAGGAGAAATTGCTGCTACTTCAATACCTGCTCCACAAGCCTTTTGGTTTAATAATGAACCTGAAGAACATTCACATTCATCTAAAATATCAAAATAAGTTTGTATCTTAAGATTATACTTTTTTCTTAGGTTTGTAATCTCTGCAACTATCATAAACATATCTTCTTTAGATAATGAATCAATTTTGTCCATATTTCCTCTCCCTGCTAATTTAACAGGAACAAAATTAACAACATTTACTCCTAAAGAAACAGCAATCTTAACCACTTCTTCTAAATATTTTTTATTATTTTTAGTAAGAACACAATTTATTTTTAAAAATAAATCCTTTTTCTCTCTTAATTGTTTTAGGGTCTCTATAACTCTATCAAAAGTTCCTTCACCCCTAATTGAATCATTATACTCTTTAGGTCCATCTAAACTAATAATGATTATTTTTATATTAGAACTTTTTATTTGATTAATAGTTTTCTGGTTCCAAACTCCGTTTGTTCCAAGAGAAACAAAAAAACCTAAACTTTCTGCATAAGCTAATATCTCAAAAAAGTCTTTATGCAAAGTAGGTTCTCCTCCTGTAAATCTAATCTCAAATGTGCCTGCTTGTGCTAATTCATTTAATACTGAAAATATTTTTTCTTTGCTCAGTTCTTTAGAAAATGCAAAACTGCTTTTATTGTAACAATATTTACAATTCAAATTACATTTTCTAGTTAATTCAAAATAAACTTTTGATGGTGCAGACAAACAATCTGCAGGCAATTGTTTTCTTTGGATTGATGACTTAAAAAGTCTTATAGAAGAAGTATTTTTCTTTAAAAAATCTTGATACTGCTTTTCATCAAGTTGTTTAACACTACCTTTTTCTTGGTCAAAAAGCAAGGCTCCTTGTTTTTCTTCTCTAATCTTAAATTTTATTTTTTCCATTTTTATTTCAATTGTTTAACCTGATGCTCGCTAGTCTGTCTATTTGTATCCAAAGGCTGACAATAATGACAGTTTAAACAAGGCATAGTTTTTGTGAAATTTATTAAGCGATAATCTTCCTCTAACTGCGCTTTTCTGATAATGGCTAGTTTTTCGCCTTGCCAAATATTTTGAATAGAAATGTTATTAACATCTCCAAGAACAAGGCTTTTATCAGGAGAGGGTCCTCTAAATAATTCATTAAAACAAACAACAGACTTTCCATCACAATCTATATTAAATCTTGTCCAATGAACACAACAAGCAATTATTTTTTTTCTTTCTGATTTATCTCTATCAGTTATTAGACTATTATAACTATGATAACTTCTTATAAATGCATCAGAAACCAAACCAGAATTTTTCCAGTATTCAACAAACTTTTTATCATATTCTTTATCTTCACTTTCTACTCTACTAACTATTAATCTTGTCTTAAGATTATTTTTATAAATAAAATCAGAAATATATTTGATATTCTGCTTAACTAATTCAAATGCATTAACCCCTTTTGTTGCTAAGTAATTTTTTTCATCAAAACTATTTACTGAGATTTCAATTATAGAACAGTTTTTTGCTAAAATCTCCAAAGTATGCTTATCTTTAATTACAGCATTTGTAAATATCCAAGTAATTACCCCTTTATCTTTTGCATAAGAAAGTGCATTTTCTAGCTCTTTCCATAAAGTAGGTTCTCCTATTGAATGTATTCTTAATGTTGAATGTTTAAATTTAGAAACTTCGTCTGCTATTTTTTTAAACAAATCTAAAGACATAACCTGATTACCAAAACATTTCTTTCTTTCTGATATAGGTGTCAAACCAACAGGACAATGAACACAATTAGCAGTGCATGTTCCCCTTAGCACACAAACATTTACTATATTTGGGAAACTATATTGCTCTTCTGTTTGAAAACCTGCAGGTATCATTTTGCTTGAGTAGTTATTAAATTTAATTTATTAGAATTAACTAACTCTAGTCTCATTATCTTCTCAATCAATTCTTCAATTTTAGTTGTATCTAAATTCAATAGTTTATACACTGCTAAAAATAAAATTAAACCATACAAAGGATGAGGAACAACTCCTTCCCAGTTATATTTTGTTAATATTCTTGGTAATAAAAAATTTCTTAGTTCAATTGCATTTTCAGCAAGAACCCTGACATCTTTATGAGAAGGCAAAATTGTTTTTGGTAGTTTGAATTCTTTATCTTTATAATTAAAAGTTTCATAAACATATTCAAAGCCATCATTAAGTATGTCTGCTCCAGAATAAGTTTCAACATAAGTATAAACAGTTAATCTTGCATCTTTGTCTATTAACTCAATAGAATCTTCAATAGTTTCTAAAATATCTGAAATTGAACTTGTAGGATAAAACAAAATAATATTCATCAAAGGAACAATATCTGCATTTAGAGTTTTAATCACTGCTTCTTTAATAATAGTTTTTTTGTCCAAAGAAATCATATGCTTATTCATATCTTCTAAAACTTTATTAGAAAAAGAATCTACTCCATAAATAATAAATTTAAATCCAACCTCACGCATTTTTCCTAGCAACTCAGAATCTATTCTATCTGGTCTTGAAAGACAATAAAATGTTAAACCTTCAAAATCTTTATCCTTTTTTATAAGTTCACATAATCTATAAGTTCTTTGTTTATTTTGTAAAAAATCATCATCACAAAAATAAAATGCCTCAACCTCCTTATGAAAAATAAGAGCATTTTTCATCATTATCATTATGTCTTCTGGTTCAAGCAAAATAACTTTTTGTTTACATGCAGTGGCATCATCTAAAAAATTAGTAGAGGAACAAAATTTACATTTCATAGGACAATGACTGCTAGTAACCAGCCTTATAGTACAAAGCATATTCTCATTTTTCATTATTTTAAGGTGTTCTTCTGTATAGACTTGTTTCATAAGATTCCAGTATCTTTCATAAGGAATAATACTAAAATCAAAATCAAGAGAAATCTCTTTAAAAAATTCAGGGGAATAAAAAGAAACAGGCTTTGTCTCATAAATTTCAGAAGAATTTTTTATAACTAATCCATTTATCCCACCAAATCTCTGAACAAGTGTGCCTTGCTTGTCAAAATTTTTAATCAATTCTCCTAAAGAAAATTCACCAAATCCTTTAGTTATTATTTGCAAAGGAGTATTATTCAAAAGGAACTCTGAATTAAAACCTGCTCCTTGACCTCCTGCAATAAGTAAAGATTCAGGAGAAATTTTGTTTACAGAATATATCAGAGGGATATCATTTTTTAATGTTGGTTGAAGTAAACTAAATCCAATTATATCAAATTTATTATTTCTGATTAACTCATTTAGATTATCAATGCCCTCTAAATCAGGATCAAAAATCTTTATTTTAATATCAAATCTTTTATTTAAGTAAGAAGCAATTCTATAAAGCCCAAACGAAGGACTTAGATACTGACCAACTCTTAAGCTCTCATTTTTAAATGAGGATATAAGGAGTATTTTTAGGCCTTTTATCATAACTTAATTATTGAAAAACTCTTAATAAACATATTCAATAGTATCAATATATTTCAATAGTATTCATATAAACATTTATATATATTAATAGACTAAAATTAATATGGAAAGAAAAGTAATCAAACAAGGGAACGATACTCTCACAATAACCCTCCCGAGAGAATGGACTAAAAAATATAATATCAAAGCAGGGGATTCACTTGGAATTAAAGCTAAAAACGAAATTTTAGAGATTCGTAATAAAGAAATAAATCTTAAAGAACCAATTTATTTTGATGTAAATTTTAATGATGAAAAACTTTTAAATTGGACTCTTGGAGCTCTTTACAAAATAGGATTTGAAGAAATTCATCTTAGATACTCTGACACTACAATTTTCAACAAGATTCAGAAGTTAATCAAAAATAATCTTGGATTTATAATAACAGACCAAGAAAAAAATATGTGTATAATAAAAAATATGACTACAGACAATTCTGATAATCTTTCTGC
>JBAYNB010000047.1:0-7372 GCA_041679005.1 Candidatus Pacearchaeota archaeon
GACTGATTATAACCCTGGGTTTGATTATTATGGTTTTTATTAAAATTCAATAATAAAATTCCTCCAATTAGAACTATAACGATTATCCCTAAAATCATCCAAATTTTTTTCATGAAATAATAACAAAATTAAAATATAAAAACTTATGTTTTTTCTTTTGGTTTTGACCAGTTAGTCATTAAAATTATCCCTAAAACTGCTACAATGGTTATTATCATTGCAGTGTATAGACTTGCAAAAAAAGGATATTTTTCTAAAAATCCTGGGGCAGTTATTGAAGGCAAGAGTGCAGTAACAACATCTTTCCATACTAAAGCAATAACTAAACCAAATGCAGTAATTATTGCTATGGAAACTTGTTTTTTATATTCATCTTTTAATGCTGAAGCTCTATTTTTTATATTTTCTCTTAACTTTTTTATTTCTTCTGGGCTTAATTTTTGATTTTCCATACTCTCACCAATTTTTATTTTTTGTTAAATTCCCAAATTACAAATATAACTAGGGCAATAAAAGATATTGCAGCAGAGATTAGAGGATTTAACATTGTAGAAAATAAAACTATTAATGCAGCAATTATTGCAAAAACCCCTTCTTGATTATTTGTCTTTTTCATTTTAATTTAGGATTTATCCTGATATTACTTAGATTTACTACTTTTTAAATCTTATATAAAATATGGGCGCACGCGGAATCGAACCGCGGTCATCTCGGTGTAAACGAGAGGGTCTGCCATTAGCCTATGCGCCCTTATGGAAATTTAAGAAATCTTTAGTTTTTAAAGCTGTTTATTCTAATTAAGATTATAATCTCTGGATGTTTCTTTTGCTACTTTAATTTGATGAAATAGATAAGTTTTAAAAAGCAGATGTTTTTTATAAGGATATGACAAATGAAGATTCTAATGAGCGAACAAATAATGAAATAAGTTTAGAGGACAGGAAATATCAGAACCCTGAATTAAAAAATGTTAATGCTCCTAATCAGCCATCTGCAAAAGATGAGAAAAAAATGGAAGAGATGAGGGAAAAATTAGAGAGTTTAAAAAAATTTGTTATAGGCAAATTCAAATCTATTGAGGCAATGGGCATAATTCCTCCTCAGGCAAGTGAAATGTTTGATGAAGAAAATGAATTAAGTGATGAAGAAAAGAAAAACAAACCAATGCATCTTGTTATTATTTTACCAGACGATAAAGAAAAAGAATTCAATCAGATAAAATCAGAAGTTGTTAAAAAAATTGCAGAGACAAAACAGAAAATCTGGTTAAATTTGTTTTTAGAAAGAGATTTATGGGAACTTTGTATGGATAGTAAATATAATATTATTGAAGCAATTGGAATGAGTTTCCCATTGTATGATAAAGGATTACTTGGCTCAATAAGGGTGGCACAGGTTCACAAAAGTTTAGTTTTAAGAAAATTTGAAAAATATGTTTATTCTTATGTTATCTGGGGGAGTCTAGTAAGAGGAGAAGCAGTTAAGACAAGTGATGTTGATGTTGCAGTTATAATTGATGATACTGATGTTAAAAGAATGCCAAGACTTGAATTAAAAGAGAAATTAAGAAATATTATTTATTCTTATATTATGCAAGCAAACGAATTAGCAGGAGTTAAAAATCCTTTAAATGTTCAGGTTTATTTATTGACTGAATTCTGGGATGGAGTTAAAGATGCTAATCCTGTTTTCTACACTTTTTTAAGAGATGGAGTTCCTTTATATGATAGAGGAGGATTTTTACCATGGAAATTATTATTAAGGATGGGTAAAATCAAGCCTTCTCCTGAATCTATTGATATGTTTATGAGTATGGGCGATAAGACTCAGGAAATTGTTAAAAGAAAATTATTAGATATTGTAATGAGTGACCTTTATTGGAGTGTTATAACTCCAAGTCAGGGTCTTTTAATGTTGTATGGGCTTCCACCAACAACAGTTAGAGAAACAGTTAATGAGATTAAAAAAGTATTTGTTGATAAGGAAAAAATGCTTGAAAAAAAATACTGGGAGATTCTAGAAGAGATTTTAATAAAATATTATAAAGGGTATGAACACGAAAAGATTAAAGAAGTTAGTGGAACAGAAATTGATAGACTTTTAAAAAATACTGCAGATTATCTTAAAAGATTAAAAGAATTAAGAACTGAACTTGAAAAAAGGATGATGAAAAAGAGTTTTGAAGAAATATATGCTAATGTTTTTAAAATTTTAAAATCTTTATTTGGTGATAAATCTGAGACAGAACTTATTAAAGAATTTGAAAAAGAACTTATAAATAAAGGAAAAGCCAACCCTAAATTTCTTCATACTTTAAATGAATTAACTAATGTTAAGAAAAAATATAAAACTAAAAAAATTCCAGGCATCTTAGAATTTGAGAGTTTAAGAAAAGATTCTGTTTATTTGGTTGAAGCTTTAATTGAGTATGGGCAGAGAAAAGAGTTAGGATTATTACAAAAAACAAAAGTTATCTTGACATATAATGATAAGCATGCAGAATTATTCCTTACAAACCCTGCATTTTTAGTAATTGATGGAAAGAAAGTTAAAAAGATAACAAATAAAGTAGAAGACTCTGATGTCAATGAACTCAATCAAACCCTGACAAATTTTAGAGGACAAAGAATAGTTATTGATGCTAATATTATGAAATTGTTAAGAAGAGAACTTGGTGATTTTGATATATGTCTATAGTTTGGTTTAATATTTTATTTTTTAAGAAAGGTTGTTCTGATTATCAATAATGTATAAAATAAGAGGAGATAAAATTTTATAGATTAAGCTGTGATGTAATTATTAAACAAAAGGAATAAATAACTCAATATAAACTAAATAACCTTGCTCAAACAGATTCTTAAATATTTATAAGAAAAGAAATTAAGCTTAAACTTGTTTTGCTTAATTAAAAAGCTCAAACAAACCTTTAAAAAGGGTAATTATCATAAGATTATTATATACTCTTAAAAATCATCTCTAAGGAGAAATGCCCTGGAGAGAGTAAGTGATTTTTTTGAGTTATTTTAATACATAATAAATACAACATGGCAAAAGCAAAAATAATACAATTTAGACGAGGGAAAAAAAGAATTCATGAAAGACATTATATTGTCAATGTAGAAGCAAAATCAAGAGAAGAAGCTGCTAAATTTGTTGGAAAAGAACTTATATGGACAAGTCCTGCTGGAAAAAAGATAGTAGGAAAAATAGCTGCTCCTCATGGAAATAAAGGTTTAGTTAGAAGTATTTTTGAAAAAGGATTGCCTGGTCAGGCAAGAAACAATGAGGTGGAAATGAAATGACTGACATAACTTTTACTTATAATGGAAAGACTATTTCAGTGAAAGATATACCTTCACTTCCTGATGGAAGTTATGGTTTATTTAAAAAAGGAAGTGTTCCAAATTTTCCAACAGCAATACCTAAATCTAAATTAGCATTAGCTATTGAGAATACAACACTTTCTAAAGACCAATTAGAGATTATGGAATTTAATATTAATCTTAATGATTTATTTATAATGAAAGCTTTAAACATGGAATTTTCTAAAGAAGTTCCAAGGATGATGTAAAATGGCAACAGTAAGAAGAGCAAAAGCATATTCAAAAAGACATCCTATTGTAAATACAAGAAGGTCTAGAAAACAACAATTAAGTTATATTAAGATGGTTCCTCCTCAAAAAATTGTTAAGTTTAATATGGCAGATTCTAAGGGTTTTGAAGCAGGAATTTATAAAATTAAGGTTACTCTTTCAACTGAAGAAAGTATTCAGATAAGAGATTTATCTTTAGAAGCAGTTAGACAATCTCTTCATAAAGATATGACTGATTTATTAACTGTAAAAAATTATTTTTTAAGGTGTAATGTTTATCCACACAATATCTTGAGAAATAACAGAGTTTTCTCAGGGGCAAGTAAAGGAGAAAGAGTACAGACGGGAATGACTTTGGGTTTTGGAACTCCTGAAGGAAGGGCTGCTAGTTTAAGGGCAGGAAATCCTATTTTTACACTTTATTTTAATGGAGAAGCAAATCTTCCTAAAGTTAGAGGATTTTTTAAAAAAGTTATCCCAAAATTACCTTGTAAGACAAAGATGCTTATTGAGATAACAAAATAATTTTTTTATGTAATTATTATGACAACAGCAAAAGAATTCTATGCAAGTTGGGAAGACATTGAACATAAATTAATCGATATGATTGCATCCCCAATGTTACCAGCAAGCACTCAAGCTGAAAGGCATTTAAAAGAGTTATATGCTATTAAAAAGAATTTAGATAAAAATAAACTAAATCCTAGCGAAAAAATTCAAGGTGTAAAAACAGATATCTGGGGCATAGTTACTTTTGAAGAAATCCAAGAGCATGTTAAAGAATACCATGATATTATAGGTGAAAAATATATGATTATAAATTATGGTGCAGTTATGTGTGAAGAAAGCCAAAATGATATACAGTTTTTTATTGAAAGAAAATATTTACCTGATAATAATATCCCTGAAAATAAGAAAAAGTAAAAAGAATTTATAAGAACAAGATTCCCCATAACATTTATATATAAACTTGATTTGCTAATGATAATTAAAAAAGATGGCAATAAAAAAAGAGATAATCCCTGAAGAGGAGTTTATTAGATGGTTTTCAGAAATAAGTAATGAAGATATTTCTACTGTTGGTGGGAAAGGGGCGAGTTTAGGAGAAATGTATAATCATAAATTTCCAGTTCCTCCTGGATTTGTTATAACTGCTCAAGCATTTGAATATTTTATTAATCAAATGGGTTTAAAAGAAGAAATTAGTGAAATCATTAAAGGAATTGATTTTGAAGATACTGCAGAACTTCAAAAAGCTTCTGATAGTATTCGGGCTTCAATTGAAGAAAAACAAATACCAAAAGCACTTAAAGAAGAGATTCTTGAATCATATCATATACTTAGTTCTGAAAAGATTGAAACACACGGGGTTTCTCAAGATGCTTTAAATATTTTAAAAAATGCTCAAGAACCAATGTTTGTTTCTGTAAGAAGTTCTGCAACAACAGAAGATTTGGTTGGAGCAAGTTTTGCAGGTCAGCAAGAAAGTTTCTTAAATGTGAAAGGAGATTTTCAACTTATTGAACATATAAAAAAATGTTTTTCTTCTCTTTATACTGCAAGAGCAATTTATTATAGAAATAAACAAGGATTTAAAGAAGGAGATTCACTGCTTGCAGTAGTGATACAGAAGATGGTTGATTCTGAAAAATCCGGGGTTGCTTTCTCAAGAGACCCAATTAATCTTGGAGATGATATTGTAATCGAAGCTGTTTTTGGTTTAGGAGAAGGTATTGTTAGTGGTCAAATTAAACCAGACCATTATTCTGTTTCAAGAGACTTGGAAATAAAAGATTTAAAGGTTGAAATTAAAAATATTGCGATTGTCAAGACTTCTAGTGGAGAAAATGCAACTGTTAAATTAAGCTCTGAAAGAAGTAAAAGTCAGGTTATGACTCATGGAGAAATTTTAGAAATGGCAGATCTTGCGATAAGACTTGAAGAGCATTATAAAAAACCTCAGGATATTGAATTTGCAATGGAAGATAAAAAAATCTATGTTGTTCAATCAAGACCGATTACGACTTTAGAAAAAAGAACAAAAGGCAAAGTCATTGAAGGTAAAATAATTTTAGAAGGTATGGGGGCAAGTCCCGGGATTAGTTCTGGAACAGTTAAGATAATTGAAACAATGAAGGATTTGTCTAAAATAAAAAAAGGAGATGTTCTTGTTACTAAGATGACTAATCCTGATATGGTTGTAAGTATGCAAAAATCCTCTGCAATTGTTACAGACGAAGGTGGAATGACTTCTCATGCTTCTATTGTAAGTAGAGAAATGGGAATTCCTGCTGTTGTTGGAACTGCAAATGCAACTTCTGTTTTAAAAGATGGTATGAAAATTACTGTAGATGGAAGTCATGGTAAAATTTATGAAGGAGAGGTAGCTGAAACTCAAAAAACAGAGATTAAACCTGTTGTTAAGGTTAATACTATTCAGTTAAAACTTATTGTAGATTTGCCTGAATTTGCAGAAAGAGCTGCAAGTACTGGGATTGAAGCAGTTGGATTAACAAGATTAGAAGGAATTATTGCAAGTATGAATAAACATCCGTTAGAATATGAAAAAAAGAATAAATTAGAGGATTATACTGAGCTCTTAAGAAAAGGTATTGAAAAGATTGCTAAACCATTTAAATCTGTTTGGATAAGGGGAAGTGATATTAGAACTGATGAATATTCTTCTTTAGAAGGAGCTCCTGAGAGAGAGATAAACCCTATGTTGGGGTTGCATGGAGCAAGGTTTTTATTAAAACATCCTAAAATTTTACAAGCAGAATTGTCTGCAATAAAACAAGCTGCTGAAAAATATCCTGATAAGAAATTCGGAATTATGTTTCCACAAGTTATTTTGTTGAGTGAAGTAAAGGAATTAAAAAAATATTTTAATGAAATTAAAACTAAAAATATGCATTTTGGCGTCATGGTTGAAACTCCTGCTGCAGTTCAGATTATCGAAGATATTTGTTTAGAAGGAATTGACTTTATTTCATTTGGAACAAATGATTTAACTCAGTTTACTCTTGCTATTGATAGGGGAGAAGAAGATGTTCAGTATTTATATAATGAATTAGACCCTTCTGTTTTATCTCAAATAAAAAAGGTTATTGAAGTTTGCAAGAGAAGTCAGGTAGAGACAAGTATTTGTGGTCAGGCTGGAAGCAATCAAAAAATGGTTGAAATTTTATTTAGTTATGGAATCGATTCTATTTCTCTTAATGCTGATGCTGCATTTGATATTTCTAGTTTGATTAAAAGATTAGAAGAAAACAAAGGAGATAAAACAAATGAAGAAAGTGAAGAAGGATTAAAAGAAAATACTGGATTTTCAGGAGGGATTAAGAAAATTGTTTCTTCTTTTTTAGGTAAAAGTGATAGAACTGTTAACTGTATTTCATGTGGAAAAGAAACAAAACTTCCTTTTAAACCAAGTAAAAATAAAGGGTATTATTGCAAGACTTGTTATAGGAATAATAAAAACCAGTCTCAACCTTCACAACCTCTTAAATATAATGAAGAACCTATAAGAGATGAAGATAAAATAAAAGAGAATAATTCTAAAGGGCTTTTAAGAAAAGAAAATATAAAAATTTCTGCTGAAGAGGCTATTGAACCTATTGAAAATCTTGAAAGAATTGAAGAAAGGTCAAAAGAAATTCATCAGGGTGTTGAAGAAGAGAATATGAAGAGAATAATAGAAGAAGATGAGGGAGTTGAAAATAGTATTAAAGTAACTGGTGGGCCTGTTGACGAAGAATCAAATGAGGATTCTATAATTA
>JBAYNB010000048.1:0-7324 GCA_041679005.1 Candidatus Pacearchaeota archaeon
CTGAGATAAGGAATACTTACTCCAAAATTATTCTCAGTAACTTTCCATCCAAAAATACCAATTGTTTTATCTGTCATACTTTAAATTTTAGTTTTTCATTAATTTTATTTAATATATTTATATTTTATTCACCTCCTTCTATGCGGTTGCGAACGTGTTCAACTACTCCATTTTTATCAGGCTCACCCCATTGTCTGCGCTTATTTATTTCCAATTTCTTGTGAGCAAACTCAATTAGCTTGTCTGCATTAAGACCAAAATGTGAAGCACTATCAAGTAAAAGCATGAAACAATCTGCATATTCAGAAGTAATCCTATCATAATTACCTCCGGCACAACTTTTTTGATACCTTTCAAATGCTTCTATTAATTCAGGAACCTCCTTCAATAAATGATAGGCTATTGCGGGATTTCTTTGTCCTTCTCCAAACTGATTGTCGCTCCATTGCCGTATGCTATCCATGAGCCTTTGCAGTTCTTCGCTCGGCATCTTCGCCCGTTCCTCGGCAAGTGCAGTTTTGTGTTCTGCATCACACTCATGCCATACTTGCAATAATGCCTGCATAACACTTACACTCTCTGGATAAGCCGTTGCTTTTTGTATTTCTTTAATTCTTTCTGCGTTCATCTCTCTTCTGTTATAAGTTCATAAGTGACGTCAAAAATATCGGGCTTGCATGGATATAATTCTCCTCTCACGCCCTTGATTATCCAATCACCTAAAGAACACATCATCTCACCCTCAAGCGTTGGAATTAATAGGATAGGCCGATTGTGCTTGTCAAAACTTGGGCTAACGTTCTGTTGAATTTCTCTAACCGTGCTATATACAC
Source organism: Candidatus Pacearchaeota archaeon (assembly GCA_041679005.1). Taxonomy (GTDB): domain Archaea; phylum Nanobdellota; class Nanobdellia; order Pacearchaeales; family GW2011-AR1; genus ARS1285. The sequence goes on from JBAYNB010000048.1 coordinate 834, forward strand.
GATCTTTGGTTTCATCAGTAAATTGAATCGCTTCAATTACTACTGGTTTCTTTCTGTACTTTTTCATCTTCTTTACTTTTCTGCTGTACGCCAGCTAATTGTTATCATATCATTTTGCGGAGTTGTAGTCACCTCAAATTCACTCCCGGCTGATTCTATTGCCAGAGCAAGTGCTTCTGATGCTTTCATCTCTTTGGTTATTGGTTATTAATTAGTTTTATATGTTCACCTTTAGTGTATATATATGTAGTTAGCAAACATGCCCTGACCCACCGCAGGTTAAACACGCTTGCAAATCATCATGATGTTCTCCTTCGCAATATCCAGTACCGTCACAGCAAGGGCACGATTTGCTAACATCGTGTATATTGCATAATTTTTCTATGCTTTCTACCAACTCATGATACATTTCCACATCTGAAACTTTCTCATTTTCACTTTTCGCGTATCTATTATCTATTACCCATTGTGCAATCTCTTTTGCTGTTTTCATATTTTGTGTTATTTAATTTTGTGCTATTAATCCGAAAAATTACGACAACATACCACCAGCCGTTAGCTTTCATTTTCCCCAACGCTCTTTATACCGCTGGCATCACGTGCATAGGTATTATCTTGTTGCCACCGCACACATCACATACTTGTGTTCCTGAACTTATACTTGTTGGGCTACCGTACCAGTTTTGTACCAATACTACACCATCCCCACCGCACTTAGGGCATAATTGATAAGGCACAGCAGGTAACACATTGTATAATTCAGTTACTTTCTCTTTTTTGTTACTTTTTTTCGTACTCATAATTTATATCATTTAATTAAACATTCTGCGTCATTCTGGGCGCAACCGAAATCATACAATCGCATCGTTAGGCGTAATAGCTAATCCAACCCACGTTCATGAGCAATATTCCTACGTCTAACTAAGTCCATTATATATTTTTCACGTTCCCTGTCATTCATGTATCCCATCGCTTCACCATCTAAATCAAGCGAGCTATGAAATTCATCTTTGCGAATATAAAGTTTATTCCACCTGTTTTTAATTCCAACAAGCCACATACGCCTAACAATGCGTAAAATCCATTGCTTAGTATCATGGTATGCGAAGGTTATTCTCTGTTTTATAGTCATATCTGTAATTTTAAGTTTGTAGTTCTAAATCGCAACGTATCTTACGCTCAACGTTAGGCTTCATTTGCCCACCGCTCACATATAACTAAGTCATTTGCATCCCAACCACCTAATTCATCAAGTAGTTTTTTGCAATCAGTTTCTTTGTTGTCTATAAAGTCATTTATAATTTGCAAATGTCTTCTGGTGCAATTCATAACACCTAATCTTTGTAATAATTCTTCTGCGTTCATCTCTCTTTGGTTATTGGTTACTTATTATTACCAAAATGTCACTAATTCACTTTTATAATTTGCGGTAAGTTTAAATGAGTTACCGCAACCGCAGTTTACCGTTGTATAGAATTTCTTGTTCTTATTAATCCTATCACAATACATGCCATTGTCATCTTTATATTGCTTGTGACAAAACGGGCACTTAAAGTCTATTCTTGCCATACATATTATTCCATTCATATCTCTCTGTTGATTGGTTACTTTATTTTCTATCCCTGGTTTTATATGGTTACTTTTGGTGAACATATAAACAAGTTAGTGGCAATTTAAGAGCCGAAATTCAACTGCCATACTTGTTCAAATCTATTTTCTATGCCTTCAATATACTTACTTGGTGTTGCTGCTCTTGTGAATGCAAGTGCTATCTTCTTAACTTCTTCTTTAGTGTAGGAATCCTTAATAGGAAAACTGCCACTAACAACAGGTATAGTTAATGCCTGTTCTGTGCTATTTTCTAAGTTCTGTTCTCTTTTCATCGTTATTTATATTTTGAAAGTTTTGTAATTCTATTCAGGCACTAACCATACCCAAACCGTTAGCCACAATTTTTAGATACACAATCGTAGCCAAGTATTTTAATGTCTTCTGGTTTTAATTTTTCTGGATATAAGCTTATAAAGCATTCTAAACATAGCGCAGTATTGTGCCATCGCTTCGGTATTTTAGACCAATCCTCATCTTTACAACTCCAAATTACGTGCTGATCTCTGCCACAATATCTACAACTTTGTTTGTCTCGCAATCTTAGTTTTGTTAATATAAATTTTTTCAATCCTACACGTAAATAATCTAATATTCTAAAATACCAAGCATAATCAAAAAGATAACTTCGCTTTCCACAACTAATAAAACTGTGGCTAACACCGCATAACACCAATAAAGGTTTTAGTGGGTTGCGAAAGTTCGTAATTCTATTTAATATTTTCATATCTTGATAATTAAGTGTTTAAAATTCCTTTACTGGTCTTATGCAAAACGTTAGCCACAATTGTCGGGAAACATATAGTTACCAACGTATTTCAACTGTTTTAACTTCACGCAATCATCACATATAGCCAAAACATACATATCTCCATCAAGTAAACTACCAAACCCAGCACTTATCCTTTCAACTATTCCACCATCCCACATACCTTCCCAATCCTTATCATTTGGCAGTCCATCAAGTTTCTTTATTTCTTTTCCGCAACAAATACAACTGTGGCTAACAGCACCTATATTCAATTGCGGTTTTTGTGGTTCATTTGAGTTCATATCTTCTAATTTAATTTTGTGAATAATTCAAGTTTTGTGCTTCTAATTCCACAACTAAATATAGCTGCAAACCGTTATGTGCAACTTTAAGACCCGTAGTCGATAGCAACTATTTTTCCATTTAAATATCCAAAACTATCTTGTTTATTTTCAACTGGAACATTATATTCAGCCCGTTCACAAGTATTATCTGTATGATAATCTTCTTTATTATTTGGCCAAAATCTTGTAATGTCTAAATCGAAAAATACTTCTCTTGAAATTGGTTCACATTTTGGCATTATCAATAGCCATCCACCTGGTATATAAAATTTAATTGGGCACAATCTTTCATCTTTTATTTTGCTAAAACTAACTTCCTGCATATTTGCCAAAAGTCCTAACAGGAAATGTTTCCACTCATATTTAAACTGAGGAATTTTAATTGTATACTTTTTTGTTAAAAATACAAATCGAGTACACCCATGTTTTGTTTCCATTTAATTATAAAAAGCAGCACATAACACGGTATATATGCCATGCGCCAATGAGTGTCGTGCTAATATTTAAGTTTATCGTGGGCGCACGTCACATATACCCACCGTTAACTACAAGCGGGAGAAGTGCTTCGTATTTAAGTTCCTGCGTAATCGAAAGAAAAAAATAAAAGCCAGCCCGCTTTGCTTTTTTCAAAAGCATTTGTATTAAATTTCTTTATAATGTGTGATACCATAAATACAATAACCTTCCTTAGAAAGAGGATAACCTTTAATTATTTGCTTTCCATTATAATCTTCATTTTCCGTATTTGGATTCCATCTAACCCAATACTCTTTACCTATTTCAGGTTTTTCTACACTCGGTATTTTCCACCCTAAACATTTTAGCAAGTCAAATATTATGTCGTTTTCATTTGTTACATTTTTTTTCTGAACTTCTTCTTGAAGTGTAGAATTGTTTCTTATTGCATTTTTCAATTCAACACCATCTATTTCAGTATAGTTTTCAAACAACAATGCACCAATTTTATCCCAAGAAACCCAACAAGTTTTACCTTTAACGTTTCCTGTTTTTAATTTTGCAGGGATATTTGTCTCTAAAACAATCCCGTCTTTTTTGGCTGTAAAACCAGTAATTATTACTTTTCCCATTTTATTTATTATATTGGTTTATAAAATCGTAAAATTCACTTTCCATTTCTTCTTGTTGTTCTGCTGTCAAATATTTATTACTATCCGATTTTTTATTAAAAAATTCATGCAACAAGTTTTCAAATTGTTCAGGATATTCATCAATTACTTTTTCTTTGATTTCTTTTTCAGAATAAATATACCCCGAAACACCGTTATTTGCACTATTAATTGCATCAAATATTTCATCAATATTTAATTGCTTAGTAGCATTTTTCGCATTTTCAACACTTATTTCAAAATAATCTTCTTCAATATCTAACTTGAATCCTTTGTTATAAAAATTCACCTTTAATAATTCCATAATATTAGTTTTTAAATTGCCCACCCTATTTTATTTTTTTTAGTGCCTCGTACCAGCGTAGGTGGGTTAAAACCGCCAGTAGTTAACACGTAATATAGCCTATTTGGCTGTTAAGGTTGGTAGTAAATCGACAAGTCTGTGCAAGCCAAACGTGCCATATTACCACCGTTAGGTGCAATAACATCTTCCGTTCTATATTAACGTCCATCATTCACCTCCTTCTATGCGGTTGCGAAACCACTCAATTGCATCATACATATTCTCCCTTTGCTCTGATGTTTCTAAATTGCAATCATCAAGAAATATCGAGATTTCTTCCTCGCTCGGCATCTTAGCTATGTTTACTCGTCCCAATGCTTTGACTATTGCGTTCCATTGAAGTCTTATTAAATCCTCATCGGAGCAAGAGTAATACTTAACTACCTGTTTAAATAGCCTGTCAGCCTCATTGATAACACTTTGTGTTTCCTCGTTTGTCGGCATTGCCTCGGCAACCTTCAGGGAGGCGTAGGCTTTCATTAATCTTTTGACTTCTGTAATGGGAACAAACGAGCCGTCATGTTCACATCCATTTTCTTTTATGTATTCTTCTGCGTTCATCTCTTTAGTTATTGGTTATTAATTAGTTTTATATGTTCACCTTTAGTGTATATATATGTAGTTACCAACAAGCGGAGAACCATTTGTACATTTAATCAACGCTTGCGGTAACTTTGCCATAATTAAATATTTTTGCCTACACACAATTAAAACTTAAATCTGTTGTCCATATAAAATGTCATGTCTCCAACTTTTACTTTACCATAACGCCCATCTTTAAGTCCTTTTTCTAATCGCTCATCAAAATCAGATTCAAATTCTTCTAATAGTTTTTTGCCATTTTCTGATAATGTATTTATATTCACGTGGTATCTATTACTATACCAAGTTGATGCAATATTGGCAGGTGAGTTGTTTTGTACTTTTAATTCTTCTGCTTTTTTATCAGCTTCTTCCTTGTCATTAGTTTCAAAAACAACATTGTGGTCAATAAAATTATCTTCCATAACGCCAGTTCCAGTAACATAAACAATAACATACGTTTTAGTAAATCCTTCGTAATCTTTATAGTTCATTTTAAATCCTCCCTAAAAATATTTAATTATTACTTCTGTTCATTTAATCATCATTCGTGTAGCCGCCAGTTGGTAACACGTAATATATTGCATGGCGAAAAGCCACGCCAACATATTACCACCGTTGTATGCAATCTGTTGTGTCTTTGTGGTGTTGCAAATCTTTTACATATTTTTCATAACCGATTGCCTTTAAATATTCCTCGTGTTCCTTTTTTGAGTTAATCCCTTCTGGCATACATTTTTTAGGCTCAAAGTTTTGTAAAAGTTCATCCGCTATATCAGAAAAACTATCGGCATCAATCGCCATAAATGAATCTCCAAGTTCCCCACAAGAACCTGCTCCGTGTGCTTTGGTTGTGTGTGACCAAAGTAAATCTGTAATTTGTTTTTTAATTTGTTCCATTTTGTTTTTTATTTAATTGTTTATAATTGCATTGAAAAAGCACTGGCTATAACACGTTGTATAGTGCAGTTTGCCATTAAGTTAGTTGTAATGTGAAAGTGTCTGCGAGGCAAACTGCACTATACAACCAAACGTTAGCAACCACTATCGCCATTGCTAACAGGGTTATTATTCAGAAACTCGTCGACCACATCGTCATAACTTCCTGAAAAAGCAAAGTTCCTATTATGGCCATAACGAATAAACCCTTTTAGTTCTCCCCGTATCACGCTGCGGAGGTGTTCCGAAACCTCATCGTGAAGTCTTTTAGCGTCTCCGTCTGTCATAAAACATGCAGAGGTACGAAGGTTTACAACACAATTTACAAATTCCTCCGGTGTCATCTCCGCCTTTTGTTCTGTTGTCATCTTTTATAATGTTATAATAAATTATTAAATATGGTTATAGCTTCTGAAATTCCAATATTTTTAACTAAATCACTGTAGTCTTTAGACTTATATTCTTGAGGTATGTAAATAGGTTTTATATCATATAATTTTTTATATGATTCTGCTTGTTCTATACCCTGTCTATCATTATCAAATAGAGTTAGTACTCTTTTAAACCTATGTCTATATTCATCAATAACAGTATCTTTAATAAAACAAGTCTCTGATTGTACTGCAATAGCCGGTTGAGATAGTGTATTATATAAAGACATTATATCTTTTCTAGACTTAGTTATAATTAATAAGTTTCCAGTTTTTGGTAGCTGAGTATATCCATCATGTACTCCATATGGATGATTATTACGCCACTTGTTTCTTTTATTTACCGTTGGACGATAAATTTTAAAG
>JBAYNB010000049.1:0-7304 GCA_041679005.1 Candidatus Pacearchaeota archaeon
TCCATTCAGGAGTACATTTTCCAAACAACCTTCCACTACTTCCAGAACCTAAAGGAGTTTCTGTTGTTGAAGTTGGAACTCCTAAACTAGTACATGATTGTGAGGTTGGTGGTGAAATAGAAGATGGAATAATACACTTGTTTAAATCAGTACAAATTCTTGTTTGTATATTTCCTGAACATAAAGACCAATCTGAACAATCCCAGTATGAGATACACTGGCTTGAACCTCCACTAACAGATGCTTGTCCAATTTCAGGAGTTTTAAATGTCTGATTTTCAGAAGCAACACAATTATGAACAAAATCACAACTTGTATATTGATAAATATAACTATGATTAGAAATTAAATCTGTTAATTCAACAGAATGTCCAGTTACATAACCTGATTGACCATTAATACCATGAGACCCCCAATATTCAACACTTGAATTTGCTAGCTCGTCGGTGTTCCAAGCTATTGTTGCATAACTTCCTGTAGAATTACTTATAGCAACAGAAGCAGAACTAGAAGTGACTGGGTTAGTCCAGTCCTCATTCACAACAAATAAATCAGTTAAATTATTTTGTTTTTCAGTTGCATTCCATCTGTGTTCATCTTTTAGTTTAGAGATTTCATCTACTTTTGTTGCAACTCCTTGCAACCCTTGATAAAGTCTAAGTTGAGGATGAGTATCGTCATTCTCATCCATCCCATAATTAATATAATCTAAGACCTCTCCTATTCCTGTCTCTCCATCTATATTATTTGTTGTTAAATTTAATGCAATTCCTCCTGTTGAATTATACATTTGAACTTTGGCTCCTTGAATTGGAGTTGATTGGTTATCTGTAACCTGAGCTCTGTAATACCATTTTCTTAAAAGTACTGGAGAAGATAAAGAATAAGTTTGTGTTTCATAATTATAAGGGTAAGCCCAATCAGAAACAGTTTCATACTCAAGATTATATGTGCAGTTTAAACAAGTTATATTTTTTGAAGCTTCTAAAAAAAGTCCTCTATCAAGTCTAGAATCTTTAATTGTAGAATTAAAAGCACCAATAACATATAAAGTAGAATTATAAAGATGAATATTTTCAAGAAGACAATTAGAAGTATCTTGTGACCAAATAGCCCTGCCAATAGTTATACCTCCAATTTGATCCATATCTCTTTCATTTATTAGAATATTACAATTTTTTATAGTGATGTTATTTCCAAGGGCTAAAATTCCATTTGTTAAAAATGTAGAATTAATAATATAATAATTATTACAATCTAAAGTAATATTATCTCCTTCAATATAAAGACATCCGGTATTCTCCATAAATACTATCTCTCCCTCGCTATAATTATGATAATAATGTAATTCAGTTATATTATTCATTAAAGTATATTGAGTATTTGATGTACTTAATTCTCTACAGCCTTGCACCGCAGTAGAATCAGTAAGATAAACCTCTCTTGTTTCAGTATTATTCTTATTTGCATCTTCATCAACAACATAACCAGTAAAATTATAATAATTCCAGTAAGCTAAATCTGTATCTAAATCAATACTTGTGTAATTATTAGAGAAACTTGATGGAAGATTATATAATCCTTCTATTTCATTGGCAGACAACACTTTATTAAAGATTAAAATTTCATCCATTGTTCCATTAAATGAACTAAGATTCAAATCATACTGGGGGTCAGTAGAATTTCCAAATGAAAGATTGTAATTTGCTTCTTCAATATTTCCATAAAAACTATTACCTACATTTAATTGTCCATTAATATATAAATCTATATGGAAAAAGCTCATCCAACCACCAACACCATAAAACTTAATTGTAAAATGAGTCCATTCATTATTATTCAAGGAAGTTGAAGAACATAACCCATCAAGAGTCTCTGAATAACTTCCCGAAAGAAGGGCATTATAATACTTTCTATCAAAACAAAGGTTAGATTCATTATTTAAAAATAAATGATACCCAAAAATATTTCCATATTGGTCTTTCCCAGTTTGAGCTAAAATTAGGCTACGAGTATTATTTCTTGGATTTATCCATCCAGAGATTGTCCTTCCTTCTAAATTCTCAGAATTAGTTTGAATTGTAGAAGAATTACTAATCGTAATATAATTATCAGAAGTATTAAATTCAAATCCTTTTCCAAATCTTCCTGAATCAGTCATGCTTACTCCGACTAAACTTCCATTGTTTGAATAAATAGATTCATCAGTTGCATCATTATTTTCTCCTCTAATCCATAAAACCAGAGTGTTGCTAAAATCAATAAACCCATAGGTTAAATTATTATCAGAAACAGAAATTGAAACAGGGATGGTTAAACCAGAAACATTAGTCCCATCTTCAGGAGTATCTCCAATAAACTCAATTGAAGGAGGATATTCTCCACTCATTATCCCAATTAAAATTGGGTCAAGATTAATTGTATCTCCAACCTGAACTGAAGAATTTGCAAAATCTTTTTGTATATAAACAGAAATTGTTTGTTCATTATTTGAAATAACCAATCCAGTTAATCCTCTCCAGCCATGGATAAAAAATCCAGTTATCCCTCTAATCCCTTTTGTAACAAACCCAGTTATAGTTTTAATTATATTTCCTGTAATCGATTCAGAACTAAGTTCTCCAGACGTTTCTAAAAATTTAGTAATCTTTTCTTCAGTTGTTGGAGGTTCTGGTAATGGTTCAGTAACTTCAGGTAAAGCTATTTCTTCTATTTCTCCAATGCTTCCAAGTGCAGATTCATCAGTAATAAGTTCAGTTTCAGCTGGTTCTGGGCTTGTTATATTTACCTCAACAAAGATAACTGTTTCATTCTTAGAGGCTTGTGGGCTTTGGTTTAAATCTAAATTTTCTGTTTCATTTAATATTTTCTCGTTACTTGTTGTCTCATTGCTTTCAAAGGTTTCATTTGTATCTGTATCTTCATCTTCATTAGTTATAGAATTATTAATTATTGTTTCATTAGTTTGAGTTTCATTCAAAATAAACTCAGAGATGTTGATTATATTTCCATTGCTTATTGTTTGATTGAGTTCACTGATATTTATTTCAGAGTTGTTTGTTTCTGTTTCATTTATCTCTGTTATATTGATATTTGTTGTGCTAACATTAATTTCACTCAAATTAACTTTGCTTAGTAAGACAGGACTTTCAACTCTTACAACATATCCTTGATTTGTTAAATCAGAAAATGAAAGGTAATAATTTCCTATCTTTAGTGTTTGATTGTCAATAACAACAATATCATCTGCACTAACATCAATCCTCGCCATAAAATGAAGGTCTTTAAGCTGAACATTATATCTCCATTTATATTTTTCTTTTGACTGATTAATTATTATGTCAAAATCTTCTGCATTTTCTTTATCTTCATTATTATTCTCAATCCATTCAGAATAATTAAGTAAATCAAACTCAAGATTTATTTTCCCATCAGGGGTATTAAACTCCATAATCTTATTATTAAAGATTGGTTCTTTAATATCTAAATCAACTGTTTCCATGTCTATGTTTCCAACTTTTTCTCCTAGAGCTATTTGCTCTGCTATTGATGATGCTTCAGATAGTTCTGTTTTTGAAAGAATTTCTTCAGTAACTCTTCCTGTTGTTTTTTGATGTTGAGAAGAATAAGTTAAGTTCCCTAAGATTAATAATAAAAGTATTATCAAAATTATACTTAGACCCAAAAAGATTCTTTTATGTTCTTTTATTTTAATTATTAATTTGTTCATTTTTGTACTCCTTTTTCAATTATAATTATTTTAATTTCTTTGTTAGCAGTTTCTTTAGGAAGAATAATGTGTGCACCAGTTCCAAAACAAGTTACTTGCCTCTCTAAAATTTCACTATTAAAAAAATTGATTTGAATCTCTTTTTTATTAATTATTTTAGTGTCTCCAATAAAAATTTTTGCTTTTCTGCCTAAAAAAACCTTAGGTACAAAAACATGGGACCCATTACCAAATTTAGAAGGGATTTTTTCAAGCACCCCTAAACTTCCAAAATCCACAGATATTCTCATATATACATAGTATATATGTTATTTATAAATATTGTGATAAATCTTTATCAGAAGTACTCCATATATACATGGTATATATGTTATTTATAAATATTGTGATAAGAATTATTAAAAGAATAAATAACTTAAGAACCATAAAAGAAGGGTTTTTAAATTAAATAATCTATGATAATTAAAGAGAGATGTAGAAAATTTAAGATGGTGATAAAAAAAAGATTAATTCTTGTATTTAGTATATTATTTTTAATTGGGATTCTCGGACAAGTTAGTGCAGTTTATGTTGAAGACAACTTAACTATTGCAAATATGGGACATGCGATAAGAGTTCAAAGCATTGAAACAGTTCCATCCCAAATCGCTCCGGGAGGATCTGGAGTTTTGAAAATGAGATTAATAAATAATGCAAAATTTTATTTAGATGATTTAATTGTTGAATTAAATCTTCCTGCAGGAATAACAGTTTTAAATGATGTAAATAATGTTAAAAGGTCTAGGCTAAACCCCCTTGAACCAGTTGATATTGTATTTAATATAATTGTCTCACCTGAAACAACAGAAGGAGTTTATGATGCTTCTACTAAATTCAGTTATGTAAGTTATCTAAGTGCATTAAATGCACAATATCCTAATGTTGGTGAGGAAAAAACAGAGAACAATACTTTTAGTATTATTGTAAAAGATACTCCAAAAATATTTGAAATAATAGAATCAACAACAATTTACAAAGGAAACTATTTGGGAGAAGTTAGTGTGAAATTAGTAAATAATGGTGTTGGGAATATAAAATTCCTAACTATTGAACTTTTGAATTCAGAAGACTATGATATTCTTTCTGAAGAAAAGAAGTATATAGGAGATTTAGATTCAGATGATTTTGATTCTGCTGATTTTAGAATAAGAGTAAATAATAAAGAAAATCCAAACCTTTTATTAAAACTAACCTACAAAGATGCATTAAACCAAGATTATAATGAAGATATTCCTCTAGTTCTAGATATTAAAACTGCAGAGGAATTAGGTATTGCTACAAATGGGACTTCAAAAACCATTGGCATCTTGATTATTTTAGGAATAATAGGTTACCTTGTCTACAGAAGATTTAGAAAGAAAAAAAAGAGAGTTATTGAATTATAATTAAGTTTAAAAACAGAAAAAGTCTTTTATTAATAGAGGTGAAGACCTCAGAACCCTTTCTGAGAAAGTTTAAAGATATAATGGAAGATAAATTTGAAAAGGATATTAAAAGAAGTAATCTATATTCAAGTATAGCACTTGGTTTAATTGGAGTATCAGTATTTATTGGTCTTTATGGTAATAAAATAAAAAGCAATCAGATTAGAGGTTATCAAAAAGAGAACATAAGATTAAAAAGAATAATTCAAGAGCAGAATGAGGTTATTGATTATTGGGCATCTATACTTCAAGGCATAAGTGAATATAAAGGGCCCAATAATTTTGAGATTAAGATAAATAAATTAGAAAAAATAACAGACCCTGTAGATATTCAATGAAAAATAAAATAATATTATTCTTAACACTGACAATTTATTTAATGAGTATAATTAGTTTGACTTCTGCATTGACTATTGAGTCAGTTTCAACATCTCCAAAGGAAATTGCTCCAGGAGAGAGTTCAACTGTAAGTATTGAAATAAAAAACGATGCAGAAGAGGATATCACAGACATCTCAGTAAGATTAGATTTAGAGGATTCAACAACTGAAACAATTCCTTTTGCACCCTATGATTCTAGTTCAGAGGATAGCTTTGATGTAATTAAAGAAGATAAAACAAAAGAGGCACAGTTTAAAATAATTGCATTAAGCAATGCAAAATCCGGAGTATACAAAATTCCATTAACAATCACATATTATGATGATGGGGGTACAAAAAGAACAAAAACCTCTCTCATTAGTCTTACAATTAATTCTAAACCAATCATAACTGCAAATATCGAGGAAGCACTTTTGTTAAAGGGTAAAGAAAATAAAGTAATTATTAAGGTAATAAACAAAGAGATATCAGATGCTAAATTTCTAGAAGTAGAATTAAAAGAAGGAAATCATTATAAAATTCTATCTTCAAAAACAGATTACATGGGAGATTTAGATTCAGATGATTTTGATTCTGCTGAATTCACATTGTATTTAGAAGAAGGAACTTTTAATTCAATTAATTTACCAATTGCTGTTCATTATAAAGATGCGATTAATAAAGATTATTCTGAGAATTATGATTTACAAGTAAAGGTTTACACTCAAAAACAAGCAGAGGATTTAGGGTTAATAACTAAGAGTAATACCTTGTTTTACATAGGAGTTATTCTTGTTGTGGTTATTGTTTGGATTGTGTATAGAAAAATAAAAAAATCTAGAAAATTGAAAAAAACAAGAATTGAAGAGAATAATTAAGTCTTTGGTATTTTTTTATTTTATATTGTTCTTAATATAAATATTTATAAAGCTAAAATTGTAACTAACCTCATCAGTTTAAAAAAGGGAGAAAAATGGTTAAAAAATGTATTTACTGCAAAAGTGAATTACCAGATGCGAGTGTAATAGACTTTTGTGAAAGATGCGGTAGAAGTGTATTTGGAGAAAAGATGTTCAAGACTATTGTAATGAACATGGAAAATGCACAGAAACGTGGCGATTTAATGCAGGGATAAAAGAGTATAGGAAGCTTTTTAAAGCTCATATTTCTAAAGGTTTTATCAGTGCAATAAAATGCTTAGTGGATAATACTAAATTATCTTAAATGACGACATACACTAAGAAAATTTAATTTTTCTTAGTTGCAAGATTTTTATTTAATTAAAGGTCTTAAAATTTAAAAATGAATAAAAGAAAAAAACAGCGAGATTGTGGAAAGATTAAACTTAGTAAATACTTTCAAAAGTTCAAAAAAGGAGAGAGAGTAGCAGTAGTTAAAGAATTAGGATTACAACCAAAATTCCCAAAACAGATTCAAGGTAGAAGCGGAGTTATTGAAAGTCAAAGAGGAAGTTCTTATATTGTAAAAATAAATGATTTAAATAAAGAAAAGACTTATATAATTCATCCTGTACACTTAATAAAATTAAAATAAAATGATATTAGATAGACAACCTCTAACTTTGAATGAAACAGAAAAAATACTTGAAGAAATCAATGATAGTGACAAAAAGGAAGAGATGAAAGAGTATTTAAAAAATTTCTTAAAGACAAAATTAGAGAGATTTAAAAAAATTCAAGAAGACTTAGAAAAAGCAGATTTATTAAAACTTAAAAGAGAACATATTGTTAA
>JBAYNB010000050.1:0-7193 GCA_041679005.1 Candidatus Pacearchaeota archaeon
TCAGAATTCTTGGGTCCTTCAACTCTTTTCTTGATATCGAGTTGAAGTATTTGAAAAATCCTACCTTTATACAATTTTCAATTGTAAATAAATGCGGGAGGTAGGATTTGAACCTACGAAGGCACTAAGCCACAGGATCTTAAGTCCTGCGCATTTGACCACTTTGCTACCCCCGCATATGTTTTTATAATAAAAATGTGTTTAAAAATTTAAGTAAATTTTTAAGCCACAAAAATCCTAGATTTTTGATGTTTAAAAAATCTCCTATCTGCACTAATTTAAATCTTTATATCTTAGAATTATTTCACTCTGCTTCTTATTGCAAAGTTTGTTTTATGCCTTCTGTCTAAAGGATTTAGATTCATTTGAAAATAAGGTATTCCTTTTCCACTATCAGAAGCTTTTTTTACATAATAGATTTCAAAAGCATCAACTAATCCTAATGGTTTTTGTATTGTTGCTTCAAACTGTTCATATGCTTTTTCTAAAGAAAGATGAGTAATATAAGTAAGTTGAGCTGGTCTTGTAAATCCAGGAGGCATAATCTTGCATAAATGTAAATCATTTTTTGATACTGATTTCATTTCTGCTTCAAGAACCTTTTGAGTGTCAATGCCTGGAAAAATAGGGCTACTTTCATAGCCTGTAAATGTAAAGATTGAATCTAAAGACACCTGACAAACTCTGCAGCTTAAAGCATGTTCTCTGTGTGTTTTATATGATTTATTTAATTTCTTTAAATGTTCTGTTTTTTCAATATGGTCTGAACTAGCAGTAGCAATAAAGTCCCAGACAGGGTGAATACAATCATTTGTTCTAGAATATACTTTTTCAAGCCTAGCTATCTCATCCTTTCTTCCAGTATCTTCAAAGAATTTTATGAATCTTTTCAATTCTTCTATTTCAGTTGTTAAATTTCGTTTTATCATATTAATTTTCAGTTAAAATTTTTGGATATTTACTTCTCTGAGGTAATCCTTTAAAGAATTTTAATCTGAGATTATACCCCGAAAACTGGGTATTTAAAGCTTTGTATTTTTTGAGGTTTATCGAGGGAAATAACTTAATTTTCCTTAGGAAATCAAGGTCAAAATTATCTATCTTTAACTTAATCTCCTTCTTTTTTGTTTTCATTAACAAAAAGTAATAACAAATATCATATTTGCTGAAGTATATGTCTTCAAACCCGTAACAAAAAAATATACTTTAAACTTTAATTTTCTTTATAAAGAAAATTATGTAGTAGTAACTTATGAATAAGAAAAAAACTAGGTATTCTATGAAAACTTTACACTTAACCTTAAACGGATTGAAAGGAGGTTTAAAAAAATGAAAAAATTATATAGTTTATTCGTAATGGCTTTGTTAGTATGTTCTGTAATTCCATTTGTAATGGCTAATGATGCATCAGATAGTATTACTCCAGACATAACTACTGAGGACTTTGCTCCTTTAGTATGGATGTGTGATAGTAGAGCTGTTGTAGATGATACAGTAGAAGCTGGAACAACACCTGGAAGTGCTTTAATTGAGAGAGAGCAGAATTATGCTTTTGAAGGTGAAAGTATTGCTTGGGATGTTCTAGTAATGGACAAAAACGGAATTAACAAGGTTGAAGATGTTTATGCAACTGTTGGTTATGATAACCAAGGAGCAGATAATCCAATTGAAGTTAACTGTGTTCCAAACACAATGTCTAGTATCCCTGCATCTTGTAATGCAAGAATTGGGGAAGAGGCAATTACAACATTCAATTCAGCAGTAATGAAAGGTTATACTTGTACATTAACTGTTGAACCTGATATGTATGGTGATGCTTGGATAACTGTTGAAGCAACTGACCTTGATGGTTTAGTTGGTACAATGGATGAAAATGAATATTGGTTCCTTAATCCTGTAGTAGCTTTAACAATCGACGGTGATTTAGCATTCGATAATGTTAGACCAGGAACAAGTTCTTATTCAGACACTCTTTTAGTTGGTAATGATGCTGACTCAGGAAGTGGTGTTAGATTAGAAATGTTTATTGCAGGTACTGACTTCTATGACTCTGATAGTTCAGGAGCTATGTGTCCAACAAGCAATGTTCTTAGTTTAAGCAATTTCGCATACTTTGCTACAAACGGATATTATTCAACTACAGCAATGGGAGATGCTGAAGGTTATATGTCAATTCCATCAGGAGAAAGAATTACTCAAGCAAATGAGATAATCGGAGGTATACAATACCCTGGTTCTCATACAACTGGTAATGTTTTAACTCCAGGAAGTGAAATGGCTTTAACATTCAGACTTAATCTGCCTGAGCCATGTAACGGAGACTTTGATACTGGAAGTATCTACTTCTGGGGAGAAGCAATCTAAAAATTAAATTTTTATTTTTATTTTTTATTTAATTTTTTTTCCTTTTAAGGGGAAATGAGGTAAATTTAATATTAGAAATTAGACCAAATTTAATAACTATATACTGATAAATATCTAAAACAAAAACACAATGATAAAAACAAAAAAAACAATAATGTTTGCAATACTGACAATATTTACAATCTTATTAATAAGTTCAGTAAGTGCAGGATATCATAATGTTTGCCTTACAAACAGGCAAAAAATAGATTATTCAAAATGTCAGCCAGGTGCAGGTATTTATACATGCACAGAAGATAGTTGTGTTTTATGTGTTAATGAAATTTCAGAAGGAGTTTATTGTTCTAGTAATAAATGTGAGTCTTTAGGTACTGGAGGATGTTCAACTCTTGATGAGACTTTTATTGATTCATCAGCTCCCATTATAACTATAAATGCTCCCTTAGAAGCTAACTGGTATAATAAAAAATCTGTTCTTTTAAATATTGAACTAAGTGAATTGTCAAATCTTTATTTTTTAGATAATACTAATGGAAAAAATAAATACACTAAACTATGCAGTAAATGTGATATTTATAATAAGAAGAAGAACTTTAAGGAGGGGTTTAATAATATAACTTTTAAGGCTGTTGATTTTTTTGGAAATGAAGCTTATATTACAAAAACTTTTACAATTGACAGTAAAGCCACTCAGTTTCATAAAATAGAACCTAGAGGAAAATATGCTTCAGGAGAATTTAAAGCTCAATACACTGAACTTAACCTTAAAACTATGAAACTAAATTATTATCTTGATGGACAAGATGAATCTAGCAAGACCACTTTAGTTTTAAGCAACTGTAATTCAGGAAAAAAACAAGAGTGTTCTGTTAGTGTAAACCTAGCAGAATATAATGGTAAGAAAATAAAATATTGGTTTACAGCAGAAGACTATGCAGGCAATATAAAAAACTCTGCAGTTAGGAAAATTTTAGTACAAGTATAAAATAATTTTAAATCTTCTTTGTTCTTTATTGATTATAGTTTATATTTATTACAATACAAAGAATTATTTTAAGGTTTGGATTATTTATACCTTAACTTGGGAACCCACAAAAACTCTCAAAGTTTTTGGGGCCCAGAAAATTTCTGATAATTTTCTTAGGGCAAGCTAACCCAAGTTTGTTTTGATTATCTATAATTGGTAATCTAGATAATATTAAGTTTCAGATAATGAGTTGAGTATTAATTTATTTAAACTAAGAATTAACTCTTGTTTCTCCCTAAGATTATCAAAATTATTAGATTACTAACATTACTAATAATACTCTAAAAATCAACTAAAAGCAAGATTCTTGCTATAAGGTATTACTAAATTACTACTTTTAACTAAATCTTTCTTTGTTTCTAGGTTAATGGACATAGAAGTATAAGAAGGAGAATAAATTACTTTTATCTCTGCATCTTTAATATTCTGAAGTTCTTTACTTAACATAGAAAAGAATTCTGTAGCATTAAAAACCTCTAAACCAGCTATTTTTCCATCACTTCCAATATCCACAACAATATCTCCAGATGGAAGAGCTAAATCTAAACTAAACTTAACTTTTTCTTCTTTTCCTAGGTACAGGATGTCTTCTATCTCTTCATAAGTGACTTTGAAATTTTTTCCCATTTTTCTTTTAACTTTTTATTGGTTTTATAAGCACTTACAACCTTTAAAATCTTTCTGTCATTGTTTATATCCTCTTTTACAACAATAACTAGATCATATTTATTGCTTATTTCATAGACCATCTTAAATCTTATCCAACCATTAATTTGCTTTTCAACAAAATAAGATTTTTTATTAGATATAAATTTTTTAATTTCATCTTCAGATATATCTCTCTTACCTTCATTAATATAACTTATATAATGAGGACTTATATGTATATCACTCATATTATATTTATCAAGAATATTTTTCATTTCTCCTAAAGAAAAGTTTTCTCTAATCATTTTTTTATCAAGCTAATAAAGATTAAATATTTATCTAAAAAGAATAACCCATAAATCTTCTCCTTCATTCATGTGGACAAGTCCAACATAAATTACTTTTTCTTATTGATATCTGATAAATATTTTTAGTTATGAAGAAGTATTCTTTAGCTTGAGATGTATTATTCACAGCTTAATCCATAAAACTCCCTTATTTTTAATTATTTGGTTTTTAATGTAAACAAAAAACAGTTTTATCCCAAACAATCTTTATACTTAGTCATACCCTTATATTTCCATAATAAAGAAGCTTTACTTATGTCTGGATTAATTTCATAAGATAAATCTCTGTTAGTGTTTGCTGTTTTTATTGCATTGCAAAGATTTCCTAAACTTGGTATGTATTTTGATGGAATTGTTATTGTAATATCTGGGTTATCTGCTAAACCTTTTTTTACAGAAGACTTTGTTAAAATATAAGCTTCATTAGTATCACTAAATACTAAAGAGAGCTCTGCATTTTTTGGAAGATCTTGGATTATTGATTGTTTTTCAAGATATGCCTGAAAATTATCTTTAGTTATTAATACTTGTTCAGAAACAGAAGCTGATTTAGTTTCTGAATTAGTTGTTTGTTTATTTACTAAGTTTCCAGTGATGCCTAACTTTGGTGCAAGATAAATAAATAAGATGATTAACAAAATCATTACAATTGCAATAAACATTTCTAGTTTGTTCATAAGTTTTATTATAAAATGAGGTTTTTAGAGCTTGCTATTTGGAAGTTTCACTAATCCAAATTATTTTACTATTTATTATGTCATAAACATTTTTAGCTATTAAGATGAGCAGATTATATAAAAAACTATTAGATATTGAGAGAAAAAAGAAATTCAGGTTAAACTTGTTTTCCTGAATTTAATAATAAAATAATTTTAGGTTTTGCCTAATACCTATGCCCTTTAGGAAGATGCTTTTTGATACAAACCTTTAAATAATTCTTAATTTTATTCAAATAAAGAGGGGAACTAAAAAAAGAGATGGATGTTGTTATTATTTCAGGCTTGCTTGGAGGAATTGGTGGATTAACCAGAGGATTTATTGGATTATTAAAAGCCCTTTCTCTAAAAAGAAAGATTTTATGGGGTTATTATTTTATTACAGTTATTGTAGCTCTTGTAATCGGAGTCTTTACTGGAATAATTTTTAGTTTTGATTATAGATTAAGTCTTCTTGCAGGTTATGCTGGTACAGATATTATTGAAGGAATCTATAAATCATTTAAAGTTGAAAAAGTTTATCTTAAAACCAAAAAATAATGGAATGTAAAAAACACTGGAGAATTTTGCTTGTATGTCTAATAATTGTTTATGCTGTTGCATTTATTGGAGGATTGTTTACAACAAATGCAGTTAAATCTGATTGGTATCAAACAATTAAACCATCAATAACCCCCCCAAACTGGGTTTTTCCTGTTGTCTGGAATGTTTTATTCTTACTTATTGCAATATCAATGTGTTTTTCTTGGGCATCGAAAAAACAAAATCAAAAAACAAGCATTATTGTTAGTTATTGGATAAATCTTATGTTAAATATACTCTGGAGTGTTTTTTATTTTGGATTCAAAAGCCCGCTTCATGCCTTAGTTATTGCAGTATTAATGTTGGTCTCTATTATTCATCTAATTATATTAAACTGGAAAATTAACAAAAAAGCAAGTTATCTTTTAATTCCTTATTTATTATGGATTGGATTTGCAATAATTTTGAATTATCTTTCAATTTAAAATAACTAACTAAATAAAAACAAATAATCTAAATGAAAAAACAAATAAGAAAAGCATTACTTGGAATGTTTCTGGTTTTAGTTGGATTTATGACTCAGTCTCATAATTTTTTCTGTGTTCTTATAGTTGTAATAGGAGCTTGTTTAATAATAGACAGCACTATTAATATCTGGAAGATAAACAGAAAAAATAATATAAACAGAAATAATAACACAAACCGCTTAGAGATAAAAAAGCCTAAGAAACCAAAGAAATAAGTATAACTAAAAAATAATATAATACAGACTTACAAAATAAATTATTAAGAAAGATGGTAAAAAAATTAATTAAATTAAAAGAAAGAAATCAATATGATGAGTTCTTACATAAAATTCAACAACCAAAAATGAAAGAGCTTTGGGACAATAAAGAGGATGAAGTTTGGGATGAAACATTAAGCAAGAAATTATAGAAAGATTAACTTAATCAAAATTATTAAGATAATTAAATAAAATAACATAATAAAACACAAAAATATGCCAGACCAACGATTGGTTAACTTTGTTATTGAAGCAAGAAAAAGAGGATGTTCTGATTTGCAGATAAAAACTCCTTTGCTTAATAATGGTTGGACAGTTTCTCAGATTGACAAGGCATTTGATTCTCTTAACCCAAAATTTAAATCTAAAAATCAGATTTGTATTTTTCTTGACACAGAAATTTTAAAGAAAATCGAAAAACGAGCAAAGAAAAATCTGTTCACTGTTCCTGAACAGATTGAAGATATTTTGAGGAGAAGCTGTGTTATGGGCAAGGGTAGTGGTGCAACAAGCACAGAAAAGATAGACGACCTGCTGGTCGAGTGCTTCTCAAGAAGCAGAAGAGGAAGAAAGCGAAAGGTGGTTTAGAAACTAAGCCAAAATCATATTTATTTTCTTTTTTTAGTTTTCCAGTATAAAATACCTACACTTACAATAAGAATACCAAGAATTGTTAAAAAACTATTTAATAAATTAATCTTAACTCCAGCGAGATTTAGATAAAATACAACAAGAGGAACAATTGCAATACTCAGAGCAAACGATAGAGCAATTCTTTCAATCCA
>JBAYNB010000051.1:0-6709 GCA_041679005.1 Candidatus Pacearchaeota archaeon
ATTTTAATTAAAGGAGATAGTGTAGGTTTAGCAAGAAACATTCATCAGCACTGGAGATTAATCGGTTGTGGTGAAATCGAATAGAAATATTGTGATTATAATAATCTTTAAAAAGTTAATTTGTTCTAATAAAAAATGGCAAAAAATTACAGTCAAATGAATTATCATAAATTAAAAAAAGTTTATATTCAAAGAATTAGCTGTTTGGGTGTTGAACCACATTCAATTCCAAAAACAAAAAAAGGATTAGTAACAATGCTTGAGTTAGCAGATACACTAAAATTACCTAAAACTAAAAAAACAAGCATCCAAGAATCAATGAAAAAATTTTATCTCAAAACATTAAAAGAAAGCAGAAAGAATAACCCTTATGAAGATAGAATTCTTACAGGTTAAACATAAAATAATAATTTAAAAAATAATTTTATCTAAGATTTGTTTTATTATAATTCTCTATTTTATCTTCAATTATTTTAATGAGATTTATTTTTTGCATACAAACATAAGAATAATCTTCTGCTATAACTGTATTTAAAGGAAGTACTTTAATATTTTTAAGTTTCAGATATTTATCTATCATTTTTTTTGATTCTTGTTTTATTTCCTCAAGAATTTGTCTGTAGTCTTTAAGTGTTTTTAAATCAGCTTTTTTAAGAATATCCCCTTCACAAATCTCATAAAACAGTTTAGAAGTTTTACCTGCATAACCATGTAATTTCTCTTCTATTCTTTTTGGACTCCTCATCCTACTAATATTTTCTAATGTCATTATTCAGAATTAATTTTTTTAATATTCTCATCTTCTACTTTTTTTATCTTTTTGTTAATAATTCTAAAAACAGTATTTACACAAGTAGTATAAGCAGTATATTCTGGATTAACCTTACCTCCTGTTAACTCCACATATTCAGCAAAAAAATTATTGGTTCTCTGATAATGTCCTTCTATCTCTTTTTTTTGATATAATAACCCATCAAGCGAAAGAAAGTCTAAGGTTCTATTTTTTTCAATACTATGAAAACTATCCTGCATATTTTCTAAACTCTCTTTGAAAATATTTTCTAATTCACTAATTCTTAAAATAAGATTTTCATTTGCCATTTAAATCAATAATTTAAGCTATTTTTAAATATTACTATAAATCGACTAGATTTAAGAAATCCTTATGGTTTTATTTTTATCTTATTTTCTAGGATATTGATAATTGCCTTATTATCATGATAAATATAAAGATAATTCTTCATTATTTCACTATGTTTATTTATTTTTTTAATACCCATCACCTTAAAATATTGTTTCATTAATTTTTTTGTATCTAAAAAATAACTTTTCATTAGTTGTTTATAATTAACAAGGGATTTTAAATCAAAAGCATTTAGTGAATAATGTTCACTAATTGAATAAAATTTAGTATACACCTCATTTGACCTAAACCTAATAATTTCTTCAATCCTTTTTGGGTTTCTTATTCTATTAGGATTAAAGGTTCTGTTCTTAGAATGATTATTTTCCATTAAAAGAAGTATTCAAAATAGAGTTTTTAAGACTTTTTATTCTTCTTTCTCAGAACTTGGTTCAACAACCCCTTCTTCTTTCATTAACTTAGCAATATCAACTACTTTATCTCCTTCATGAAGCTTGATTATTCTTACCCCTTGTGTTGCTCTGCTCATAACCCTTATTTGTTTAACATCAGTTCTTATTACAATCCCTTTTTTTGTTGAAACAACAAAATTATCTTTATCATTAACATTCATTGTAGAAACAACATTTCCTGTTTTATCACTTATCTTTAAATTAATAACTCCCTTACAAGCCCTTCCTGTTAATCTATAATCTTCAATTGCACTTCTTTTACCAAAACCTTTTTCAGTTATAGTTAATATAGAAGATTCATTTTTCTCTTTTTCATCAATAGGAATAATCTCTAAACTTACAACTTCATCGCTTACATTTAATTTTATTCCAGTAACCCCATAACTTGCTCTACCCATGTTTCTTATTTCATCTGAATTAAACTTTATCCCCTGACCCTTTCTTGTGAAAATCATTAGTTCTTGTTTATCTTTTATCCTGCTAATATCAACAACACTATCAGAGTTATCTAAAGGAAGATTAATTATTCTTACTCCAGCATTTCTTGGTTTTGAAAACATATCTAATCTTATCTTCTTTACCATTCCTTTTTTAGTTACCATAAACAAATAATCAGTAAAATCTTTTACAGATAAAACACTTGTTACTGTATCTTCTTTTAAATTAAGAAGATTAATAATTGCCTGTCCTCTTCCATATCTTTGTGTTTCAGGAACTTGATAAGCCTTTAACCAGAATAATCTTCCTCTTGCTGTGAATAGTAATAAATGGTCATGAGTTGAACAAGTAATAATTTGTTTTACAAAGTCCTCTGTTGCTAATTCTGTTCCAATTACTCCTTTTCCTCCTCTTTTCTGTTCATGATAAGCTTTGTAAGGCATTCTCTTGATATAACCTTTATCAGTTATTGTAATCACAACATCTTGTTTTTGCACTAAATCCTTTTCTTGTAATTCTTTAACTGTCTTAATAATCTGACTTCTTCTTTCATCACCATAATTTTTCTTTAAATCCCTTAATTCTTCTTTAATTATTTTTAAAATCTCATTTTCATCTTTAAGAATAATATTTAATTCTTTTATTAATTTAATTAATTCCTCTTCCTCTTTTCTAAGTTTTTCATGTTCTAAAGAACTTAATTGTTTTAATTTTGTTTCAAGTATTGCTTCTGCCTGTTTTTTAGTAAACCCAAACTTCTTCATTAAATTATCAAGTGCATCTTCTTTACTTTTCTTAATAGTCTCAATAACTGCATCTAAATTTTTCAATGCAATTAACAATCCTTTAACAATATGTTCCCTGTCTTCTGCTTTTTTCAAATCAAATTCTGTTCTTTTTCTTACTATTTTCTTTCTAAAATGAATATAAACTTCAATTAAATCTTTAAGATTAAGTTGCTTAGGGACTCCGTTAACAAGAGCAACTAAAATTGCATCAAACTTAGTCTGCAATTTAGTGGATTTATACAATCTATTAATTGTAAACTGTGCATCTGCTCCTTTTCTTAATTCAATAACAACTCTTACTTTTCCTTTGCTTGATTCATCTCTTAAATCTTTAATATCTGGTAGTTTTTTCTCTCCAACAAGTTCTGCAATTTGTTTTACTAATTCTGCTTTATTTGTCTGATAAGGAACTTCTGTAATTATTATATATTCTTTATCTTTTTTACTTTCTGTATTTACTCTTCCTCTAACTACAAAACCTCCTTTTCCTGTTTCATATAATAACCTCATGTTTTCAGAAGAAATTTTTCCTCCTGTTGGAAAATCAGGACCTGGAATTATTTCTATTAATTCTTCAATAGTTATTTCTGGTTTATCAATTGTTTTTATTATTGCATCACAAACTTCAATAAGATTATGAGGAGGGATATTTGTAGTCATTCCAACTGCAATTCCAGAGCTTCCATTAACCAATAAATTAGGTATTTTACCAGGCAAAATAACTGGTTCATCAATAGAATTATCAAAATTTGGTGTGAATCTAACAACCTCTTTGTCAATATCCTGTAATAATTCTGTAGCAATCTTAGCTAACTTTGCTTCAGTATATCTTGAAGCAGCAGCAGAATCTCCATCCATGCTACCAAAATTTCCTTGACCATGAACTAAAGGATATCTTAATGAAAAATCTTGAGCCATTCTTACCATAGCATCATATATAGCAGAATCTCCATGTGGATGGAACTTACCCATTGTATCTCCTACAATTCTTGCTGATTTCTTAGTCATTCCTTTATCAAGCCCCATAAGTTTCATAGCATAAAGAATTCTTCTATGAACTGGTTTTAATCCATCTTCTGCAGAAGGCAAAGCTCTTGAAACAATAACTGACATAGCATAATCAATATATGCTCTTTTCATTTCAGTAGAAATCTCACTCATAACAACCCTATTCTCATCCATATCTTTAAGGTTAAGTTCTGTTTTCTCTAATTTTTCCATTTCTCCATTCTGTGTTTCTTCTGCTTCTTTTTCAATTGTTTCTAAGTCTTCTTCAGAAGGAGTTTCATCAACTGCATCATCAATATCATGATTTTTTTCTTTTGGCATTTTAACAATTTTCTCCAACCCAATTTAAATAATTTTTATCACCACATTTTATTTTTGTTGCAATTATTTGTGGTATTTTATATTTATTATTTTTTAATATTAATTCTTGAACTTTTTTACTCTCAACAGTTGTTTTTACAATTATAAATTCCATTTAGATATCCACCTCTGCAATATTAGCATTTAATTCAATGAATTTTCTTCTTGGACCAACTAAGTCTCCCATTAACATATCAAAAGTTTCATCAGCCATAACAGCATCTTCAATTGTAACTCTTTTTAAAATTCTTGTTTCAGGATTCATGGTTGTGTCCCACAACTGCTCTGGGTTCATTTCTCCTAATCCTTTAAACCTCTGAACATCTGCATTGCTCCCAACTTTTTCAAGTGTCTTTTTTAATTCATCTTCAGAATAAACATAATAATCTTTCTTCTTTCTAATCCTAAAAAGTGGAGAAACAGCAACATAAACATTTCCATTTTCAATTAATTCTGGGACATATCTAAAAAACAAAGTTAAAAGTAATGTTCTAATATGACTTCCATCAACATCAGCGTCTGTCATAATTATTACTTTATTATATCTTAATTTTTCTGCATCAAACTCTTCTTTAATTCCAGTCCCAATAGCAGTAATTAAATTTGCTATCTCTTCATTTGCAAGAGTTTTAACAGGTGCTGCTTTTTCAACATTTAAAATTTTACCTCTTAATGGAAGAATTGCCTGAAATTCTTTATCTCTTGCCATTTTTGAAGAACCTGCTGCTGAATCCCCTTCAACAATAAACAGCTCTGTTTTTTCTCTTTGTTTTGTTGAACAATCAGATAATTTTCCAGGAAGACCAAGTCCTCCAAATGCAGATTTTCTTCTTACTAAATCTCTTGCTCTTTTAGCAGCATTTCTTGCTTTTGCACTTTCTAATGCTTTTTGAATAACTTTGCTTGCAATATTTGGATTTTCTTCTAATACTTCTAATAATGCAGTATAAACAATAGAATCAACAACTCCTTTCATTTCAGAATTTCCTAATTTTGTTTTTGTCTGACCTTCAAATTGTGGGTCTCTCATTTTTAAATTAACAATAGCAGTTAATCCTTCCCTTGTGTCATCTCCAACAATTTTTTCATTTTTAAGTAAACCTTTTTTTTCAGCAGAATCATTAAGAGCTCTTGTTAAAGCAGTTTTAAATCCAGAAATATGCGTTCCTCCTTCAGTTGTATTAATTGTGTTTACAAAACCAAAAATATTTTCATTATATCCTTCATTATACTGAATAGCTACTTCAATAGTATTCCCATTACTTTCTCTTTTAAAATAAATAGGTTTATGTAAAACCCCTTTTGACTTATTTATATGAGCAACAAATTCTAAAATCCCACCATCATAATGAAATTTCTCTTCCTTTGCTTCCTTCTCATCCTTCAAAATAATAGTTACTTCAGGATTCAAAAAAGCAATCTCCTGTAATCTTTTTTTAAGAGTTGAAAAATCAAATTCTATTGTTGAAAAAATTTCCTTATCAGGATAAAATGTAATCTCTGTTCCTGTTTCATCCTTTTTACATGTTCCAGCTACTTTAACATCATCTAAAGGTTTTCCGATTTTATATTCTTGTCGATATATTTTACCGTCTCTTTTTACTGTTGCAATTAGTTTTATAGATAATGCATTTACACAGCTTACTCCTACTCCGTGCAACCCCCCTGAAATCTGATAAGCTGATTTTTCAAACTTACCGCCCGCATGAAGTTTAGTTAAAGCAACTTCCATTGCTGACTTTTTATAAACTGGATGCTTGTCAATAGGAATACCTCTTCCGTCATCAATTACAGTGCAACTTCCGTCTTTGTTTATTATAACCTGAACTATTTTACAATAACCAGCTAAACATTCATCAATAGAATTATCAACAACCTCATAAACACAATGATGCAAACCGTCTTTTCCAGTGCCTCCTATATACATTGCAGGCCTTTTTCTTACTGCTTCAAGCCCTTCAAGGACCTTAATGCTATCTGCTGAATAACTATTGTCTGCCATCTTAATATAATTTGTTTTTGATAAATTTGATTAAACTCTGACAAGTTTAATGTAAATTTTTAGTCAAAATTTGCTTAGTAATTCAATACTTACTAAATTTTTTGCTTATTTTATATCAAAATTAAGCCAAGAGGCTTTATAAACCTTACTATCCAAAAAACCATTTTATCGACGATAAAATTAGAAAAACATAATCTTTACAAAAAATAGTAGGATTAATTTAAAGAAGAAGAGATTTTATAAATATTCATTAAAAATATCATCATCACATCTAAAAACTACCCCTAAAAACCACCTCCAAACATTTACCGAATTAAACAAATAAATGTTTAGCTTTTTTTTGAATTTCCAAAGCCAAATCTGCTTTTTTCTTCTCAAATTCTGCCTTCTTTGCCTTTGTTTCAAGTTTTAGTTTCTCTTCAAATTCTCTTGCAAGTCTTGATTTAATCTGTGCAGACTCTCTTTCAACGGTTTTTTTAACTGCTTCTTGCTTTTCTTTCTCAAGTCTTTCTCTTAA
>JBAYNB010000052.1:0-6682 GCA_041679005.1 Candidatus Pacearchaeota archaeon
ACACTAAATACAATAGCAACAATAACAATCACCATGAGAATAAGAAGAACTCCTACAATTATATTTGCCTGTGCTCTAAATCCTCTTTTCATAGATTTACAAAGAGAATCATCCTTAATAAACTTTATTATAAATTTGTAAAATATACAATAGGTTATCAAAGAATAAAATAATTAAATTTATCAAAAATAAATACCTAAATAACTTCTAAAAATCTAACTAAACTATAAATATCCCCTGAAGAGAAAGTTATATTTGAAACAGTAATTTGAATTAAAGCAACAAGCCACATAAATAATATCCAATTAATTCCTAAAAGAAATGCAAAGTCAATTTGTTTTTTAATTCTAATTTTATAAAATAAATAAACATTAATAAATGATAAGTAAATTGCAATTAAGAATAAAAATCTTAAATCTGAAACAATTCCAGCAATATTAATTTCAGTTCTTTCATACTTATTTAATTTTTTATATGCTTCTAAATCAAATCTTGTAACTCCAAGTTTTTGCACCTTAGGATTATAAAAATTAGGTATTGTTTCTAATAAATTTATATAATAACTATTTTCTATCCCGTATTTATCTAAAGCTTTTTGATGTCCCCTTTCATGAAAAAAAGTAGATACCTGTACAAGATAAGGTAAAATAAAAAATATAGTTATAAAAAGAAAACTCGCGACCATAAAAATTTTCCAAATCTCCTCCTTTATTTTACTATCCATAATTAATCAATAAAAACCAAGTTTATAAAACTTATTTAAAGAATTATTTTTTATTTAAACTTAGAAGGCTAGCTAAACCAAGTTTTTTACTTATTGATTAATATTTCATAGCAAAAAAGAGCTTTATATTTTTGAGGATAAATAATTCTAGACAAAATAATTAACTAACCCTAAACAGTTATCAAATATTGAAAAGAAAAAATAAATTCAAGTTAGACTTGTCTTCTTGAATTTTATAAAGGTATTAGATATCAAAATTAATTTTTTATTCTGCAGTCTCTTCATCATTTACACCCTTTGTTCCAACCCAGAAAATACATTCATTATCAGGAAGATTAGGGCTATCAATTAATTTAGCAACTCTTGAACCTTTTTTTCCTCTTCTTAAATACATTCTAAATGTCGAGGCATGCCCTACAATATTTCCTCCAATTGCAGTTGTTGGATCTCCAAACATCATCGCAGGATTAGCCATTACTTGATTAGTTACATATACTGCAAGATTAAATTGCTCAGACATTTTCATAAGATTATGAAGATATTTATTTAATTTCTGTTGCCTATCTGCTAATTGTCCTCTTCCAGAAAACTCTGCCCTGAAATGAGCTGTTAAACTATCCACAATAACAATTCTTACTGGTTCTCCATTTTTAATTAACTCTGCAACTTTATCAATTAAAAGTATCTGATGGTCTGAGTTAAATGCTCTTGCAACTAAAATATTTTTTAAAACATTTTCAGGATTCATTCCTTTTGCTTCTGCGATTTGCTTTACTCTCTCAGGTCTAAAAGTTCCTTCTGTATCAATATAAACTGATTTTCCTTCTGCTCCACCCATTTCAAGAGGCATCTGAGCATTAACTGCTAGACTTAATCCAAGCTGAGTTTTTCCACTTCCAAATGCACCAAAGGCTTCAGTTATTGCTTTTGTTTCTAATCCTCTTCCACCCAAAAGATTATCTAACTCTTTACTTCCAGAGGTAATATGAAAAATTTCTTGTCTTTTTTCTGCAAATTCTAATCCTGATTGAAAACCCAAATCCATCATTTTTCTAGATGCCTGAATCGCTTTTCTTGCAGCAGCTTCTCCCATACCTGCCATTTCAGCAAGTTCTTTTGGACCTAAAACAGCAATTCCCATTAAATCAAAAATTCCTGCAGATTCTAATTTTTCAACAGCAGCAGGTCCAATTCCAGGAAGGTCAGAGAGTTTTAAAGGTGCTTCTTCTTTCTTTTCCTTTCTTTTTCCAGATTTTTCAGAACCAGAATCTGCAACATCATCTTTAATTTCTTCTATTTCTTCTTTTTTAGCCATGATTAACCTCCAAATCCTCCATGACAAGAAACCCTAAGGGGATTCAGTGTTGCATCGCCTTTTAATTTTAATTTTTTATAAATTTGAGAAAGCTCTTCCTTTCCAAGCCCATCAGTTCCAAAATCATCTCCAAAATCATCTTTATGGCTAAAATATTTCATAACAACAACATCTTGATTATTTCTAATTTCTTTTACATAACATCTTCCCCTAATGTCTGAACTTTCATAGGTACTAGACAATGCCTTGCCTTTAACACCGATATTATCACTAATCTCCCAAATTTTTACACTCTTTAAAGATATCTCTAATTTATTTTCTTCAGCCATAATCAGAACAATCAGATTTTTCTTTATAAGCATTATCTAAAGAGGTTATATATGTTAAAAAACATCAATGCATACTAAATTCAAAAGAGAAAAACTGCAAAGAATAAAATAATATCAAGGATAAGTAAGGTAAAGAATAATGTTTCTTCAATTTTTCCTCCACTCCTAATAAAACCAGAGCTCCTTATTCTAAATGGCCAAAATGGTTGAATTCCTTCTTTTGTAAAACTATCAAGAATTAAATGAACAGAATATCCTAAAAAAAATCCTAGACTCAATTTTGGGAAAAAAACAGCAAGCACAACTGAAATTAAGATAGCAAAACTAAAACTATGAATAATTCCTCTGTGTTTTGTGAAAAATTGCAAAGGTCTAAATATAAAATGTCTACCATAACTTGAAAAACCTGAGTCTAGGTCAGGTAAAATTGTTGCAATAAATACCATTAAAACAAAAACCAATGGATTAGTTACATGTTCTAAGAATAAGAGAATAACAAAAATTGCAAAGACTATGTGGGTTTTGAGTAACATTTTATTTCCTCTTTTAAATTATTAATAATAAAACAAAAATAAGTTAATAAAGATTATCTTAAACTTCAATATTTTACTTTTCCAATTCTTGAATAAGTTTATCCAGATTAACTTCATCTAGCCCTGAAACAATGAACTCATTATTATTATACATCTGATTTTTTCTAACCTGACCAGTTATTATCATTTCTTTTCCAAGCAATTCTGATTTTTTTCTTGCAAAAGCATCAAAATCCTCTAATTGTTCTTTCGGAATTATTTTTTCAAGAACATCTGAAAACATTGTAGCCCTTATAGAATCACTTCCATCATCTATACTAAAATTTAATAATGCTTTTTTTTCAGGGGTTACCTTTCCATGTTCCTGACATTCTGAATCAACAACTTTTTTTCTGCAACTAGGACAAACCTCAAAAAATCTTGGTTCAAACATCTGAACAATAAATGCTCTTGTAGAAACATTTTCACCAGGATTAAAATTAACAATTAATTTTGGAGAACTTGTTTTAGTAGTAATAACCTCTTTTATTGGTTGATTAGAAATTTTAATCTCAGAAAAAGAACTAAGATGCAATTCTCCATTCCTAATACTAGCATTGCCTATTTCCACACAAGAATCCTGAGTTATTTCTCCTTTATCAATCAAATCAATATGATTTTCATCCCATAAAACAACCCTAATATTACTAGTTTCATCTGCTAAAATAAAACTTCCAATTCTTCCTGCCCGGTTATTTTTATTATAAGACCTTATTGGAAATAGAGTAATTATCTTACCCACAAGGTTTATTTTCCTCATCCCAGGCACTATTTGAGAAATCTTGATTAATTGTTTATCAAAATTAATACTTAATTCTGCTGCGATTATCTGTGCAGCCCCCTCCCTACTAATTAAACCTGCAAGTTTAGCCTGCTTAGCTTCAATTTTTCTCTCTATTTCTTCAACACTAACTCCAGAGGTTTTTGAAATAAATTCAATTAATTGATTATAATTTCCTTCCATCTTATCTCCTTTTGTCTTAGACTAAAAAAATGTTTTGCCTTATAAGTATTATGCTTGTATAAAACATGATTTTAGAATTATTAATTACTGAATTAGTTGTCTAATAAAATTAAGTAAAACAAGTTTTAAGCTTAATTTTTTACTTTCTAATATGATATAATACTCATCCT
The DNA here is from genome assembly GCA_041679005.1 of Candidatus Pacearchaeota archaeon. GTDB lineage: Archaea > Nanobdellota > Nanobdellia > Pacearchaeales > GW2011-AR1 > ARS1285. Next base: position 4,075 of record JBAYNB010000052.1, read on the forward strand.
TATGTTAATCATCTTCCAAGCTTAAAAAATTAAAATCAAAGCTTAAGGAGTTATACACTATAGATACTCAAAAAAAACTTGGGTTAGCTTGCTTCCCAAGTTTATTATAAAATCACAAAAAACAAACTTTTATAAACCAAATTTCCAAAAACATATTATGGGAACTGCACTTGTAACAATAAAAATAATGCCTGAATCTCCTAAATCCAACTTAGAAGAAATTCAAGCAAAAGCAAAGGAAATCGTAGAAAAAAACAAGGGAAAAAATCCTTCAACAAAAACAGAATCTGTTGCATTTGGCTTAAATGCAGTTATTCTTAATTTTGCTTTAGACGAATCTCTTTCAATAGATGACATTGAAAACCCTCTAAGAGCAATTCCTAGTGTAGTTTCTGCAGAAGTTATTGACTTTAGAAGAGCATTTGGATAATTAATCTAAATCTACAATTCTATTAAAGTAATTAAGATAAATATAAAAAACCTTGTTCTTTAATTTAATTCATGACACTAACACCAGAACAATCAGAACAAATTAAAGAACAACTAATTGCTCAAATTGAAAAGCTTCCTCAAGAAAATAAACAAGAGATTAAACAACATATTCTTGAATTAAACGAAGAACAGCTTGAAGAATTTTTAAAACAAAACAAAATAAAAATATCAGAATCAGGGCAATTACTACAAGAACCTGCTAAAGGAACTTCCAAACAAACAACAAACCCATGCATTTTTTGTGCAATTGCAGGAAATCAAGTTCCCTCTTATAAATTAGCAGAAAATAAAAAAGCAGTTGCAATCCTAGAAATAAATCCACTGTCAAGAGGTCATTCTATGATTGTTCCTCTAGAACATATTAAAACAGAAAAACTTCCAAAACCCGCACTTTCTTTAGCTCAAAAAATAATAAAAATAATAAAGACTAAATTAAAACCCGAGGATATTAAAATGGAAACAACAAGCATTCAAGGGCATTCTCTGATTAATATAATTCCCATTTATAAAAATGAAAAATTAGAGAAAAGACAATTAAATGAATCAGAGCTTAAACAGCTTCAATCAAAACTTGAGATAAAAAAAAGAAGTTCAAGAAAAACAGATTCAAAAAAACAAACAAAAAACAAGAGTCAAAATTTAATAGACCCTCATCTTCCTCAAATTAGTTTTAGAATACCTTAATCAAAAAAACATTCCATAACTCCAAGCTAAATATAATAATCCAATCATTCCAAATAAAAATGCAGGAGTAAAAGGAATCCCAAATTTTATAAGAATCTTTTTTTTACATTTATTTCTGATTAATGCAAGTTCTTTTGTAGAAACTCCTTCCCAGTTAGATTTTATTTTTTTCCCTCCAACAAAAATATCTTCATATAACCAGTCACCTTCAGTTACCTTATCAGGACTTAACTCAACAACCATACAACTTTCTTCTATAGATTTAGCAAAAATAAATAAAACAGGGAATAGTAAAACAATCATCCCAATTAAAATAAATACAACCCGACTTATAATAAAAGAAAAAGCTACCCACAAAATTACAAAAATTAAATCAAACAAAAATATTTTTTGATAATTCTTCCATTGCTTAACAAATTCTTTTTTAAAATGTTTCCAGTGTTTAATCATAAGGCAAAAAGCCCAGATTAAAGAATAAATACTTCCTCCAGCTAAAAATAATAAAATAAATATCCCAAAGATTTTAAGATTAATAATCCAATTATAACTTAAAGGCAAAATTATTCCAAGTGCAAGTAAAAGTTTTGCATCTCCTCCTGCAAACATCCTTGAATAATAAAACAAATTATGCAAAACAAAGAATATTGCAAGCCCGATTAGTCCATTAAGAACAAACCAATAATTTCCATTGAAAATATAAACTAATAATCTATAAATAATAGCAATTGGAATTAAAGAAAAGTTCCAAAGATTATCAACCTCTCTTCTTCTCAAGTCTTGTAGCACTGCTCCGATAATCCAAACTAAGCCTAAAAAAATCAAAAACCAATTTTCAGGACCAAGTATTTCATTCACCATCTTTATAGAGTAAATAAAAAGAGATTAATAAATGTTTCAATAATATGTAAAATTTGCTTAATCATAAATTCAAGAAGACAAGTCTAACCTGAATTTCTTTTATTTACATATCTGATAATCCTATTTAATATGTTAATTATATTCAAAGATTTATTTCAAAGCCAAAAAATTTAAGAATTATTGATAATCATCTTTAAAGCTTAAGAATTAAATTGATAACTTAAAAATATGTTCCAAACTAAAAAAATACTTCTGCATAACTAAAAAAGTTTATAAAATATAGATAAAAAGCAAAAAAAGCTTAGGTTGAATTTATTCTCCTAAGTTTGAATAAATAAAACTCCAAGAGATACAATTTTCAATTAAATTTATATATTTCATTTACTCTTAAAGTTTATGAAAAAAAAGACATTTAAAATAATTCAAATAATTGTATTAATCTTTGGGTTTATAGCAGTAGGGTTATTAGTTTGGGAAATAATACGAACCTTATTGTCTTAAAATGAAATTAGGAGATTTATTATCTATCCTATCTCATTTAATAAATGTTATAATCTTTATTTATTTTTCTTTA
>JBAYNB010000053.1:0-6575 GCA_041679005.1 Candidatus Pacearchaeota archaeon
AATATGTTATTATACTAAGATATCCCTCCAAATATCAGAGATGAGATGACTTAATTTATGACATTAAAACAAATTGTCTTTCTAAGAGAGATTTTCTGTATCCTTTTTGAATAAACAAAAAACTAATTAAACACTTACTTAAAACGAATAAAAACCTGAGCTTATTTAAGCTTTAGAAACCATTCTTCTAATAACTAAGATTATTGCAATTATTAATATTAGATTGATTATAACTATAGCATAAATAAATCCGTTTGCTTTTATGTGATCAAGTATTGGTGAACTAGATGTTGTTTTTCCAGTTATTGAAAGAGCTACTTTTTGTTCTTTTGAAACTCCGTCTTTTGTTGCTTTTATTGTGAATTCTTTGTCTCCTTCTGCTTCAGCATCGATATCAAGAATAATACTAACTTCTTTTGATTCTCCAGCTGGGATAACCACTGATTCTGAATCAATCTCATTTAAAGATGACCATGCACTGTTTCCAGAAACTGAAATAGTATATAATCCTGTAGTAGTTCCTGTATTTTTTAGTGTTGTCTGGATAATAACTTGTTCTCCTGCAATTGCTTCAGGTGTATCTGAGCTAAGCTTAGCTGAAATTTCAATACTCGGAGTTGTAGCTACTTCACCACAATTTCCTTCAACTGTTAAAGTTTTAGTGAATCTATCACTAGAAACTAATTCATAAGCATCATCATCATAATCATAATAAGTTCTGAATTCTAAAACATAAACTTTTTTTGTTGCAGTTGCTGGAATTTCAAATTCAAATTCAATTGTTTCTGAATCTCCTTGGTCAAAGTCTTGTCTTATTATTTGTTCTAGATTTAATCCAAGTTCTTTATTAGTAAGAGTTACTTTAACCTGATCTTCATAATCTTCATCACCAATATTGAAAACTTCTGCTGATACTTGTACTTGTTCTGAACATTGTGGATTTGAAGGTGAAACTTCAATATTATCAACAACTATATGATTTTCTTCATCTGTTTCTCTTGCTCCTTCAATTGTTTCATAATAACCATCGAAATCAGCTGAATAAGAAGTACAAACATTTTCTTCTCCTTCATCATCACTATATACTTTTATTACTAAAACATAATTTTCATCTGAAAAATCTGCAGGAACTTGAAAGTCAAATGTAGCAGTTTCATCATCTTCAGATTTAATAGACCCTAAATCAATTTGTTCATCATCTAGGTCTTTTAAGTCTCCAACGATATTTTTTCCTTTTGAATTATATAATCCTATTTCAACTATAACATCTCCCAATTTATCGTCTCCTGTATTTTCAACTTCAACTTCAATTTGAATAGTATCTAAAGGACTCCATTCAGTATCATCTCCATCATCATTATCAATAGAAACATCAGTGATTTCTAGTTTTCCATCAGAATCATTTCCTTTTTCTCCTGAATCACAGAAAGTTTTTGTGAAAGTTATAGGAACACTAATAGTATTAGTAGAATCATTTATATCTGTAACTGCTAGATTCCCAGTGTAAGTTTCTCCAACCATTAAATTATCATAATCTAATGTAGAGATAACATTAACAGGTGTTGCAGTTCCTGCTGTAACTTCTTTATTAGCTATTGCAGTAAATGGAATTGCTGTGCCATCTTCATCATTAATTGTGGGGAATACAAACTGATAAGTTGTAGCAACTGTAGAAGTTAATGTTAAAGTCTCTGAAAGGTCAGAATTAATAAAGTTTAATGATGTAGGAGAAACAGTAAAATTAACACTAGCACTAACCATAGCAATTGACAAAATTGCAGTCAATAAAAACATTGATAATATTTTGCTTTTCATGTTGATGTAATTTTGGAGTTATAACACCTTTATAAAGTTTGTGGTTTTTAAAAATATATAAAAAAATAGATAAATTAATTGTTTTATATTCGATAAACCAATATAAAAAGATTTATAACCATATTTATCTATATTATAACAATTATGTTTAGGTATGTAATAAACAACATTTAAACATATTGAAAAACAGTGAAAAGGAGGTAAAATGGTAAAAAAATTTAAAGGTAGCTTAATTGGTGCTTGGGCTTTTTTAATAGGACTTGTAATTGCAGTTACTATAGGAATCTTTAGTACTCAGATGATAGGTTCTGTACAAGAGATTGTGCTCTGGTCTTTGGTTTTATTAGGGGTTATAGTTGGACTGTTTAATGTAACTCAAAAAGAAAGCTTAGGATTTTTGTTTACAACCTTGGTTTTAGTGATTGTCTCTTATTTTGGAAGAGAGATTCTAATGATAATCCCAACACTAGGAAGTATTCTTGGAGCATTATTAGTGTTCCTTGTTCCTACCCTAATAATTGTTTCTTTAAAATCTGTTTTTGAAATGGCTAAGAACTAGTTAAGAGCAGATTTTTTTGTTTTTTCTTTTTATTTTTCTTTTATTATTTGTTTATTTGAAATCAGGGCTATATAATATAGCTAGAACACGAATTAGAATTATTTAGGCAAATCTTCCATATTAATGATATTTGGATTATCCATAGCAAGACCTTTGCATGCAGTATTAACCCATGAAGAAATATTGAAATTTTCAAATTGAGCTATGTCTATATTATTAGATATGAAAATGTATGCTTGTTTTGGGTTTTTCTGAGTTTCAAGTTGTTTTTTTAGTTTAATTGCCTTGTTTAAACTTTCCTGACCTGGTTTTGTTGAAACTAAGATGCCTAGTTTGTCTGCTTTAAAGAATTTAATTAAAGCAGTTTGTTTTTTAGCTTTAATACTATTAATCTCTGATTGAGGAATCTGAATTATTTTGTTATCTTCAAGCACATATAATATAGGAGTCTGTAACATTAGGTTTTCTGCATGAAATCTTCCTGTTCCAATTAGTAATATGGGGAGATTATTTTTATTAGAAATATTAGAGCAACCAAGAACTTGTTGTTTTTGCTGTATCTTAATATTGTTTTTCTCTAATTGCTTGGCTATGTTACTAGCTAGTTCTTGATATTGTATAGAATAGACTAGAAAAAGCTTTTTTGGAAGCTTTGTTATCTCTTGTTGAGATAATTTAAAGGCCAAGTTCTTCTGAATTGTGGGAATATAAAGAGTTTTCATAGAAATAAGATAAATTAAAGCTATATAAGATTTGGGGTTAAGCTAAATTAGAATTATTCTCTTGCTCTTCTTGCTCTTTCTTCAGTGTTTTCTCTTTCTTCTCTAAGAAGATCTTCACTAGAATGTTGTGTTCTCATAGTTGGTTTGTAAATATCTGCAAATTGAGGAGTTACAATAATCATATTCTCACCAAATCCTGCAATACTTCCTTCTAGAGCATCTGCTGTTTTCTTTATTTTAGAAATAGCTCTTTTCAATTCAATAACATCTTTTGATCTTAATTGTTTAATATCAACAAGTGCAATTGTATACCCTTCTCTTAATGCATTTAAAATAGGATTAATATCTTCAAAGCTTTTTAATATAAAGGGCCTAACAATTACTTTAGCTCTTTTTGTCTCTTTTCCTAAGTCTATCTCAACATATTCAGGTTCTTCAGCTCCTGAAAAAGCTTCTGAGAAACTCTTTTTTATTTTATCAAACACCATGATTAAGAATTACTGAGTGGAGTTTATAAAGATTTCTGTGATTAAATAGAAAGCTTTAAATGATATAATTTATTTTATTTTTTTCATTACTTCTTTTCTTAATTCTTCTGATTGTTCGGTTAATTCTGATTCTTGTTTATCAAATGTTTTTAATCTAAGAGATAAAAGTTCTTGTTTTCTTTTTAGTTCTGATTCTATCTTTGTCTTGTCTGATTTAACCATTATTTGTCCAACTAATTTGTAGACTTCTCCGTCGGATTTTGCAATTTCAGCAAGAGCATTTTCAGTTTCTGTTAATTCCATCTGAAAAGCCTGTTTTTGCATTAATAATGCTTGAATATTTTGTTCAAAAATCTGCAATTGTCTTATTTTTTGTTGAGTTTCTTTATCTAATTCCATTTTTGTAATTTTTTATCTATTGATTATTTAAAATAAATTTTATTAAATTAAATCGCTTTAATTTTTGCAACATGTGTTCTTGGTTTATAGAAAATCTTAGAACCACATTCAGGACAAACAAACCTTTTTCCAAGAATAGTGCTTGTTATTTTTTTTCCGCATTTAAAGCATTTATATTGTGCCATTTTATATTATTGTTATTTATTTTATCCTTATAAGTTTATTGTTTTATTTTGCTCTTCTTTCTTTGGAAGAAAATAAGTATGAGATGCGAAAGTCTTATTACATTTTTTGCATTTCCAGATTCCTTTTGATAATCTTTTTGCAATACCATTGCAGAAAATACATTCTTGTTTTTTTCTTTGCACTGATTCAATATCTGTCATTTTAAGTCTGACACTTCTTCCGTATCGTGCTCCGAATCTTCCTGATGATTTTACTTTTTTTGTTCTTGACATTTTTATTTTGTTTTCTTTATTTTGTTGAATGAAATGGGGATGCCCGGATTTGAACCGGGGTCGCGAAGTCCCAAACCTCGAGTGATAACCAGGCTACACTACATCCCCTCAGTTTTAGTAAATTTAAAGGATTTATAAGATTATCTAATAGAGATTTTTCTTATTAAGTCTATTTAGACTTAGTTTCCTTAGGTTTAGCAGCTTCTTTAGGTTTAGCAGCTTCTCCTGGCTTAGCAGCTTCTCCTGGCTTAGCTTCTTCTGTAGCAGCCTTTGCAGGTGTTGCTGCTGCTTTTGCAGCTTCAGCTTCTTCTGCAAGTTTCTTCTCGGCTAATAAAGCAGCTTCTTGAGCTGATTTAAGGTCAGTGAAAAACTTATTGAGCTCTTTTCTTTTTTCAGGAAGAGTTTCTGTTGATTTTTTAGCAATTTCTTTTTCGAATTTTCCTTCTGCAACATCTTTAGTTAATTCTTTTGGTTCTTTATTTTCTACAAGAATACCAATGCTAGCACATGTTCCAAGAATAGATTTAACTGCAGTCTTGAAATCTTTTTCAAGCATTTGAGGGAATTTAATTTTAGTTATCTTGATTATATCTTCAATAGAAGCATTACCTATCTTTTCTTTTTTATGGTTTGCAGTTCCTTTTTCTAATTTTAGTTCACTTTTTAATAATTCAGATGTTGGTGGTGGAGATGTTTTAACTGTAAATTCTTTAGTTTTTTCATTAACATCTAATTCTACTGGAACTTTCATCCCCTTAAACTCTTTTGTTGCTTCATTAACTTTAGAAATAACTTTGCCCATATTAATTCCCTTTGGACCTAGTTGTTGAGCTATTGCTGGACCTGGAACCATATTTCCTCCGTCAATAAGTAATTTAATAATCATCTGGAATTAATCCTCCTGCTTGTTCTTCATAATCTTGGCTTAATAAAGGTTGTTCTTTTTCATTATCCTTTTGCTCTTCTCCTAATTGATTATATGAATCAGCATCGTTATTATCTTTTTTCTGAGAATCAGATTCTTTTGTATTTTCTTTTTCTTCATCTTCTTTTTCCCTTCTGATAACTTTGATATTATCTAGCTTAACTGTAACTGGAATTGGAACAACTGCAGCCAATAAAGTAACAACTGCTTCTCCTTTTAGTTTGTCTATTCTAATTACTTTTGCTTTTTCTTTTTTGAATGGTTCCCCAATTATCTCAACAATATCTCCTTTCTCAATATTAATTTCTTCCATTACTGGTTCTAACATGTTTTTAATTTCTTCATAACTAACTGTTTTACCAATAATTCCTTTTACATAAGGAAGATTATATGCTGCTTCTTCTGCAGAATCTCTATCTTCTGCTTCTAAGAAAATATATCCTCTAAGTCCGTGAGGACGAGCAAGAGCAGATACTCTAAGCTCTTTTTTTCTTACTTTATCAGAAATTAATTCTAATGCTCTGTCTTCTTTATTTGTTGTTACTTTTATTATGAAAATCATTTTTTATGGTTTATTGTTTTATTTTAATATATTCGCAGGCTCCAGCTAGGAGATAACTCCATAGAAGCCAGTATTGATAAAAAAAAGGGGTTTATAAATTTATTGATTAACAGTTAGTGCACATAAATCCGAAGTTTTGTTCCCTAAATAATTTATCTTAATTTCTTAAATCAAAAAATATTAATTAAAGATTCTGTTTAAATTATTTATTCAAACCAAAAAATCCCATAACCAAGGCAATTACAAATCCCATTATTCCAATAATTCCTAATCCAATTGCAGAAACTTTTGCTATAGTCATCCATTCTGTTTTTGATGGCTTTTTTAAAAGATGCCATACTCTTACACATTGACCTGCAAATGATTTTATTTTGTCTAGCATATTAAGGATAAAATAGACTGGTTTTTAAATCTTATTGGAAGCTGCTGGAAGAGGATTTGAAGTTGAGTCTTGATTCTTTCCTTTATCTTCATCTCTTTTTATATAAAATGGGAAAGAAGTATCTTGTGTTTTAAAATCTCCTTGATACAACAATTCATTTGTGTTCTGAATTGTAATTTTTCCAGATAATTTAAATCTCTCTGGATGATATTCAAATAATGAAGAACCCATAGGAGTAAGATTAAACATTCGGTCTATTTCTTTA
>JBAYNB010000054.1:0-6460 GCA_041679005.1 Candidatus Pacearchaeota archaeon
TAATCCAGCACTAACTAATCCAATAGAACTAATTAATAATAAACTTACAAGCATTACACTCATCACTCTTTTACCACTTTTCATAAGCTTCTTAACATTTTACTCTTTATAAATATTTCGCGAGTAAATCATTCATAAACATTATTAATCAACTCACAAGCTAAAACAATGAATCAGTGAGAAAGATTATTAATTTTTTTATTAAATCTTGAATATAAAGTCCCAATTACTCTCTGGTCTTTATTTAATAAGTTAGCAATCTCAATATTTCTAAATCCTTTTTGTTTTAAACAATTAACTAAAGATTCTAAAATACTTAATTTTCTATTAGAAAAAATATTGATACTGACATAAATTTCTGTTTGTTCAACCTCAAGTTTTCTGCTCACCTTATTCACAGAATTACGATACTCAGTCCAAACAGTATTTTCACTTCTGTTGGTCAAACCAGCAATTTCACTAAACTTCAAGTTTTTATCTTCTCTTAGATATCTAAACAAAGCCTCGGCAGGACTTACCTCTTGCTTGAATACAGTTACAGGAATTAGTAGTTTCTGTTTCACTTCTAATCTTCCTTCAAGTTTTTTCTGAACTCTCGAGTATAAAGTACTTATATTTCTCTGGTCTTTATTTAATAAGTTAGCAATCTCAATATTTCTAAATCCTTTTTCCTTTAGATATTTAATAACATTCTCTAAAATGCTTAATTTTCTATTAGAAAAAATATTAATATCAACAAAGAATTCATCTTCTTGATTTATCCTTTCTTTTAATTTTTTAACTGCATTCTTATAATTAATTGAAACACTTGATTTATTCCTATTAATTAATCTTGTAATTTCACTTACACTTAATCCTTTATTCTCTCTTAAATATTTACATAATGCTTCAGCAGGAGAAACCTCTAATTTGAAAATGCTTAAAGGAATTTTTATGTTTTTCTTTTTCCTTCTTAAAGAAATTAAAACAGCAAATCCGATTATCCAAGGATAATTTGAATCAGTTTTATAATCTAATGAAGGCAGTTTATAAGGAACTTGATTAATATAAAAGTATAATTCTTTCTCTCCATTAAAATAAGAATTTCTTGAGGCTAAAAAAGAGTTATCTAAACTAACCACAGAACCATTTACAAGTAAAACTCCATTGCCATAACCATTAGAAGTATTTACAGAAAAATTACTTACTCCAATAAAATATGTTCCATTAATAAGATTAGCTCCAGTTATTTTAATTACCGGGATATCTTCATTACCAGTATTATTGGCTAAAACGGGATTATTAATTGCAGGTTTATTCACATCTCCAGGAGATAACCTGCCCCAATCTAAAACAGCAGGATTATCCACTGCAGTTAGATATAGATATTTAAAATTTACAGACTCATTTGCTCCATAAGCTCCTGAATCATCTTCAATATAAGTAAAAACATTCCAATCTCCTCCTTTATCAAAATATTGCATCTTTACATTACAAGAATAATTTGTATAGCTAACATTAAAACTTCCTGTGTTAATACAACTGCTTTCTCGAGAAGTTTCATATCCTAATTTTGAAAGAACAACCTTAGCACTATCATCCTTCAAATCATTAAATCCATTCATATCATATGCAGTAAAATTAATAATAACACTCACAGATTCTCCTTGTATGGGCATAATTTCAGCTAAAGCTCTTACTGAGATAATTCTTGGATAATATGTTTCTGGAGCCTCCCGTATAGAATATCTTCCATCCAAACTAACATTAAATGTAACATTTCCTGCATTTAATGAAGTAAAATTATAACAATCAGAACAAACAGACTCTCCACGATAAATTACAGGATTTTCAAAATTCTTTGGAAGATTATAAAGACTAATATTTGCAGGAGAAGCAAAACCAGCATAAGCAGAATTATTTAAGATGATTACTCTGTTATTAAAATAATTTCCACCTACACTGAGCATTGACAAAAACGAAACCTGCCCATGCTTATTTAAAAAATCCAGATAAGAATTAATATAATAATAATTAATTGCATAATCACTTATGAAAAAATTCCTTCCTAAAGAAGAAAGATATAAGTCCTGAAAATCATACTGAGACCCGCTTAGACTAAGATTAGTAAGTCTATTATTATCACAAGAGATTAATTCTAATCCATAATAATTCCCCGAAGAATTAATATTACTAAAATTAGAATTATCTGTATAATAACCAAATAGACCATTATTATTTATTCCATCTTTGCTTTCGATACTAATATTATTTAGATTAGAGTTATCTGCATTACACAGAATAAGCTGAGAAAATTTTTGATTTGCTAAGGTTACAGAACTATTATAATATCTAACAGGTAATCCCCCTGAACCGAGGATATTTTCAAACTTATTATTACAATTAGAAATAGAAGATGCAGAAAAATAAATATCTTTTCGATTGCTTTTAGAAATATTAATGTTTTTAAGATGATTATTAGAAGCAGAGTCCATTTCAATACCATATGTGGAATTGATTATACTAATACTAATCAGTTTATTCGATGAAGAAGATGTTAAAGTAATTCCATAATTACTTGAGTTAATAGATATCGAAGAAAATGTATTGTTTGATGATTGGTCTGAGCCAATTCCACGATTACTTGAATTAATTGCTATCGAAGAAAATGTATTGTTTGATGAATAATACAAATAAATCCCAAAAGAACTAGCACCATAAGAACTAACATTAAGGATATTATTATTTGATGAATGAGATAAAGAAATTCCCCGAATATTATCCTTAGCTATTATATCTGAAAACACATTATTTGAAGAATAAGGACCCACTTGAATTCCATAATTATTATTTTCTGCAGTAATATTCAAAAGAAAGTTTTTAGTTGAATTCGGATATAATAATATACCAGTATAATCATTACTATCTGCGATTATATTTGATAAAATGTTATTTGAACTTAATTCTAACTGCAACCCATTATAATTATTAGATAAATTTACATTTTCTATTCTAGAATTATTGGTATTATTAAAATAAATCCCAGTTCTAGTTTGAGAAGATAAAGCCGAGTTACCACTTGTAACCTCACAATTCTTTACAGTTGTATTAAATTTGTTTGAATAAATACCATAATACTTAGTTGCACTATCCTGATTCCCATAAATAATTCTATTCTCCCAACCATTACAATCTATTGTAATATTCTCTCCAGTAATATTAAAACAAGTGCCTGTTGAAATTACTGAATTTTTCAGAGTATAAACTGAATTAGGAATATTAAGAATACCACAAGAAGTAACATCCTCTCCAAAATTAATACTATCTAAAATTAATCCACTAAATCCAATTGCTTTAGACCTGTTAGTAACATCAAGCAAATGAGTTTTACTCAAGCTTTTATTTGTTACCTCAACAACATAATTTGAAGAATAAATTCTTAATCCCTCATCATTAACATAATCCCTTATTTTAGTTATATTTGTAAACCCCTGACTATTTGTTGTTAAATTAAAAATATTATATCCAGAAGAATTATAGACAACCAAGCTAGCATTATTAATTGGTTCTCCATTAAAATGCACTCTTGCTTGATAGTACCAATCTCTATACAAAATACTTTTTCTTAAAACATTTTCAAAGAGAGTATTATAACTAACATTTAAAAAAGAAACCAAAATATTTTCATCTTGTTCAGAATAACTATCTAAATAAACTTCTGCTTGAGGATTAGTAAAAACAAAATTCTTAAGAGTGATATTAGAGAGAGCAGTATTATTAGAATTATAAACTCTAAAAGATTGTGTAGTACTATTAACCTGTCCATTATCAAAATAAAGGTTCCCTAAACCAGAAATATAAAATCCAGTAGAAGAACTATCTATTGAAAGATTATAAACATAATTAAAGGGGCTATAGATATTACTCCAATAAATACCGTAAGTCCCTCCGTCCATATTAAGATTTTTAAAAGTATTACCATAAGAAGACCCGCCATAGATTTGGGCATAAGAAGTATTTTTACCAATTAATCTATCAAAAGCATTATAATGAGAATGATAAACAAAAAGACCATAATAATTCCCAGAAGAATTAATATTCTTTAAAGTAGAATAATCTGTATAAAATAACTGTAATCCTTGCTCTTGTAGCTTATTTGAAGATATAGTCAGATTATCTAAATGAGAACTATCTGCATTGCACAAAACCAAATGTGAAAAATTATTATCAGACAGGGTTACAGAATAATTAATAAAAGTAAAATTCTTTCCAGAATCTTCTGTAATTCTTTTAAAATTATTATTACAATTAGAAACAGAAGATGCAGAAAAATCAATATTTCTTCCTGAAGAATTAGTTATCATAATATCTCTAAAGGTATTATAAGAAACACTACTGACTCCTAATCCCAAAAAAGAAGAGTAAACACTGGAATTTTCAAGGATATTATAATCAGAGCTATATCCAAAAGCAAAAGGATAAGAAGTAAAATTTGAGATTATATTTGAAAAATTATTTCTATTAGAATCATAAGAAAGAGAAATACCATAATTTCCATTGCTTAAATTAATATTCTCAACTTTTCCATAATCTGCAGAATAAAGATAAATAGCATATACATCTTGGTTATCAAAAGAACTATTTTTAATCTCAAAATAATCTGAATAATTTAAATAAACCCCATAATAATAACCAAAAATACTTGAGTTAATTAATTTAAAATAATTGGTGCGGTCTATATCTATGGCAAGATTCTGATAACTGATTCTCCCCTTAGAAGAAAGATTACAATTTTTTATTGTGGTGTTCAGTTGATGTGAATAAATACCAGAAACATCTCTTTGGCTGTAAAGTTTATATCCTTTACAATCCAGAGAAACATTTTTTGCACTAACTATAATGCAAAAATCTAAATCTGATTCTGAAAAAATATCCTGCTTTAATTCATAATTTCCATTTTCTTTATCAAGAATTCTGCAGGCAGTAACCTCGCTTTCTTTAAGAGTTGTAAAATTATTTTTTACATCAAATAATAAATTCTCGCAATTACCTGCAAGGTCACAGCTTTTTATTCCATAATAATATAATGTTTCAATTGATAATTCTGTTAATTTAACAGAATGATGTTTGGTTAATTGGTCAAAATAAACACTATTACTCAAGCTAACTAGCCCATAACTTATATTTGAATCAGATGGCTCATCAGTGTCCCAATAGATTATTGCAGAACTATGAGTAATATTACTAACCTGAACATTGCTTATAGCGGGCGCAGAATTATCTTCAGAAATTACAATTACACTATCATAACTATTTTTTTCAGTTGTAGCATTAAAAGAAATTTCTCCAGAATACCCATTATTAGAAGCATAAAGAGTATAATCTGAATAATACTCTTTAGAGAGATTGGTTTGTTTATAATCAATAAGATATCCTAAAGGGGTCTTGCCTTCACTATTTGTAATCCATTCATTTATAACATTTCCCTTATTATCTAAAGCAAATACATTTGCTCCTTCAACCTGTTCACCTGCTTTCTCAACTTTTGTTTGAAAATACCATCCAAAATTAGCATCAGAATCTTGTTCAACAAAAACCTTGTTCAAATCCTGGCTTAGGTTCAAAAAAATATTGTTTTCAGAATACCCATAAGAATAAACTGCAGGGTCAATATAAGAAAAAACTATTTCCTTAAACAAATTATCTTTAGCAGTATATGTTCTTATTCCTGTAAGACTTGAATTCTCAAAAACATTATCAAAAGCAGAAATATTTTCAAAAACATTTCTTTCTGACAAAGAAGAAACAGAAATCAATTTAATGCTGTAAGAAGAAAGATTATAAATTGAAGAAAAAGTATTATTTTTAATTATAATATTTGCAACATAATTATCATCTCCTGAAACACTAACAAACTGACCATTAATTACAAGCCCAGTTAAAACATAATCAGAAATACTAATGTTTTGAACATGATTTCTATTACCTGAAATAGAAATAGGATAAACCTGAGTTATAGAAGAACCAACACTTTCATTATAAAAACTAATATTAAGATTAAAGAAATTACTTTCATTTACATAACTAGTCATAATTCCTCTATAAAAATTTATAATGCTTCCATTCATTACAGTGATATTCTTAAAATAAGAATATGCCCTAATCCCTGCATTAAAAATAAAAGCTGAAGAAGAATTATCTTTTCTCTGAATTGCATGCCCATTTAAGTCCAATAAAACATCGCTTGAATTAATAATCATACAAGAAGAAGAATTAGAAATAATTGTTTGATTAAGCTGATAATTACCTGGAGATTGTATCACCCCACAATCATAAATAACATATCCCTCTGCAGGATAGTCAGGATCAATTATATGTTCAAACTCAACACTTCCTCCAACAATCTTTAAATCAAAAATATCTTGAGAGTAACCTTCTTCTAATGCAGTTAAATAAATAGTATTATATTCGCTGTTATTAA
>JBAYNB010000055.1:0-6251 GCA_041679005.1 Candidatus Pacearchaeota archaeon
AATTCTAAAGAGCTCAAAATGTCAGAAAAATTAGTAAGGGACAAAATTCCAGAAATAATAAAGAAAAATAATTCTATACCAAAGATTCATATTGCAGATGATAAAGAATATTATCAAAAATTAAAAGAAAAACTTAAAGAAGAAGTTAATGAATTTATAAAAGAAGATACAAAAGAAGAATTTGTAGATATATTGGAAGTTATGTATGCAATTTCTGATTTTAAACAATTCAATAAAAAAGAAATTAATAAAATTAGAGAAAGAAAAGGTAAAGAAAGAGGAAGGTGTGAAAAGAAAATTATTCTAGAAAAAACAACAGAACAAAAAAAATTATAAAAATTATTTTAATCTTAAACTCAAGAAGGCAAGTCTAACTTAAATTTCTTTTATTGTCTAATATTGCATATCTCAATTAATACATTTTTTATATTCAAAACTTAATTAATCATCTTCAAAGCTAGAAAAAGTTAAGCACTATCTATAAGCAAAGAAAACTTAGGTTAAATTTATTCCCCTAAGTTTTAGTCAGTCTAATCAAAAACCTTATAACCCCTTAATAATTCTTTAAATCATGCAAGAAATCTACACAGAATTTATACAAAAGATTTTCCAAAACAAAGATAGACTTGAAAGAGAACTTGGAGTAAAACTAACAAACCAAGGGAAAAACCTATTTGTAGATGGAGAAGCAGATAAAGAATTTATTGCCCTTCAAATAATTGATGCAGTTAATACAGGATTTTCAGTTGACAAAGCATTATTACTAAAAAGAGAAGATACAATTCTTCAAACTCTTCATATAAAAGACTTAACAAAAAGAAAAGACCTTGAAAGAGTCAGAGCAAGAATAATAGGAAAAGAAGGAAAAACCCTAAGAACTCTAAATAATCTTACAGGATGTGAATTTGCCATACAAGAAAACAGTGTAGGGATAATCGGAGAAGCTGAATCTATAAACGAAGCTATCCAAGCAGTTATTTCATTAATTCAAGGAAGCAAACAAGCCAATGTTTATGCTCGTGCTGAAAAAGAAGTTAAAAAACAAAGGCTAAACCCAGTAGATATCAGAAAAAGCTTAAGAAAATAAAACGTCCGGAGGAGGACTCGAACCTCCAACCCCGTGATTAACAGTCACGTGCTCTACCAATTGAGCTATCCAGACTTCTGTAAAATTTGCTTTAAGTCATCTAATCCTAATAATAGATAACTATTAAGAATCCCATAATATCTTTTTAAAGCTTTTGGGATAACAACATAAACCCTATACTTCTTTTTTAGATGTTTAATTTTATCTCTTAGTTTAATTGCTTTATCAAATCCTCTCCATTCTGTGCACTCTATTATTAATTCATTATTAATCAAAAAATCAGGAAAAAAATATTTCCCTCCAGATTTTACCAGAGGTTCATATTTATATTCAATTTTTAAATTATTAAGCAAATCTGCAGTATCTTTCTCTAAATTATTTCTAACCTTCTCTCCATTTATTGTTATAAATTTATATCCTCCAATTTTTTTAAACTTTTCATATTGAGCTATATGATATTTTTCTGGATTTTCTTTCTTCATTTTTTCATGTAAAAATTTCATATATTTAGAACTAGCTTTTTGACATTTTTTTAATTGCTTAATATAAACTCCATTTTTCTTCTTTATTTCAACACATTTTTTTCCACCTTCTATCTGCTTCCAATTATCTGGTAATTTCTTGATAATATCCCCCTCTTTAATTAAAATTCCCAAATAATTTAATAGTTTATTCAGATTTTCTTGTCTAATTGCCCTTTTTTCATTATAATAAAGAGATAATGTGGATTTTGATATTTTAAGTTCTTTTTCTAGATTTCTGATATTTCCAGATTTAGCAAAGGCTTGAAATAAAATATTTCTAAGCACCTTTTTTTTTAATATAAAATACATTCATAAAATAAAACTTTAATTTTTTTAAATCCTTGCATCCAAAGTGAACTAAAAGGACGTAATCTCTTGCACCTTTCACCATAATTTTTAAAAACCTCTAATTGCAATCTAAAATATGAAACTAATAACGAAGCTTGGAACAAATGTGATTTTTGATTCTGCCAAACAAGAAATTAAAACTCCTATTCTAGAACAACTAGCAAAAGATGCTCAGATGTTTTTAAATGAAAAAAATAAAGAAAATCAACTGATTGTGGTGACTTCAGGAGCAGTGGGCTTAGGAAGTAAAATTCTAACTGGAAATAATGGAGTAAAATTAAGACAAGCACAAGCATCAGTTGGACAACCAAGACTAATGCAAGAATATATTTCTGTATTTGATAAATATTCATTAAATGTAGCACAATTACTTTTAACTTACAAAGACTTAGATTCTGCTTCAGGGATAGAAAATATAAAAAATACCTATGAAAATTTAAAAAACAATAATATAATACCTATTGTTAATGAAAATGATGTAACTGCAATTGAAGAATTAAAATTTGGGGACAATGACTCTCTTGCAACACAACTAGCAATGATGCTAGACTTTGATATGATTATCAATTATACCCAAAGAGGGACACTTATCAGACAAAATAATTTAGTATCTTTAACAAATAATTTTGATTATAAAAATTATGATAAACTTGAAAGTTCAGGAACAGGTTTTGGAGGATTAAAGTCAAAATTAGAATCTGCTAAAAAAACAGTGGAGGCTGGAAAACAATATATTATTGCAAAAGCAGGAGACAGTATTTTAGAGATATTATCGGTTAAAGTAAAAGCTACTAGATTTTATTTATAAAATCTTAATAATTTCTAATCACAAAACCTTTTTATATATCATTTAATTAGTTAACTTATGGATTTTGATAAATTACTTAAAACAAGAGCCTCAGTAAAAAATTATTCTGATAAAGAAGTAAAATATGACAAGATAATTGATGCAATTGAATCTGCAAATCTAGCTCCTTCTCCTGGAAATCTTCCAATATTAAAATATATTATTGTTGAAGATAAAGAAACAATAGCTCAAATAGCAGAAGCATGTCAGCAATCATTTGTTGAGACTGCACCTGTTCTAGTTATTGTTTGTTCAGACCCTCAAAAAGCAAAATTAATGTATGATAAAAGAACAGAGAAATATGTTAAACAACAAGCTGGTGCAGCCATTGAAAATTTCTTATTAAAAATAACAGAAATGAAACTAGCTTCTTGCTGGGTTGGAGCTTTTTCAGAAGTAACTGCAAAAGGAATTTTAGGAATACCTGATGATATTGACATAGAAGCAATTCTTCCAATTGCTTATAAAACTAAAGCAGACAGAACAATCCAAAAACCAAAAATAGAATTAGGTAGAATTGTTTTCTTTGAAAAATACGGCAACAAGTTTAAAGGAAGAAATAAGAAAATAGGTAATGAGTAAATAATTCTGAAGTAATATAAACAAACTCAGTTAAATAAATTTTTTAAACTCTTCATAAAAAATAGTTCGTTTTTATTTCCATATAAAACCTCTGCACTATCTAAAGTTTTTTTAAAATAATTTTTTTCAAATTCATCAAATTTTTCATATCTATTTCCAATTAATCTGCTCTCAATTATCCTTAATCCAAGATTATAACCACTATCCACTTTAAAGAAAAATAAAGAATCCCAATCAACTAAAGGATATTTTTCAAGCATTTTACTTCCTGGCTGTAAACAATCAAATAATTCTTTATCACTTAACCCAGAAGAAATTAACCCAATATCAATATCTCCGTTTGTTCTTCCAAAAACAATAGCAGAATGATTGTGATTTATTCTTTTTTGCAATTCTGGAATTAATTCTTTGAATACTCTCTGTTTTTCCTCATAAAAATCATCTGAACAAGGAAGTTTAGTTGAGAATCTGTAAGATAAATCACATAAATTTTTAATTTGATTAGGATTATTATTTTTTAAAATAAATTTTGCATCTTGTTCAGTCAAACTTTCATTAAAAACACAAAAAGGAAGATAATTCTCTCTTATTATCTTATATACTTCATCAAACCATTTTCTTGAACTATCTTTCACAAAAATTAAGAAAAATGATTACTATTTAAATTTTATCAAGAAAAACAAAAAAACAAAAAACCCCGCCCAAAAGGGCAAGGGTATAAAATAAAAAATAAATCTAACTAATCTCTGTAAATATCAATTCCTAATTCAGAAAAATTAGATCTAGAGACTTCTTCGTCATAACCTCTAGCATGTCTTTTTCCTAAAATATATGGACTTGATACTCCAGTCATGATAGTAATAACTCTAACTCTGCCTTCAAAGTCTTTGTTAATACGAGCACCAATAATTACCTGCGCTTCTACAGCAATGTTTTCAGTAACGAGTTTACCAATCTGGCTAAACTCTTCTAATTTCATATCTGGACCACAAGTAATATGAATTAAAGCTCCATTAGCACCTTTGTAATCCACGTCTAACAATGGATGTGTCAAAGCTTGTCTAACTGCTTCATTAACTCTATCACTTGAATCAGATTCACCAATACCAATTACTGCAACTTCGCCTTTCTTCATAATTGAAGAAACATCTGCGTAATCTAGATTGATTAATGATGGTAAAGTAATTGTTTCTACAATTCCTTTTATCATAGTACTGATTAACTCATTAGCAACTGCAAATGCCTGTTGTATAGGTAATTGCCCTGCAATATCAACTAGTCTGTTATTATCAATAACAATAACTGTATCAACCTGGTCTCTTAACTCCTGTAAACCAAACTCTGCTTTGTCTATTCTTGCTTTTTCACATTCAAATGGCATTGTAACAACCCCTATTACTACTGCCCCTGTTTCTTTAGCAAGTTGTGCTATTACTGGCATAGCTCCTGTAGCTGTTCCGCCACCCTCTCCACCAATAATAAAAGTCATATCTGAACTAGCAACTGCTTTCTTAAGTTCAGAAATAGATTCTTTTGCAGCTTCTCTACCAACTTCTGCTTTTCCACCAGCACCCAATCCTCTTGTAAGTTCTTTACCAATTAAGATTTTATCATCTGCTTTAGTAATACTTAAATGAAGAGCATCTGTGTTAGTTCCAAAAATTGTAGCTCCATTGATTCCTTTGTTAAATAACCAAGTTATTGCATTACATCCAGCTCCACCAACACCAAAAACTTTGATATTAGCTTTACCTGCTTTTAAGTCATCAAAATTAATACTATGTGTATCAACATTATCAATAGCTTCTTTTGCGATATTTAAAACCATTTTCTCTTTTTTTATACCTCCTTTCAATAATTAAGCATGAATTAATGAAAGATTTGCTTTTGACTTAACTTTTCTCAGAAAAGTTAATTTTTAGCCCAATCCTTTTTTCTAAAAAGGGTTGCCTTTCAATAATTAAAGTGTAAATTTCTAACCGATTTCCAAATTACCTTTAAAATCTATACAAAAAATTATTTAAATATATTTCCTAAAATGGATATATATACTAGAGTATATACATTGAGCAAAATTTAAGCTAAAAACCATCAAAAATAAATAATCTTATTAAAAATAAACAAATAATTTCTTAATTTCACTTTTAAATCCCTATAATGCCTATACTCTATTCTGCTAAATCTTCTCCTCTTGCTCGAAGATTTCACTGATATTTATCAATAGTTAATATAAATATTAGAAAGTTTTCAATTTGCAATCTTAAATATAAAATAAAATAAGCAAAAAGAATTTGAGTTGGCAAAGCCATTCAAATTCATATATAAACTCCTATTTTCTCTGATTTTCTTTTAAATTTTCAATATCTTCTTCTAATTGGTGTTTAAGTTTTTCTGCTTCTAAACTAAAATGTCCAGTTTCTTCTAATTTTTTTATTCTTTTCTTTAATTCTTCTAATTTGCTTATACTTCTTTTATACTGCTCAAGCTCTTGCTTAAACTTTTTTCTTTTATTCTCTAAAGGTCTTCCGATTTTATTTTCTTTTTTAATTAATTTTTCTCTTTTTTTAAAAATCTTTTTTCTAAACTTGTCTAACTTTTTGTAATTTTTATTATATTCTTTTATTAAACCAGTATAAATTATAAAACCCTTTTCTTTTGATTCATTAGTAATCTCACTAAAGACCTCTTCAGTTTTTTTAACATCTCTTTGAATAATATTTTTATTAGTAAAATTATTTCTTAGAATCTCAGCTTCTCTTTTAAGTGCTTGTCTTATTTTTCTTCTATTAATGTTTTTATTAATTATTTTAATAATCCAAAAAACAATTATTATAGACAACAAAATTAATCCTGGAAGGATTAA
>JBAYNB010000056.1:0-6235 GCA_041679005.1 Candidatus Pacearchaeota archaeon
AGATGAAGAAGATCAAAGAAATTTCTTCTGGGTAAATCCTAAAAGATAAAACAAGAAAACTAATTTTTATAAATAAACTTATCAATATCTTTTTGAGTAATAGCATTTCTTTTCTTTTGATGTTCTGATAAAAAAGAATTTATCTTTTCTATTGTATATTTTTTTAATTCTCCAGTGAGGAGTTTTCCTGATTTGTAATCTTTTTCTATTTGGGCAAGTTTTTTATCATCTTCTTCAAATAAGAATTTCAAATACTGGAAACAAACATCAACATCTGGATTTCCTCCTAATTTTCTGTGCTCTTCTATTGTTGCTTGTCCTCCTGAAAATGCATATTTATTAATTTTATTTTTAACTTCTGAAGAAGAGTCTGTTGATAAAATACCTTGAGATGCTTCACTACTACTCATTTTTCCTTCTGAACCTTTTAATTGTGGAAGGAAAACACATTGAATGCTTGCTGGTTTATAATGTCCTAATTTTGGTAAAATATCTCTTGTAATTCTAAAATGTGGGTCTTGGTCAACTGCATGGGGAATTAGACAAGGTATTTCTTTTTTCTTAATTATTGAAGGTAAAAATGCAGGAACTGCTTGCATTGCAGTATAAAAAATACTTCCAATATTATTACTCTCATTAAATCCAAAAGAAGATTTTATCATTGAAAAAGTTATTTTTTTTTCAACTTTTATTGCTTCAGGATACATTAAACTAGCATGTTTAGTATCAACTAGAAAATGTGTTTTTTCTGGATTAAATCCAACTGCAATTACATCTTTCATATTTTCATGCATCCAATTTTGAATTTCTTCATAAGATTTATCTTTGAATAAAAACTTTTCATCATCAGTAAATTGAAACCATAATTCTACTCCGAATTTATCTTGTAACCATTTTGTAAAATACCAGGTTTGTAAATGTCCTATATGTATAGGACCAGAAGGACCGCATCCAGTATAAAGAAAGAATTTATTTCCTTTATCATATTCATCTAAAATAAATTTTAAATCTCTGTGAGCAAAGAATATCCCTCTCCTAAGCATAAAATGAAGTTCTTTTGTATGTTTTTTTATTCTTTCAAGAAGTTGTGGATTTATTTTTTCAATTCCAAACTCTTTTACTAATCTATTATAGTCTATATCTCCTTTAACATCATAAGGAGTTACTGACATCTTTTCTTTTTCCATTTCAAAATAATCAATTATATCTATATAAATATTACCTAATACACACGAAAAAGATTTAAATATGTGATTTTACTGTGAAATACATGAAAAAAGGTTTGGTGCTAGCTGGGATTGGATTATTTAATATCTTATTCTTAATTATGAGTATATCTGCAGGAATTTATTTCTCTCAACCAGAACAAATATATAATTTAGGAGAGGTTATTAGTAATGATGTAACAGTTGATTCAAGCGAGGCTGGATTTTTAAAAATAGACTTAGTTTGTGATGGAGATAATGCAGTAAATATCTTTAATGGAGTTCCTGTTGAAGGAAAAACTCATATTGAATTCCCTTTAATCAAAGAATATATGGAAGGTATTAATGGTAATTGTTATTTCTTAGCAAAACAAAACAATCTAATTCAGGAAAGCAGACATTTTAAGATTTCAAATGTTCTCGACATAAGACTAGATAGTGATTCTTTTTTTATTAAGCCGGGGGAAAGTATAATTTTTTCAGGAATGGTTGAAAGATTAAGCGGTGCACGAGCAAACGGAACTATTGTATTCAGTATCTCTTCCTTAGATTCAGGAGATTCTACTGCAAGGATAACTGATGGAAGGTTTTCCATAAATTTTGATTCAGGAGAAAATATGGCTGCAGGAATGTATAGAATTGATGCATTTGCTTATGAAGAAAGTTTAGGTAGCAAGACCAGTGAAGGAATTTCTAGTGCTAGTTTAGAAATTGCTCAAATCTTAAAAGGTATTGAAATTGTTTTAAATGTTCAAAGTTTAGACCCTGGTCAGAATTTTAGTTTTAAACCCAGATTATTAGACCAAACCGAACAAAGCATGGAAGGAGAAATCTCGATTGTTATAACTGACCAAAATTCAAATTTAATTTTTGAAAAAGTTGTTCCTTCTGAAGGGACCATAGTATATAATACTTTAACAAATATGAGTCCTGGAAATTATCAGATTGAAGCTTCTAGTTCTCAATTTAGTGAGACAAAGACCTTTTATGTTAATGAAAAAAAAAGTGCTTCTATTGAATTAGTTAATGGAACTTTAATTATAACAAATACTGGGAATGTAGTCCTTGAAGAATACCCAGTTGAAATAGATTTAAGTGGAACATCTTTTGTAGAAAAAATAAATTTATTTCCTGGAGAAAAACAAGAGTTTAAACTAACTGGAGATGGATTTTATAATGTTAAGGTAACTGAAGGAGGCAAAGAGTTTTTACAAACTGGAGTGGCTTTAACAGGCGGGGCAATAGGGGTTAAAGATATTAAAGAAGCAGGTTCAATGGCACTAAACAGCCCAATTATTTGGATCTTTTTAATTATAATTTTAGGAGGAGCTGTATTATTCTTTTTTAGAAATATATTTAAAAAAAGGTCTTTTGCATATCCTTTTGACACACTTCAGAGAAAGTTTAATACAAAATCAAAAGTTATAGAATTAAAAGCTACAGGAAATGTTAAAAGAGAAAGAGAAGAAGTTACATTTAAAAGAAAATTTGAACAAAAGACAAATGAAAAAAATAATTTTTCTTCTGCTGGCGTTAATCAAGCAGAGAAAGTTTTGGTTTTAGATGGACAAAAGAGTAGAGCAACAGTGATTATACTAAAGATAAAAAATAAACTAGCTAGTTCTGCTAAAGAAAATTTAGAAAAATCAATTGAACATGTTTATGAAAAGAAAGCTGCAGTTTATGAAAAAGGAGACGACATATCCATAATATTTAGTCCTTTAATGACTAGAACTTTTAAGAATGAAATAGAAGCTACTAAATCTGCTGAAAAAATTGCATTCCTTTTGAGTGAGAATAACAGGAGATTTAAAGAAAAAATTGATTTTGGGATTGGAATTAATTCTGGAGATATTATCAATAAGATTGAAGATAAAAAATTAAAGTTTACTGCATTGGGTAATTTAATTATTGGTGCAAAAAAACTTGCAGAAATCTCTGACAAACAGATTTTAATTTCAAAAGAAGCTTATGAAAAGGCTATGAATGAGATTAAAGTAGTAAAAAAAGAAACTAAAAATGGAGAGATTTATGAGGTTCAAAAAACTCTCGATAGAGAAAAAAATAAGGATTTTATTAAAGGATTTCTAGGAAGAATGGAAAAAGATAATAAGAATAATCAAAATCAGAGATATTCTGGTCAAGGGATGTAATTATTCTTTTAATAGTTTATAATATAATTTTTAATATTTTGATAAAGTTATTCTATAATTTTAATTCAGGAGGGCAAGTCCAACCTGAATTTATTTCCTTATTGATATTAGATAATCTTTTTAAGAGAGGTTAATTATTCTTAAAGCTAAAAATTAATTATTAAAACAGGGCTAATCATCTTAAAGACTATAAAAAATAATTTTATTCAGGATATCTCCCCCATTTTGCTTTGTGTACATCTGGTATTTGAGTATCAAAATCAAAAAACTCTCTGAATTCATTTAAGATAAAGTTATTTGATTCTAGTTTTTTTATTTCTCCTTCTACAAAGTCAATAAAACAATAAGGGCAGATAGATGTTTGTGCTCTTTTACATTTTATACATTCTGTTGAATTAATGATACTTTCTTTTATTCTTTCTAAATATTTTTTTATTTTAGGTAATAATCCACTTCTAAGATTAGGATAAAATGTGGACCAAGCATCTACTTCTGTTGCTAAACATATAGGACATAAAGGATTTGTAACTGCCTCTCCGCAAATCTCACATAAAAAATGTGGTTCAAAAGCAAGATGTTTATTTTGTAACATTTAAAGAAAAATAGTTCAAGTCTCTGAAAAAATAGGTAGAGACTTAGACTAAAAGTTTAGATTTTAAACAAATAGGCATACTGTGATAACTGCATCTAAACATATCTGCTGTCGTTTCAGTTTCTAGTTCCCACCTATTTATCATCATGATATATTTAAGCATTAAGACTTTATATATTTTTTGGGTTTGAAGAAGATATGTAAATTATTTGTCTTTACATATGCTCAAGAATTCTAATTCTTTCATAAGACAACCTAACGGTTTTCTTGTGTGCAACTTTCCCTTGAATATGCTTTCACATTCGTTCAAGAATTGCGATTCTCTTTTCTATTGGGGGATGAGTTGAAAATGCTCCTTTAAAAGGATTTGATATAAATAAAGGTGCAACAGCCTTATTGATTTTCTTTACTTCTTGTGTTGAAACATGTTCATCTCTTATTTTTTTTAGTGCCTTTGTTAAACCAGTAGGAGAACGAATAAATTTAACTGCAGATGCATCTGCTGAATATTCTCTTTTTCTTGATATTGATAACTGAACTAACTGAACTACTATTGGAGCTAAAATAGCAAGCAAGATACCTATAATCATAAATATTGCATTTCCTTTACTATCATCTCTGCTTCCACTTTTAAACCATAGACTCCTTAAAAAAATTTCAGAGATAATAGAAACCATTCCAACCATAACTGCAACTAATGTCATAAATCTTATATCATAACTAGCAATATGACTTAATTCGTGCCCGATAACTCCTTCTAATTCTTGTTTGTCTAATTTATTTAAAGAACCAGTTGTAACACAAATGACTGAGTGTTCAGGGTCTCTTCCTGATGCAAATGCATTTATTTCAGAGTTCTCCATTATGTATAACCTTGGTTTTGGCATTCCAGAAGCAAGACATAATCCTTCAACTACATTATGATATTGTCTGTATTGTGTTTCTGAAGCAGGTTTGGCATTTACAGAAGCTAGTGCAATCTTATCTGAATTATAATAAGAAATTAAGATATAGCTAAGAGAAAATATTATAGAAATAATCATAATTATTATAAAATAATCAGGACCAGCCACTAATCCAATTACATATCCTAAACAAATTAAAACTACAAATACAATTAGAATTAAGAAGACAGATTTTAATTTGTTTCTTGATATTTGGTCATGAAATGAGATTCGTTCTTCCATTTTTATAAACAATTAAGAGAAATAGGATATTTAAGTTTGTTGATTAGAAAGATTAGTCTTTGTTCATTTAAGCTTCAATTGCTTTTAGCCCCTCTGATATACCCATGCCTATGCCTATTATTAATAAGAAAATTCCAATAGATGCGATTACTAATGCAGTAATTGCAAATGCTTTTTCTTTGTATTTAACAAGATGAATTATTGAAGTAACAAATGTAAAAATTAATGTTATAATCCAGATTACATTAATTATATCTAAATATCCTGTTGTGTCAGGTAACAAAGCTATTAATGCCCATGTTGCAATCATAACCCAAAAACTAATTCTCAAAAAATACCAAAGCTTGCCCTTTTTCTTTTTTATATTGGAAATTTTACTTTTCTTCATTTTTCCCTCTTTTTTATTTTTTCTTTATTTGCTTAAAAATCAATTTCAGGCATTTCTCTGTTTGCTTGAGAGATTTTTAAATATTCTTTTTTCTGCTTTCCAAAAAGCTTGAAAAAGAAAACTCCTGGGAAACTCTCAGAAGCATTTTCTAAATATAATACACTATCATTATAGAATTGTCTTGCATAAGCAACTTTGTCTTCTATTGCAGATAATTCTGTTTGTAATTGTAAGAAATTTTCATTTGCTTTCAAGTTAGGATAATTTTCAGCGATTGCAAAGAGTTTACCTAGTGTTGCTTGCAATGCATCCCCTGCTTTGATTTTTGAGGCAATATTGCCTGCTTTTAACATCTCTGCTCTTGCTTTTGTAACAGAATCCATAATCTTAGATTCGTGTTTTGCATAACCTTTAACAACCTTTACTAGATTAGGGACTAAATCCGCTCTTTTTTTCAACTGTACATCAATTTGAGCTAGAGAATTTTCTATTCTATTTCCAAGAACAACAAATCTATTATAATAATAAATAAGACTACCTATAACCACTACACCTACTGTAAGTCCAATCCATAGTCCTAATGCCATGAGATTATTTAGTTAAAGTTGTTTATAAAGTTATTTATTTTTTTATCTCTGCAAAAAGAATCATATAATTATTTCCATATTTTTTTGCACATTTTGGGCAATAGGCATAGTGAATGTAATAAT
>JBAYNB010000057.1:0-5568 GCA_041679005.1 Candidatus Pacearchaeota archaeon
GGCTAAACTAACATTTGATAATTATGAATCCTTAAGTATAACTGGTCCGGATAATAAAGAACTATGGAAATCTGACCTTGATTTAGATATTTCTGGGAGAGAAGAGCAATCATTATTATTTGAAATGAATAAAACCATATCCTATTTTCAAGAAACACCCTCGATTGAATTTTTAACTTGTCTAAAGAAAATCATTAATGAATGCAAACAAAAACAAGAAACTTATAAAAGAGTAATTGACCAGAGAATTAGTTATGCTAAAAAGGCTTATGGAGAAAAATCTATCTATCTCAATTCATTTTTGCATTTAGAAAAAGGGCTTTCAAAAACAAAAGAGGCAGTTAATGGAATTAAAAAGGCATTATAATTAGAGTTAATACTTATTACATTTGGTGCTTTTTCTCATTTTGCGAATTGTTTTTATATTCGACAAAAGAGCTAAAAACTAGCTGAAATCATAGAAAAACTTGGTGTGTTGTAGCAACACACCTTTAATTTTTACATATTTTGTGTAATTGATTTAAAATTGTTAATTTTGTAAGTGTCTTTCCAAATTTATTGTATTTCTTAAAATCTTTTCTATTTGTAACCACAAAAAACCATCTGTCTTGATAATCTTTGTTTAACATTTTTACTTTTTCTAAAAGTTGTTTTTTATTATTTCTTAACATCTTGCCTGTTTCAACTTCAATTGCATATTCCTTATCATTTATCTTAAAAACTAAGTCTGGCTTTTTTGTTTCAAATAATTGAATTTTATCTGTAAACTTTTTTAAGTAATCTGCTATATCTTGAATTAAGAAAAAATGTTGAGGGCTTTCATTAAACCTCGGCTTAATCAGATATTTTTCTTTTTTGTTTGATAAAAGACTATGTGCTGAAAATTCTTTGTATTTATTAGCAAATAAATATTCTTCATCTTGTTTTGTTAATCCTTTTAGTTTGTAAAATCCTTTTTCTTTGTCTACATTAACCTGTTTTTTAATTTGATTTTTTGGTTGCTTGTATTGTTTTGCTTTTTCATTTGTTTTATTATTCTCATTTTCTTTTAAAATTTCATCTGGATTTGTGGTAATTAATTTATGTTCTTCTGGAGAAGCAATAACTTTAATTTGACTATGGTCATCTTCCATAATTAAAAGACCTTCGCCAATATTTGCAGTTAAAATATGTGCTCGTTCACTATCGCTTAAATGAAATGTTTTACAGATACTATCAATTACTGCTGGCTTTTGTCTCATAAGTAAAGTGTAAGAAGAATTAGCAAGAACAGATTTTCCTGCCTGACTTGTTAAAAGACCTTCAACTTCTTGATTAATCAACAATAGACCGAGATTAAACTTTCTACAAGTTTTAACAATCTCAAAAATATAACTTGCATCTTCTGCTCTTGAAAGTAAAGACCATGATTCATCAATTAATAATATTTTTCTTGTTAAATCTGATTTCATCTTCATGTATAAATAATCTAAAACAAGAAACATAACAGTTGGTTTTACTTGTTTAGGCATAGCACCAATATCAAAACAAACAAGATTGTTCTCAAAATTAATATTTGTATGTCTATTTAGAAAACTAAACACTCCGTCAGTATACATACCTAATCTGTTCATCAAACTTCTGATAGTTGTTTTTTCTAATTGAATTGCCTTTTTTTCCATTTTAACTAATTCATACAAAACATCGGATAGAATTGGTGGCTCATATTCCCAAGTTTTAGGATTTTCATTAATCCCTTTCTTAGAATAGGCTTCTGTCAATGCCCTATCCATAAATGCTTTTTGTGGCTCTGTTAAAGTTCCAAGCATTACAGACATTAAATCCATTAAACTCAATCTTTTTTCTGCATATTCATGTCCCATTAAGTCAAGAGGATTAATTATTGTTTTAGAATTTCTTGATAATAAAATTCTTTGACCTTTAAAATAATTAACAATATTTGCATACTCTCCTTGTGGGTCTATAATCATAACTTTTGTTCCATTAAGTAAGTATCTTGTTATTAATAATTTGCAGAAATAAGATTTTCCTCCTCCTGATTGTGCTAAAACCAATCCATTAGGATTAGATAATTTGAAAATATCTTTTATTATTGGGATATTATTCTTATTCATGCCTAACCAAACACCAGTATCATCGACTTCTAAAAATTGACTTGTAAAAGGAAAGAATGCAGATAATGCCTCAGTGGTTATATTTCTATTTGCTTTTAATTCATCAATTCCTAATGGAGCAATTGATTTTAATCCTTGCAACATTCTTAGACCAGCTATTTTTGGTTGAATCATCAAAGAATTTAATTCTGATTCTACTTTTTTAGTTAATAAATCCAGTTCTTTTAAAGAATTTGATTTACAATTAATATAGAGACTAATATTAAATAATCTTTCTTGACCTTTTTGTAAATTCTCTAATGTATTTCTTGTATCTTTATACTGAATTTCTAAAGTTGGATTAATAATCCCTTTAATATTCATTGAATAAAGGTCTGCTCTTTGTTTCTGCAATTCTTTATTTAAATCAATTAACATTCTTTCAATAGGATATGGTTTAATGTGAATACTCAAATCAAAATCTCCTAATGAACTAACAACTCTGTCCAAAAATCCTGCTTCAACCATTCTAGGATATCCAGAAGCATAAACAATTCTGTAATATTGGTCATTTGTTTCTAAATAATCTGAGTTATTGTTAATGTATTTTGGAGAAATAGCATTGATTAAATCTCCTTTTCTATCCCCTAAGAAAAAATCAACAAAGAGTTGTTTCAATTCATTGTTTTTTAATCTTTTAACTTTTAGATTTAATGTAATAAGTCTTTCTATGCAAATACTTGTTTGAATATCAATATTTTTATCCTCTGGAATAACTAAATAAAAAACTCTATTCATAATTTTATTATTTTCTATAATTTCGTGTAGGTGTTTTTTGTAATTTTCAAATAATTCTGAAAAAGAGGATTGTTTTATCCTTGATTTTAAAGACTCTAAATAATCATCAAGATTAATACTTTCAGTTCTCATTAAAATTTGGGTTGGAAAATCAATTGAGTTTAAGAATTTCTGAAAGGAATACATAATAGCCTCTCTTTCTGATTTTTGCTTTATTGCAAAATTAATTGGTTGAATTTTTAAAATAGATATTTTTTTGCCTTTGTCTGTTATAATCAGGTCATCTTTAATTTCTTTTACTCCTAAAAACTTTTTTAATTTAGGATTGTTTTTCTCAACCTGTCTAAACCTAAGATATATCCAATAATCCTTAATGATTCTGTCTAAATTAAAGAACATAAAGCATATAGCAAGAAAAGAAAAGAATAAAGCAAAACTAAAACCAATATAAGTGTTGCTTATTTTCCTAAAAAAGAATACTGCAACAAAGCCAAAAGAAAAAGCATAAGCTAATTGCTTAAATGTCAATCCAAACATTATTTTTTCTTTGTATTCTAATTGCTGAGGGATTTGATAGCTCATTTTTCATTTTCCAATCTTCTATTAGCTAATTGAATATACTTTGGATTTAATTCAAAACCAATAAAATTCCTGTTTAATTTCTTACAAACTAAGGCTGTTGTTCCAGAACCCATGAAAGGGTCTAAAACTACTCCTGGCTTAAACCCAGAATTGCAGGAGCAACCCAGGATGAGCTTTTTTTGTTTTTTTGAAATATACTCTTTCTCATTATAATTCTTAACCTCTTTTGTAGAAGCTTTTCTGTCAGTTGACTTTAACCTACCTTGTTTAACATCCCTAACTCTAAAATTAAAAGCATTTGAACTCCCTCCAATAGTTATTGTTAGTCTAGGAGTTCCACATTTTTTACATACAAGTTCTGGGCATCCTGCTTTAATGCAAAATTCAGGTAAGGACTTTGGAAACATGGCTATATGTTCTTCTTTACTAGGTTCTAAAGGAAACATTATACAATCGCCTGGATTTTTGCCTTTAGGATTATAAGTGTGTTTCATATTTGAATGGTAATTTGCTCGTTTTATTGTAGAAGATTTTAAAGGAATTCTAATATTATCCAAATCAAAGAAATATTTTTGGTCTTTAACAAAAAAGAAGATTGATTCAGAGGTTGTATTCAATCTGTCTCTAACTGAACTAGGCATCGAAGAGCCTTGTGAGTCTTTTGTCTTGCAATTCCAAATCTGCTTAACCCAATTAATATCATTTCTAAGAATTAATCCCAACTCATCTTGACATTTAATTGCAATTCTGTAAGGAGTTAATAGTTTTTGTTTTGTTTGAAGCCAATCTGATTTTAAATTAATCTTTCTATTAAGCCTTATTGTTCTGCTATAATAAGAATCTCCGATGTTTAACCAAATTGTTCCTGTTGGTTTTATAATTCTTTTACATTCTTTCATTATCTCAACTATTTTGTTAATATAATCTTGGGGGTTTGATTCTAATCCTAATTGTCCTTCAACTCCATAATCTCTTAATGCCCAATAAGGAGGACTTGTAACAATGCAATCAATAGAATTATCAGGCAGTTTCTTTAATCCTTCTAAAACATCCACTTGATAAATATTATTTAGGTTCATGCGAAATATCTTGCAACAGAAGCGACCGCCCCTGTTGCTTGACCTCCTGTTTTAAATGCTGATTTTATCGCTGAGAAAAACATTAAATAAAACATAAGAATATTAGCCATTCCAAATGCAGAAATCATAACTAAAATTTGAAAGTTCTCGAAGATTTGTATTTCGATTAACCTTGAACATGCTAAAAATATTAATGAATCAAAAAATGTGATAAAAATCGCTATCCCTAAGAAATTAAAAATTAATTTTCCATAGCTATTTAATATTGGAATAAAATAAAAGAAAATTGCAAAGGGAACAAAAATTACCCCAATAGCTACGATAATATATCTTAATACTAAAAATAGAACTGTGAATAAAAGGGTCAATACATAAAATATTGCAAAAAAGAATTGCAATCCTATGTTAATTATATTATCGGCATTCAACAAAAAGAATTTTTCATCAATCATATTAACAATTGCTGAAGTCAATAAAGAATTAATATCAATTACAACCGAATAAATAAAATAAGAAGCTTGAATTAAAACAATCATCAAAAAGATATTTTGAAACCATTCTTTTGCTTTTGCTCGTTTTACAGAATCATACCCAGATATCATAAAATTAAATCCTGAATAAAGCATTAACAATCCATAAAATAATGAAATAATATACATCACAATAGCCCAAATAGAAGCAAAAACAGATACATTAACTGGTTCTGTAAGTAATGTTTTTGTTAATTCCAATAATGGAGAGATTGGTGCATTAATTATGTTTATGAAAAATTCATAAATCTTTTGAGGGATACAACTTGCTAAGTTTAATAATCCGCATTCGTCGCTCATATTAAACCTCCAAAATATTTTCTTAATATAATATAAAAGAAATAATTTAAGAATCCAAAAATACTTAGGTTAAAAATAACTTGTGTTTTTGATTTATCCTCTACAAAAATAAGCTTTTGAGTTTCAAGGGTCTTGTATTTAGCAGTTACTTTATTACTTTCAATGTTTGCTTTAAAAATTCCTGAA
>JBAYNB010000058.1:0-5460 GCA_041679005.1 Candidatus Pacearchaeota archaeon
AAATTCTTGGGTCCTTAAATTCTCTTTTGGATACCGAATTTAAGTATTTGAAAAATCCATCTCTTATCTTAATAATCAAATAGCGGGAGATGGATTTGAACCATCGACCTCCGGGTTATGGGCCCGGCGAGAACTCCAGACTTCTCTACCCCGCTATGATAAATCAACTCTAAAAACCCTTATAAAGTTAACTGAAAATAATATATACAAATATTTAAAAACATAAAAAAATTCTTTAACTAATAAATAACAAAAAAGAGATAAAATGTCAAGCTGTTTAGATTTAAGAGAATATCAAAATTCAGAGGATATGGCTGCAATAGTTGGGAAACTTGTTTCTGGAAAGTCTGGATATAAGGCAGTTATTGAAAGAAGAAAAGAAGTTATCAAGTGTAGTCAGTGTGGAAAGATATTAGAAGGTAATGAAAAATTTTGTCCTGATTGTGGTAATAAGGTTAAATAAACATTAATTTACTCTAAAATCTATTTTATCATTTGCAAAAATCATTAAAGTTACTTTTAATTTTTTAGTATAATCTTCAATAATTTTAATTGTTTGTTCGGGTGTTTTTTTACTTATATCTGGAAGCCCTAATAAAACCAAATCTGCTTCTGAAGAAATTTCATTTATCTTATCTTGTACCCTACAGCCATTAGCTTTTTCTATAATTTTTAATTCAATATTTTCAATTCTGGATTGTTCAATTATTTTTTCTAAAAGTTTTATTTCTTCTGCTTCTTTTTTCTTGTTTTCTACAACATGGAACAATCTAATTGTTGCTCCGTGCTCTAACCATCTTACTGAATGAGAGATTAAATAAGACAAAAGTATCATTAAATTCCCGTTTTTATGAGAGCTCCACCATACATCAATTTTTTTAAAATCTGAAAAACCAACCTGATTTCTCATTACTATAAGATTTTTCTTTAGATAAGATAAATTTTCAACAAGTTCATTTATCTTAACTTGTTTATCATAATCAATTAATACGGTATTCAAAGGCACACTTCCAAAAGTTTCCGCTTGAATTAAATCATTAATTGTTTTTTGAAAATTATTTGTTAAAACTGCCCTTGGAAAAATCTCTAATTTATGTTCATCTACATATTTTTCTAAGTTTTTTTGTTGTTCATTACTAGCTTCGAGATTATTTTTTATAATTCCTTTTTTTAAGAAATATAATTTAGTTATGCTACTTTTTGAACCAATCCAGTGCAACAGACTTGCAGTTGGATGATTATTTATCTCTTTAGTTGAAAAAGCAAGAATTGTTGGTCTCCAATTTTTTGTACTTTCTGCACTTGTTTTCATCTTTTTTAAAAGGCCCCTTATTAATTGAAAAATAACTCCTGCCCAGGCTCCTTCTATTTTCATTGATTTTCTTGACTTGTAAAGAAAATAAAATAATCCCATTTGTATTAAAATAACTAAAATCATTATCCAAGGATTAAACAAATACATCACAATGTATGCAGCAATCATTCCATAAAAAGAAATTAAAAGAGGAGCATTAAATGTAGGTCTGTAACTAGGATTATTTGATAATTTTTCAAAAAAAGCAGCACCATTAATCCAACCATAAACTGATAAGAAAAACATAGAAACAATTATAGCTACATATTCTAAAGAACCTGATAAGATTATTCCTATCCCGATTATAAGACTAACAAATATTGCAACTCTGGGTTCTCCATCTTTTTCACTTTTCTTTCCTAAAAAACTTAAGAATTTTGGTAAAATTCCATCTTCACTCATTGCAACTAAACATCTTGGAGCAGTCATTAGACTACTAAGTGCTGAAGAAGAGGTTGCCATAAGAATCCCTAAAACTACTAAAGGTGAAATTAGTGCTATTTGTTGAACAATATGGGGATTTGTAAAAAGTTGTTCTTGAGTTGCTGAGAATGCTAATTTAATCACTAAAGCAATATAAATAAACATAGTAATAAAAATTGCATAAAAAGTTCCTTTAACAAGACTTTTTCTAGGATTTTTTAATTCTCCGCTCATTCCAACCCCTGCATCAATACCAGTTACTGCTGGAAAAAACATTGCAAAAGCAACCCAAAAAGTAAGTGCAGAAGAAGTAAAAAATATTGTAGATACCTGTGTGGTTTGAGGACCTAGGAAAACTGAAAGCAAACTTAATCCTATTGTAGCTAGTATAAAATATTGAATTTTAACAATAAAATTAGCTCCAATAAACACCATTAAACCAAAAATAATTATAGAAACAAGAGCTATATGGGATTCAAGTATAAAAATATTAAAATAAGATAAAACAATATTTACACCTCTTGCAAATGCTATTGCATAGAAACTTGAAGCAATTGTTTGTGCTAAGTATAATTGAATTCCAAGGCTTCCTCCAAATTCAGAACCTAAACTTCTAGAAATTAAATAATAAAGTCCTCCTCCTTTAACATTAATGTTTGTAGCAATTGCAGAAATTGAGTAGGCTGTTGCAATAGTTACTGAATGGGCAATAAGAACTATTAAAAGAGTTTTAAGAAGTCCTACTCCTCCTAAAACTTGAGGGATAATAAAATACATTACAGCACCGAGTATTGTTAGAATAGAAGGCATAAAAACTCCTGAGAAAGTTCCAAATAATCTTTTAGGTTTTAAGGCAGGTTTTTCTTGTTTTTTAGAATCATTAGACTTATTTTCTAAGCTGGTCTTTTTAACTCCCACCTTACTTTTTTCCATGATAAAAATAATGAATGCCTGTTTTTAAAGCATTTGTTTTACCTAACCTAAAATTACTTTCTCTTATAATATATGTAAATTCCTAATAAAACCAATATCTCTCCAAGAACAAATAATGGCCAGTTAAAATAATCTGGAGTGTAAGCTGCTGTAGATGCAATTATTTCTTCTCCAAGCATTCTTTCTGAAAATTTTAAGATAAATGCTTTTTTTAGATACAAAGTAGTATAATTCCATATAAAAGAAGTATAAATTAATAGTCCTCCAAAAGATAATAACCAGATTTGTTTTTTTGTAAATCTATGTTTAGGTAAATAAAGAAATATTAAAGCACCTAAAATCATTGTTAGCGAAACTATCATAGGACAGACCATAGGAGATGCCCAAGTAATTGGAATAAGAAATAACACATCCCAAGTCATTAGTGAAGCAGGCCAGTCAAGAGTTAATTTAAGCCAGATATAATAAAAAATATCCCAGATTGCAAATGCATAAATAAAGTATGCAAATTTTTCTTTTGCTATCTTACCAGCAAGTATTGCAATAGCTGCAAGCATAATAAGAGTGCAAGCCTCTCTAAATAATTCTAAGAATAAAATCTGAGAAGGCATTGACATGTTTAAAGGAAATAAAATATTGTTTGGATAGTATAATTTTCTCAGATAAAAGACAATCATAGTTTCAACAAAAGCCATAGCTATTGCAAAAATACCTATCCAGACTAGTCTTCTAGTTACCCCTTTTTCCATTTTAATTTGATGTAAGAGTTATTTAAAAATCTTATCTAAAGAATTCATAAATCTATGTTTAGGTAAATTAACTTAGGTTACTGCACTTAAATATTCTAGGAGAGGGATTACTAAGAGGGGCTTTATGAGTGAAGCAGGGATTATCACACTTGTGCTTTTTCACTGTTTCTAACTTCTAACCTAGATAATTTAAATCTTTAATTCCTCAATAAAACTCTCATCTATAACAAATGTTCCAGAAGCAACTTTCTTTAAATGATATGAAATTGATTTTTTATTTCCAATTGCAACATAAATAATTTCTTTGTTAAACCTTTTTATTACAGAAGAAACAACTCCTGAAAAATCTCCATCATTTGAAATTAGATATGATTTATCATAAACATTGTCAAGAGCATCAAAAATTAAATCTTGAGCTAAGTTTACATCTGTTGCTTTTTCAACATAAAATATTTTTCCATCTCTTTTATGTTTTTCTAATCTTCCAAAAATAATTTTTAATTTATCTATATTTCTTAATTTCTCTAAAAATTTCTGTTGTTCAACATACATTTCAGGACTACTTTCTCCAACAGGAGCAATATAATATTTAATATAAATTAAATTCCCATTTTCTGCAAGTTTTTTGCAAAATCTTTCAATATCTATCTTGCAATGAAATCTCTTTTTAACAGAAAAATAAAAATTACTTCCATCAATATAAATTATGATATTTCTCTTTTTAGAATTCATTTTAAGGAATCATGGGGTTAGTTGCCTATCCCCATGGTGTTAATTAAATATCACAAGAAATAAGAGGTTTTAAGCTTTTCGATGAAGGTTTTATGGCTCTACAGATTGAGGCATAATCTTTATAATCCTTATAATTCTCTTATTTTTAAGCCGGCATCGCATAACGGTATTGCAATTGGTTGCTAAGAGGTGCTTCGCGGGTGAAGCACTGACTGAAAAAGTTAATTCTTCGTTCAGTAAACTATAATAATTCTTATAAACCTAAAAAAGTTAAAATTACTATGATTAATCGGAATGATTTAATTGGATTATGCTTTGAAGGATATTTTCAGAGAGATCCCATACTTGCAAAATTATCTAAGGATCACACTGAAAAGATAAAAAAGAAAGACCCTAAGTTGTATTTGGAAAGGCAAAAAATTGATGAGGATTTAAATAAGAAATACCGTTTCGAAATGCAATTATTGGAATACAATCCCACTTCAGGAATTTTTATTGCTAAAGGAAAAGACTTCTTTGGAGATTCTGGCTTAGTTGGAACAATCAATGAAGAAACGATAAAATTTTTAAAAGTTTATGCTGGAGTTAATAATCTTCCCAGAGAATTTAATCGTTTTAACACAGTCGATTACCAAGGAACTATATCTAAACCAGATTCTGTAATTACCTGCGGTGGATCTTATCAGATAGAAAATTCCATTAATCATAAAGGATTCTGGAGATTAGATTCAAAACCTTAATTCCTCTTCTTACATAACATCATCATGATAGGAACGATTTCTTGATTCTTTTTCATTTCTTGTAAGTCAATTAGCAATTCTTCATAATTATGATAAATATTCATTTTATATCTAAAACTTTCTCTTTTTTCATGTAATTGAGGAAATCTTTGAAGTATCTCTTTTCTAAGCCTTATGGTGTTCCATGCTTGGTCTGATTCAGAATACATTAATTTACCTATGATTTTAGGTCCTTCTGTCCTCGGAATTAGAGATATTATTTCTTCTTGTGGTTTCTTTAATGATGGCATATTTTTCCATCACTTCTTATTTCCCTTAGGCTAAAATCACTAGAGAAAAAGATTAGTTAAACCCTTTTAGAAATATGTTGGTGAAAATACACAAAAACATTTAATAAGTGAAAATTCCACCAAGTAATATCAAAAGAAGGTATACATGGACGAAAAGGATAATCTAATCTTATTCGATCTTTTGCAAGATTGCAGACAGCCAATTTCTAAGATAGCTAAAGCTGTTAGACTTCCTCAGC
>JBAYNB010000059.1:0-5396 GCA_041679005.1 Candidatus Pacearchaeota archaeon
ATGATATTAATAAATGGCTTGACGGAGGTTATGAACCAGATATTATAACTCTTTTTTATGGCCCGTTTGCTTCTGGAAAAAGTAATTTTGTTATTTTGGCTGCATGTCATAATGCAAAAAAAGGAAAAAAAGTTATTTTTATTGATACAGAAGGAAGTTTTTCTTTAGACAGAGTAAAACAAATTACAGGAAATCTCCCTGAGATTGCACTAAAAAATATTGTAATGCTTAATCCTACAACCTTTTCAGAGCAAAAACAATCTTTTTTTAAATTATTAAAAGAAATAAAATCTAGTGAAAATATTGGGTTGGTTATTGTTGATTCTATGACTATGTTATATAGATTAGAGCTTGCAGAAGCAAGAAAAAACGGGACAGATGCAGTCAGAAATGTAAACAATGATTTAGCAAAACAAATGAATGCTCTTTATGAAATAGCAAGAAAAAGAGAGATTCCTGTTTTAATTACAAGTCAGGTTTATTCAGAATTTTTGTCAGAAGAAGATTGGCTTGCTGGAAAACAAGCAGGAGTTAATGTTGTTGGGGGAGATTTATTAAAATATTATTGTAAGTGCATAATTGAATTGCAAAATAGAGGTGGAAAGAAAAAAGCAATAATAAGAAAACACCGTTCACTTCCTGAGAAAGAAATGAATTTTGAGATAGTTAATGAAGGGATTAGAAAGAGAGGGTGGTTGTAAACTATATTTTAAAGAATAGATTTATTTTTAAATATATTAAAATAGTTTAGTTAATGTCTATTGAATTACCAAAAGGATTAATCTCTGCAGAAAATAATCTAAAAAGAAAATTATTTGATAAGAGAAAAGCCTTAATTTTATTTGAAAATGATTTCAATCAAACTGTTTCTATTTATAGACAATTTAAAATAAATTCTAATAGAAAGAATAGTTTTGGTATGCAGACACCTACGGATTTAGATAAAAGAATGCAAAATATAGGGTGGTGGATTAGACAATATTCTCCAAGAAAAAATGATTTAGAAGGTTCATTTTCAGAAGAATTAATCCAGATAAAATTAAAAAATTTTAATAATCAACTATATGAAGTTCATTGTGATCAAACTTTTTGTCATATGGACGCTAATGGTCTTAATCCAACTGATGCTTATTTTTTGATAACTGAAAACAAAAACCAAATTAAAGATATTTTTTATTTTTGTGCAGATGAATTTTTAAAGAGAATTGGAAAAGGAGATGAAACTTTTTTTAATGGTGGGGAAACTTCAAAATTAACTGATTTTATTTATGAAGATTTTACAACAGGAAAACATAGTCAGAATTCACAAAAAGTTGGGCAAGAAGCAGATTCTATATTTTTCCCTGCTTAATCTACTTCCCAATATATCTTGGTTCTTTTTCTTTTGTATTTCCGTTGATGTCTAACTCTTTTTTGCTTTCACATTTTGGGTTTGGACAAAATACCCACGGTCTTTTATTTTGCTTTATCCTTAGTAACATTGGCCATTTGCAATATTCACAAACTTTATCTGTTTTTTTAATTAATGAGTTTGAAGGAAGAGGAAATGTTTGCTTGCAGTTTGGGTATTCTGAACATGCAATAAAATATGATTTAAATCTTGGAGTAAATTTTAATGTTAAATCTCCTTTATTACATAAGGGACATTTTAACCCTAATTTGTTTTCTTCTTTTTCAGAATCCCATAATGCTTGGTTTGCATCAATTAATTCTTTCCCTATTTCTACTTCTTGTTTTTTAAAATCACCTGAAATTTTTATTAAAGCAGTTTTTGCTTTTTCTATTGTTGCTGATTGTTTTTTATTAAGTTCTTTTTTAGAGCTTCTTATCGCTTCCATATCTTTTTCCATTTCTCTTGTAAGTTTTTCATCAATTATTATTGGTGAGTGTTTTTCCATACTTTCAATTAGTTTTATTCCAAGTTCTGTTGCTTTTATTGATTTGTCTTTAACATAATTCCTCTGATAAAGAGTCTCGATAATATTTGCTCTTGTTGCTTTTGTTCCTAAATTTCTTTTTTCTAATTCAGTTATTATTGAAGCAGGAGAATATCTTTTTGGAGGTTGTGTTTCTTTTTCTTCTATTTTTACACTGTCAATTTTAACCTCTCCGTTAAAATCTTTAATTTGTTTTTCTTCCATTTTTGTAGGATAAACATTCATCCAACCTGCTTCTAAAACTTCCATGCCTCTTGTATTAAACTTAAGATTATTTACTTCTGCTTCTACTTTTTTATTTGCAAGTTTTGCATCTGCACAAAAACAAGAGACAAATCTCTTCATGATTAGATTATAAATTTTTTCATCATATTCTGTTAGTTTATTGTAGGTTCCTGTTGGGATTATTGCTGGATGTGCTGGGTCTGATTTATTTCCTTCAATTGGTTTTGAACGAACTGCATGTTTTGTTAAAGTTGGGTGTTTTTTTTCTAATTGTTTTAAAATCTTTTGAGGATTCATTGCTTCAGGTATTTTTTGAGAAGAGGTTCTCGGATAAGAAATTAATCCTGCAAGATATAGTTTTTGAGCAATCTGCAAGGTATTTGCAGGAGTTATTCCATGAAATTTATATGCTTCTGTTTGTAATGTAGTTAAATCAAAGGGTGCGGGGGGAGTTATTATTTGTTGAGTTTTTGTTGTTGTTGCAATTGCCTTTTTATCTTTTAATTCTTTAAATTTATCTAACTCTGTTTTTTTGATTATGTCTTTTATGTGTTTTAATTCTAATTTGTTTTTGTTATCATTTATCTCTATAAATACCTGCCAGTAAGGGGTTGGTTTAAACTCTTTTATTTGTTTTTCTTTTTCAACAATCATTTTTAGTGCAGGGCCCTGAACTCTTCCTATGGACATTATTCTAAACTTGCCTGTTGTTTTTATTGCACTCATTAGTGCTCTTGAAAGATTTATACCATACATCCAGTCTAGAAAGTGCCTTGTTTCTCCTGCTATTGCCTGACCCCATTCAATTGTTGGATGAACATTATCATAAGCATTTTGAATTTCTTCAGCAGTTAGTGCAGAAAATTTCATTCTTTTTGCATCAGGTTGTTGAGCAATAAATCTTACAATATTATATCCAATAACCTCTCCTTCAATATCAAAATCTGTTGCTATTACAATCTCTGAAGCACCTTTTACTAAACTTAAAATTGTTAAATAATATTTTTTTGTAAAATCTGCTTTTCTTACTTCATAGTTTGGTTTCCATCCAATATTAAAAATAGGGTAACCTGTTTCTTTTTTTGATTGTGAAACAGAGAATAAATGTCCTACTGCACAGGCAATAAGTATTTTTTTCTTATTTCTTTCTAATTCAAAATAATGAACTCCTCCGGGTTTGTTTATTCTTTTATCTTTTCCATTAGATAAAGCTGCTGCAATTTTTTCTGCTGCTTGAGGTTTTTCTGTGATAATTAGAGTGTATCCTCCTTGTATTAGTGGTTTTTCTTTAAATACTAAGGCTTCAGTTGATTTTGTGCTAGTTTTCTTTGCACTTTTTCTTTTTGTGCTAGTTTTCTTTGGTTTTTTCTTTCCTATTTTTTCAATGGTTTCTAATTCTTCTATTGAAGGTTTTGGTTTTACAGGTATTTCTACTGTTTGTTTTATGTCTTCAGGATTAAAAACTCTGAATTGGCTTTGTTCAACAGATTTTGGGTTTGTTTTTTTAGGTGCCATGTTGATATTGTTTTTGTGTTAAGGATTATATAAAAATGTTTGTAGATAATTCTCTTATCATAATCTAAGTTATATTAAATAAATGTTTCTATTTTTCAAATTTCTTTAATATTCCTTCAAGACTTTTTACTATATTTATTTCATCATATATATCTAAACTTAACTCAGGATTTTCTCTATATTCTCTTATGCACTGCAGAACTTTTTTTAAATATCTTGCTTGATATATAAAAATATAAATTTCATTACCTTTTTTGTGTTCAATAGTTATTTTTGTCTCTGATGTGTATCTCATTATATTTCTATAATTCTTCCCCTTCTACCTACAGAAATTACTTTTGTTTTTCCTATTTTTTCACTAAGACCTTCTGCTTCATGAATATGGCCTGAGAGAAATAAATCTGGTTTAAACTCATTGATTGCTTTTCTTAGGGCAATTGAACCAGGAACTCCTGAAAATTCTGATTTTGTTCCTGCTGCATGAATATGACTTATCATTATTTTTTTCT
The DNA here is from genome assembly GCA_041679005.1 of Candidatus Pacearchaeota archaeon. Lineage (GTDB taxonomy): Archaea > Nanobdellota > Nanobdellia > Pacearchaeales > GW2011-AR1 > ARS1285. Next base: position 4,187 of record JBAYNB010000059.1, read on the forward strand.
CTAAATCCTTTATTTTATCAAAATCTTTTTTAAGTTTACTAAAAACTTTCTTTTCATCTAAATTTAATTGCCAGTCAGCACTACCTATACCAAATATTCCAATATTTCCATATTTAACATAATTATCTCCAAGATTTTTAACCCCATAAATTTTTGATAGAGTATTTATTGTTTCTGTTGACTCCCAGTTGCCTGGAACAAACACAACTTTTTCTCCTTTGTCTATAAATGGTTTTAGTATGTTTTCTGTTTCAATTAATCCTGTTATGTCTCCTGTAAGAATAACTAGGTCTACTTTTTCTTTTTCTGCTCTTTCTGCAAGTCTTTTTGATACAGAAGAGTCTCCATGAAAGTCTCCTGCTGCTAGAATTTTGAATTTCTTTGGTTTTTTATCTTCTTTGTCTGTCATTCTATATTCAGTGAAAAGGAATTAATAAAGCTAATGAAAGTTAAACTTAAAATATATCTTTATTTACATTAATGTTTATATATTCTGATTTGAATATCTAATTATGGTTAAAGATAAAGGGATAATTGCTCAAATGAAAAAGATGCCTTTAGGAAATTCAGAAAATATAGCACAAATGCTTAAGAAACAATTTGAAGATGAGATTAAGAGTGCGAAACCTTTAGAAAAATTAATTTTTCCTTGTTATTTTAATGTTACTGAGGTTATATCTCAATCTTATGCTACTTCAGTTGAGCCGCTCTCTGAAATGGTAATCGGAGGCAGGTCATCTTCTTATGAAGCAGGTTTTTCTTCAAAACTTGTTTTAAAAGTAGATTCGATTGATTCTAAGATTCCTATTAACACTCTTAATTTCAGAGGTTTTTCTATTGTAAAAGCAGGAGATTATATTTCTGCTTTAGTTCCAAGATATACTTCAAAATCTTTTGATAACCATAATAATCCTATGGTGGGGAATGAAACTATGAAGGATACTTATTATTTTGATAGAGAGTTTAACAAAGAAGAATTAGCAATACAACTAGTAATTTTTGATAGTCTCTTTATTAAAGGAGATAAAAATATTCTTAGAACAGATAGGTCAGTTGAATATCATAGATTTAAATATTCTTAGAACAGATAGAGCTGTTGAATATCATAAATTTATGAAAGATTAATTAATGTTTAAGAATTTACTTAAATCATAGAGAGAGTTTATTTTCTTTGAAGGATTTGTATTTAAGAAGTTATACTCTCCTCTAG
>JBAYNB010000060.1:0-5307 GCA_041679005.1 Candidatus Pacearchaeota archaeon
TTAGATTCTCAAATGGAAGTGTTGAAAAGAATTTTAGTGATGCTAAAAATGCTTTATGGGTTACAAATCCTGTATATTGGGGATGTCTAGATTTTGGAGATGGAGATATCTCTTGTTCATTTTTAGTTAAATCTTCAGGCAATATCGCAAGTAATGAAGGATATTATTTTTATTCTGGAATAGATAATATCACCTTAGTAAGACAGAATTAAATTTTTATAAAAAAAGAAAATAAAAGATTTTATAATCTACCAAGTATTTGGGTCGTTTGCATCCCAAAGCCATTCATCACCTAGAATTATTAAGTCAAGATTATCCACTGCTCCACTTCTGTCTATATCTGCATAAGCTCCTAAATCGCTTGGATTAGAGCCTACATTTGCCCCAAATCTATTAGGATTTGAAGTATTATCTTTTCCAAATTCATTTGCAAATTTAGTATAATCAATTATATTGACTTTTCCATCTCTGTTTAGGTCAGCATGATTAAAAAATTTAATTTTTCTTGTATCATAAATTCCTTTTGCTGTTCCAGAAAGAGTTCCCAATGTAAAATCTCCATAAGAGATTCCATTCACAGTTTTACCATTAGAATTTATTACATATTTAATATCTGCAACAACAGTATCCGATTCATTAGTTCCACTTAAAAAAATATTTTTCCATTCAAAATCATTTGAATCATTTAGAATAAACCTCAAGTAATTTGTTGTTGTCCCAGAAAACCCATCATTAGTTAAGGGTAATGAAAATGAACTCATACTATTTGAATCTCTTGAGTCTTGTAATAAATCAGTATTGGTTGGATTATTATGTGAATAAATATGCAATTTGTTTGTTGATGGAGTATAAAGTACATCTTCTCCATCTGTTCCTTCTAAAGATCCTTTTTTATGTTGAATATAAACACAGTCCCCATTAACAATAACTGATGGTGCTTTACCTTTGTTATATATTTGTATTTGACCAGCTTCCGCTTCCCCCACCATCGCCTTATCAACAAGATAAGCCCCGCTACCTACCCCGGCAGCATAACCTACTCCAAGAACAATTGATTTATAATTGTCTTTTAAGAATTCTTTTGTGGTATCTAAAGCTTTTTTGCTATATTTTGCTACTGCTTTTCCTGTGTTTGCAATCTTTTCTAATAAGCTTGTTTTTGTCATTTTATTGTTTTTATTTGGTTATTTTATTTATTTATGCTATCCTTTGTTTATTATGTATCTTAATTATTTAAGCTTTTCTTAACCTTTGCTTAGTTATTGGTTGTATGTGTGGCTTAGGTAATCTTTTACCTAATTTAATAATATTTATTAGTCTCTGAGATTTATAAATGTTTGGATTTGTTACTATTATGTAGTTATACTAATATGTCTTATCTAACTTAATATTTATTAAGTAATTGTTATTGATATTTTTATGCCTGAAAAAGAAGTGAAAACAATAGAAGATAAGCAAGAAATAGATAAAATTATTGAAGAAAAAATTAAGGGCAGAAAATTAATTTTTAGTGATTGGTATAAAATCGGGATATTAAAAAAAGGTATTCCTGAAGAAAAATTTGATGAAATCTTCCCGCAATTCGATAAAATATTTGCAATAGAAATAGAAATTTTAACAAGTGGAAATATAGGTTATGAACTTTTTTATAAATTGAGTAATAATACTAGTTTTTCTATTGCGACAATTCCTAAGAATAATAATCTATTAATAATCCATTTAATAGAATACAAAAGAAATTTAGATTATAGATTTAAAAAATTTAAGAAGGTATAAAAATAAAATTTAAGCAGTTATTAATATCTTTTCTTGAGTAGGTATTGTATATGGAATTCTTTCTGTTTTATTCAATCCGATTAATTCAATTTGTATGATAAATCCCCCCCTAACTTGTACTATGTTTATCCTTGCTTCATTAAGCATTTTAAGAATGCTTGAGTCTTTACCTATTGATTTTAAATATTCTGATACATTTCTTATTTCAAGATTAGCAATTCTATTATTAGTAGTAATATCTAAAACTAAATTAAGAATTCTTATACTCCCATAAACTTTTTCATCTTCTCTGAGATTATTAAAAATCATTAATCTATCAAAATCTTCATCATACATAAAAGTGTCTTTTTTTATCATAAGTAGTTTAAATTAATAGAATATTTAAAACTATCTGGAATCTCTTTACCTCTTTTTAGAACTTCTTTTTGATAGTGCTTCATTGACTCTTCTTCCTAATTTCAATGCATCTTCTTCTGTTAGTTCACTATCTTTTGAAAAAGATTCAAGTATCCTAAGTTGGATTTTAAGCTTGTGTTTTAACTTGATAATTATTCTTATTTTCCCTTTTTCTAAATATTTATAAACCTCTTTTATCTTAATATGTTATGATAAAAAAGAGTGGTTTGTCGTTGATAGTTGGAATGTTACTCTGTTTGTTATTTGTTCAAAATATTCTTGCAGTTTCAGAGGTTAATCTAAAAATAATAGGAACAATTGGGAATTATTCTTCTGATGTTAGATTAAGAACAAGCAATAATTCTAATACTGGATTTGATGCTTATGATTTAGAGACACCTAGTTTTCCTTCTACCCAAGCTAGTTTTTATTCTTCTGTTTCTGGAACTCCTGCAAAAATTGATTCTTGGGGTCTTGCTGAAAGAAATCTTAGTTTAGTTTATGATGTACCAGACGAAGTTACAGGAGATTTAGTTTTTTCTTGGACTCAAGTTACAGGAACTAATTATAAAGCTTATTTTTCTATTACTGGTAGTGTAACTGATTTGGACATGTCTTCAACTTCAAGTTATACCTATGTTGTAACTAATCCAGATAATGATATCTATATAACTGTTGAGGTTAAAGATTATTCAGAAAGTTCTTCTGAAGTTGCAACTGATACTGGAGATTCTGGGAGTAGTGGTGGCGGGGGAAGCAGTACATTAAGTCCATTAGTTCAGCAACCGCAGATAAATCTTATTTTTAATGTTAGTTCTGATAAATTATTATTTGATGCAGGAATTGTAATTACTGATGATTTTAAAGAAATTTATGCTGGAGAAAAGATGAGATCTGTAATAAATCTACAACCAATGGGAGTGACTCCTGATTTGGATGTTTATTTAAGGTATTATATTACTGATTCAACTGGAAACGAAGTTGATGTAGGTGATGGAGAAAGTGAAACAATTAAGGTTACAGGAGATAAAACAATTGAGAAAACCTTTTTTACAGGAGATCTTGAACCAGGAGAGTATACTTTGCATTTAGAATTAAAATATGAATCAGAACCAAACAAATTTTTAGTTGCACAAGCAAGTTCTCAGTTTGTTGTTTTAAGCGGAATACGGGAGAGTAATCTTAAATCTATATTTTCTGCTTTTTCAGAATATAAATTAATATTAACAATTTTAGGTGTAGCAATTGTTATTTTGATTGGTCTGATTGTTGCTATACTTAATTTAACTTCCAGAAAAATTAAAAAAAGAAAACGATAAAATATTTTGAGGGGTTTTATATAGCTTAAGATACAAAAAATGAAATATAAAAAATTTTTAATTATAGTTTTGATGTTTTTTATTATCGCACTAATAGCTTTTGCTGGGTTTTATTTTTATGACAAATATAAACCCAATACAGCTGAATCTATAGATTCTGGATTTGAATTAGATACTTTATTTATTAAAATCTCCACAGAGACAAATAAAACTGCAATAAGTAATATTAAAATTCGGGGGTTAGAGAGTTCTGTAACGCCTTGTGAGATTTCTTTTTCTGAGATTGGAGGGTTGGTTAATTTAAGCGAAAATAAAATAACTCTTGCTGGAAATGATGAGTATAATCTTAAGGTCAGTCTTAATACTAATAAAGCACCGGGAATTTATGTTGGAGAACTTACTCTTTCTTCTTCATGTAAAACACAAAAAATACCTGTGATACTTGAAGTGCAATCTAAAATAGTTGTTTTTGATGCAAATGTTAATATTTATCCTGTTGGAGAAGATTTGATTCAGGGAGATAGATTAGACACTAGTATAAAAATATATGACCTTGCAAGTATGGGCAAGCACAATATTAAAGTAATCTATTTTATTAAAAGTCTTGATGGTCTCATCAATATTTCTGAATCAGAGGATTTAATTATTGACGGTAAATTAGACTACATTAAGGGATTAGATATCTCTAAAAGTTTAAATGCAGGAGATTATGTTTTTTCAACAGTTGTTGAATATACTGACCTTGCTGGAATAAAAAGTATTGGAATCTCAAGTACTTCTTTTAATATTGTTAAAGAAAAATCTTCTCTGGTTCAATATGATGTTTCTGAGAGTATTATAACTTTAATTGTTATCATCTTTGGATTTTTCTTTTTAATCTTCTTAGGATTATTTATTTACTCTTTGGTTTTTAGAGATAAAATGTTAAAAGAGATGGAATTAATGTATAATAGAGAATTAAGAAGACAAATAAAATTAATCGAATGTCAGAAACAGCAAGCTTATACAAAAATAAATAATCCTAAAGAAAGAGAAGAGTATAAGCGAGAAGTAGAGGAAATTAAGAGGCTTAGATTAAAAGCATTGAGGGTTGTTCAAAATAAAAAAATTAGTGAATTTAAAAAAATTAAAAAGAGATTTAGAGGAAATAAATTAAAAGCACGATTAACTAAATGGAAAAAACAAGGGTATGATACTAAGGTTTTAGAAAAAAAATACAAACTTCCAGGCATTGATGAATTCAGAAAAAAAATTAATAAATGGAAAAAACAAGGATATGATACTAGCATTTTGGAAAAATAATAAAAAATAACATTTAAAAGTATATAATTCATTAGTATAATAACATAAATACAAAAAGATGGTAAAAAATAAAGATTTTCTTTTGAAGAGAACTTCCTCAAATCGAAGAGATTTTGAGATTTTTGCAAAAGGAGTGGAAAGATTAGAAGAATTAAGAAATGAATTAAATTCTTTAAATACTTCCAAATATCCTGAAGAGGTTGCAGCCATTAGAAGTAAGCTTAAAAGTGTTTCTTATATCCCTGAGATTGAACAAGAGATGCGAGTTCTTAAGGCAAAAATTCGTGGTAATTATAATGAAAAAAAATTAAAAACAGAAATTAATGACGAACACTCAAAAATACATAGAAAAATAAGAGAGTTAGAAAAAGAAATAGAAAGAAAAAAGAAAGGTGTAAGAAGGCAGGTTTCTAAAGAGGAGCTTAAGGCAATTAAATCTATTCCCAATATAAAAAATAAACTAGGAGCAATTAAGAATATCTCTAAGATTGAGGGTCAGCTTAAATATAATAAA
>JBAYNB010000061.1:0-5167 GCA_041679005.1 Candidatus Pacearchaeota archaeon
GCAACAAATAAGTCTGCTGACTTTCAAGTTGTAAGAAAGATACTTGAAGGGGAATTGAAATAAAAAATAAGTTAAATGCCTCGTGAGGGCGTGCGTCCTTAGAATTAAATCTCTTACATAAACTGAATAACTAGAAGGCAATCTGGTGTAACGCTGTGGAAGAGAGTATAACTAAAAGGTTAACGCCCCAGTAGAGCGTTGAACTAAAATAGATTTTTAAGCTACTAAAATATTAATTCAGTATGAAACTTACACAAAAACAGAAAGAAATAATAAAACAAGTGCATGATTTCGTAAAAAGAGAAAGTGAAAAATCAAAGATAAACGATGAGATTGATATTTTTAAGTATCATATTCTTAATGTTGTAAGATTTTCTGAAATGCTTGCGGAGAAATATAATGCAAATAAATTTGTTGTTATTCTTGCTTCATATTTGCATGATATCATTTATATTCAAACTTCTAATCATGAAACACATGAAATAGTGGGAGCAGAATTTGTTAAAAATTATCTTTCAAAGTTTAATATCCCTGAAAAGGAAATTGCTTTAATTTCCTTATGTGTTTTAAATCACCGGGGAAGCAAAAAATCAAATAAAGAATCGGTCGAAGAAAAGATTATTGCAAGTGCAGATGCCATGGATCATATTGATAGGTGTCTAAGCATGCTTTATAGGAGTGGAAATAAAGATTTTGATTCTGCACTTGAATTTATGAAAGGAAAACTTAAGAGAAGCTGGGAAAAAATAGAATTAACAAAAGCTAGGGAAATCGTAAAACCAAAATATGAGGCTGCGAAAGTCTTATTTGAATTCTAAATTGTTATATCACGAGGAAAAAGTTGGGACATTAATCCTTAGGATTAAGTAATCGTGAGGGCATTGAACCTAAATTTATATTTTATTTAACAAACTCAACATTTTTTAAATCCTTAAACTCTTTGTCTCCAGTTAAGAATTTTAAATTATTCTTTAATGCAGAGACATAACCGATTGCATCTGCATAGGAAACCTTGCTTTTTTGATAAACCTTTTTCCTAAATTTTATTGCTTCTTTTATTGTTTCATCATCTACCTTAATAACACATTTTTTATAATGCTCATAAATACTATTTGCTTTTTCTTCGCCATATTCATTTAAAGCAACCCAAAAAATTTCAGTTAAATTAAAAATAGTTAAAGATACAGGTTCATTAACAAATCTAGCAAAATTAGGGTTACCATGAATAAATTCAATAACTGCATAAGTATCCCAAAAATATTTATTTGTTACCATCCTTCTCTTGCTTCATCTTTTATTTCCTGAGGATTTTTTTTAGATTTTCTTGGAAACTTTCCGAATAAATCACTCAAGATAGTTTCTTTTTTTAATTCAATAAACACTTCATCATTTTCCCTTATCCTGTTCTCATCTATAATTGATTTAGGCAAAATGACCCCAATTGAACTGCCCCATTTCCTTGCAATAGTTTTAAATTCCATTATAATAATATAACTTAGTTATATTTAAAACTTTCTATACTCTAATTTCTAAAAACAATATGTCTTATTAACAAAAAATTCTACTATTAAAAATAGAATATAAGCTAAAATTAACATAATTCCCTCATGTTTACTTAATAAATGGTCTGTTCGCATAAACAAGACCACAAAAAATGTTGCAAAAAACATTGAAAATGCAGTGATATGTTCTGTTAAAGCAGGAACACTAAACGGACTAATCAAAATTACTATACCAAGAATAACAGTTGCATCCAAAATAACAGAACCCAAAATATCTCCCAATGCAAGTTCATTATGATTTTTTCTTACAGCTTTAATAGAAAAAATTAATTCAGGAAGACAACTCCCTACTCCAATAACAGTTAATCCAACCAAGATTAAAGGTACATGAATTTCATTAGCAAAATTTATCCCAAATTTAACAGTAAAATAAGCTGTTATAACAAGAATTACCAAACTTAAAATTAATAAAATCAATACCTTAAAGAGAGATTCTTTATTTTTATGAAAAGTTTTCTTATGCAAACTCTTACCATCATGATATAACTTTATAAAAAACAATATTCCTGCACAAAGCAATATAGCCCCATCAATTCTTGTAAAACTTCCATCAATGCCTAACAAAAGGGGAAGAAAAAGAAGAATTAAATAAAAAAAAGTATTTTTTAAAATTTTACTCTTTACTTTTACTCCTTTAAAAGAAAATAGAGCTATTATCCCAAAGATTAATGTTAAATCTGCTACATTAGAACCTATCAAAGTCCCCAATGCAAGTTCTGAATGACCCTGTATCGCAGAAATAAATGAAATAGTTGTTTCAGGGAGAATGACAACAAAAGCTACAACAAAAAAACTTATCAAAAATTCAGAGATATGACAATGCTTTGCAGCTTCAGAAGAATATTTTGTTGCATAGTCTGCTGATTTTAACAATACAAATAAACAAATCAGAAGCAATATTAAATTTATTATCACCATCTTATTTATCTAAGTTTAAAATAATTTATAAATGTTATTCAAAGTGTTTAAAAATACTATTTCCCATATTATCAAAGGTGAAAATATGTTTTGGATACCCTTATCAGGAGCAATAGCAGAAGCATCAGGAAATGTTATAGAGAAAAAAATTCTTAAATGCCCTGAGATAAACTATAAAAATTATACTGTTTATGGTTTCCTCGCAATAGTCTTATTGAGTATTCCTTTATTGTTTTTTTATTGGGATATTAAATCTGAAGCATATGCTCCAATTAATTTACTAATATTATTTGGGGTTATAATTTTTTCATTAATAGCAAATCTTCTTGTATTTTACTCCCTTAAAAGAGAATCTCTAACTGAATTAGAGCCAATTAGATTAATGCAACCATTATTTACAATACTCATTGCATTTTGTTTAAGCTTTTTCTTTATAGACTATGCCTCTGAAAGAAACTATTCCATTCTAATTCTAGGATTAATAGCAAGTTTTGCATTAATAGGAGCACACATTAGAAAACATCATATCAAATTAAATAAATATATTCTAGCAGCACTTCTTGGGAGCTTATTCTTTTCAGTAGAGATGGTAATTTCAAAATTCATACTAGTTTATTACTCTTCTATAACTTTTTATTTTATAAGGTGTCTTTTAATTTTTATTATAACCCTAATAATCTTCCACCCGAGAACAGTGCTAAAAACAAAAACAAAGATTCTTACCCTAATCACTGCGGGGATCTGGATATTTTATAGAACAATTTTATATTATGGATATATGCGATATGGAGTAGTTTTCACAACATTATTATTTATTTTAACACCAGTATTTATTTTTATATTTGCGAAAATTTTCTTAAAAGAAAAGATAGGGATAAGAAACATAATCTCATCAATAATTATTGTTGCCTGTGTAGCTATAGCAATAATAATCCAAGAACATAATGCAATAATTAGCATAATAAGAAGTTTAATCTAATCTTAAAGAGAATAATAACCATAATTTTATTAACTGATTTTATGTATTTTATTTAAGGGTCTATAATTCAATAGATAATTACAATTTTTCTAAACTCTCTCTTACTTTTCCTGTCCCAATCTTTTTTAACTTTTCTTTTAATTTTTTGCTTACTCTAATCAAGTAGATTTCAGGATAATTCATATTTTTATCTCTTCCAGTCATTGTATTATAAAATTATAAACACTTATAAACATTTCTGTAATACTAATATGAAATAAAAACCGAAAAGTATATAAACATATTTGTATTACTAATATGATGATTAATATAACTCCAGAAATTGCAGAGATTTGTGGTATTCATGCAGGAGATGGATATCTTAGATGTAGAGAAGGAAATAAAGGAGAAGTTCAAATATGTGGAAGTTTAGAAGAAAAAGAATATTATAATAATCATGTAATTCCCTTATTAAACAACTTATTTAATTTAAGTATAAATGGGAAAACTTTCTCCAGTACCTATGGTTTTGTTTGTTATAATCGATTAGTTAGAGAAACTTTCTTAGAATTAGGGTTTCCACAGGGTAAAAAATCTGATTCTGTAAGAGTTCCAAAGATTATTTTGGATAGCAAGAATAAAGAATTATTTTGCAGGTTTTTAAGAGGAATTTTTGATACAGATGGAAACTTATCTTTTAGAAAATCTTATGCAGGGATTAATAAGTTTAACATAAAGTATAATCAATATCCGACCATTAGGCTAACGACCATCTCTAAATTTTTAGCAGAAGACATTATAAGAATGCTTCATGAATTAGATATTCTTTTCTTTTACTTTAATCATGATACAAAAAAAGAGAATGAAAAAAGAAAATATCTTATAACTATAAGTGGAATTGACGGTTTAGAAAAATGGATGGAATTAATTGGGATGAAAAATCCAGTTAAGTTATCTAGATATTTAGTTTGGAAAAAATTTGGATTTTGCCCAACAAATCTTACTTTAAAGCAAAGAGAAGAGATTTTAAATGGTGAATTAGATATATATTCAATGAGCCCGTATGTTAACGGATAGACAGCTTGGCCTCGGACCAAGAAATGGGGGTTCGACTCCTCCCGGGCTCATTATCCACTTTATTTTATTTTATACGTCCACATTTTACAGTCACATTAGCAATCATGTAGACACATAAATCAACATATACGTCCACATATAAAAAGATTTATAAAACCATGTAGACACATAAATCCATGGTGTATACAGAACTCAAAGAGAAAGGAGAAAAAAAGTATTATTATAGAGTAAAATCTGTAAGAAAAGGAGAAAAAGTTGATAAAGAAAGAGTTTATTTAGGAGTTAACCTGAAAAAACAAGAGCTTCATGAAAAAGAGCAAGAAGCTGATAAGGAATTGAATAATAAAAAACAAGTAATAAAGAAGATTGAATCCTCAAAGAACCTTAGTTCTTTAGGCAATGAAAACAAAAATAATCTAGGAATAACAGCAGAAAAAGACGAGTTCTCAGAATGGTTTACACAAATTATGCTTAAGGCAGATTTAGCAGATTATACTGAAGTTTCTGGTTGCATTGTTTTTAAACCAACTGCCTATGCAATCTGGGAAAAAATAAAACAAGAAGTAGATGTAAGATTCAAAAAACTAGGAGTTCAAAATACTTATTTTCCATTATTTATACCAGAAAAATTCCTAACAAAAGAAAAAGAACA
>JBAYNB010000062.1:0-5145 GCA_041679005.1 Candidatus Pacearchaeota archaeon
ACATTGAAAGACGGAAATCAATGGCATGTTAGAATAGATAAGTTTGCCTGTGATGATAAAGGAAATTATTATGTTTGTGATTACAAAACAAATGCTAATATGAAAGACCAAGAAGAAGCTGATGCTGATAGACAGTTGGCAATGTATAGTATTTGGGTTAAAGATAAATTCAAAGATTGTAAATCTGTTAAATTAGTTTGGCACATGCTTGCTTTTAATAAAGAAGCAATTTCTGAAAGAACAGATGCTCAACTTAAAAAATTAGAAGACGACACAATTGCATTAATAAGAAGAATAGAAAAAGCAGAAAAAGAAAAAGATTTTCCAACCCACATTACAGCCTTGTGTAATTATTGCGGGTTTAAGTCTCAGTGTCCTAGTTTTAAACATGAAGTTGAGCTTGAGATAAAGCAAGAAGAATCAAAAAAGAAATTTAAAGATGATGATGGAGTGAAGTTGGTTGATGAGTTTGCAGAAGTAAAAAATAAACTTTCAGAGTTAGAAGATAAACAGGATAAATTAAAAGTTGAATTAATAGAGTTTGCAAAGCAAAAAGGAATTGATATTGTATATGGAAGTAATATGAGGGCGGGAATAAAAGAGTTTGATAAATTAGTTCTTCCAGAAGATGTTGAAGATAAAGCAAAGTTCATTGCATTATTAAAAAGTAAAGGATATTGGGAAGAGTGCAGTATGATTTGTTATCCCAAAGTGCAAAGCAAAGTAATCAAGAAAGAGTTGCATCCGGACCTTTTAAAAAAAGTGGGGTTGGGAAGGGAGAAGAGGGTGAGTTTGAGTAAGAAGAAGGGGACGGAGGAATAGTTATTCTACACTATATAGATTTTTAAAAATAGTAAAATATAAATCTTTGAATGGATAAAAAAACTTTTTTTGAGAGGTTTATACAAGCGCTAAAAAATATAAAAGAAGAGCAAGAATTAGATAATATTCATGACGCATTACTTTTTTGGTGTGGTGTAAATATTTATGGTCTAGACTCTGATGATGTAAAAGAAAGAATTGTCAAAGATTGCCATGCTGAAGGTGTAGATTCTATTTTTGTGAATAGAGAAGATCGTAAAATTTCTTTTATTCAAGCCAAGTCAACAGAAATATTTGAGAATACTAATAATTCTCTGCCTGAAAATGAATTAAAATTAACTTTACAAGGGATTAGATTTCTTATAGCGGGAGATTATAAAGGGAAAATTACCCCAAAACTAGAAAATTTTATGAAGGAATATCATGAACTTGATAAAACAGGAGATTATAAAATTCAAGTAACTTTTATTACACTAGGTAATGAATGCAAAGATAAAAAATTTATTCAAGATTTTAATAGAGAATTTCCACAAATAGAAGTGAATTTTTTAGATTTTGATAAAATTTATGATTTCTATGTAAATAAATACTTATTCATGACTGCTGCACCGCCAAAAAGAATTTCTGTAGAGGTTTTAAGTTTAATCTTAAAAAAAGACACCCCAGTAAATGCGCGCGTTTTTACATGTAGGGGAAAAGATCTCGCAAGGTTATATGAAGAGTATGGAGAATCAATATTTCAAAAGAATGTTAGAAATCTATTGGGAACTAAATCTAAAAGTATAAACTCTCAGATAGTTGATACAGCTTCTACGGAGCGTAGCAAAAACTTTTGGTATTTCAACAATGGAATCACTATGATATGCACAAAAATAAATGAACCAACAGGAGGTAAAAATTTAGTTTTAGATTCGCCACAAATAATAAATGGGGCTCAGACAACTTATGCATTACACAGATCCCTTTTGTCCGGAGCCCTGAAAGATGATGTTGAAATCATAATGAAAGTAATTGAAACAAATATGCCTGAATTTATGGATTGTGTTACATTATATACTAACTCTCAAAATGCAATAAAATTACGCGACTTATGTTCAAATGATCCGATTCAAATAAAGACACAAAAAATATTTTTAGATACTTATAATTTATTTTATGAAAGGAAAAGAGGAGAATTTGAGGTATCTTATCCTACAGAGGAATCAAAAAAAGCCAAGTTCGGAGAAGGTTACAAAATAAAACCATTGAGTAATGAGAAATTAGCACAAGCGAGATTAGCATTTTATTTGAATAAACCAGCCGAGGCCAAAGGTGGAAAAAATAGAATTTTTATGAAAGAAGAGGGGGGATTTTACAAAATGGTTTTTGATGAAGATGAAACTTTATTATCTGAAAAATTTATTCTTTCAATAAATCTTTTAAAGTTTATTGAAACTGCTATTCAAGAGTATAATAAGAGATATAAACTGGCTGAAGAAAAAACCGAATCTGAAAGAATTGAGATTTACTCTTGGGATTTTCTTTTACACTCAGAATATTTCTTATTAAATCTATTTCGGGATTTTTTGATAAATGAATATCCCGATTTTGATACTAAGGAAAGATTAATAAATCTAAATCAAAAGGTTATTTGCCTTGACAATAATATCAAAGAAATTTATACAAAAATTATAAATGCTCTTAGGGAATTTGTTCTTGCTCGAAAAAATGTAGATGCAAAATATTATCATACTAAATTCTTCAAGAATGATCAGAGTATTGCATTAGTGAGAAGTTTTTTTAAGGCAAATTATCCTTTTGTAGAAGAGTTAACTTAACAAGAAAAAGAACAACAGATATTTTCTGCTCTAAAATTAATTATCAAATGTTTTGTAAGCTTTGAGTTCTAGAGAAAGGGTTAAATAATTAGTTATTCTGTAGTTTTTATGAATAAAACTGAAGTTTTGGCTTATTATAAAAACCTAAAAATCCCTGAACAGACCCTAAAAAAATTAAATCAAATTATAAAATTGCCTAATTTTAGTCTTTCTAAATTTGCAACTCCTTTAAGGCTCGAAGCAGTAAATGAAGCTTTAAAATGGAAAAAAGGTTATGACCAAGAAAATAGGGAGGTTACTAAACTATATTTTGTTAGAGAATATACTGCAGCAATAGCTAAACCTGGAAAAGAGGCTGCTCCAGATTATAAAGGATGTACACATTATATTACTAGAGAGAAAACAAATAATGAGAATGATATGAATCCTCATATATTAAAAGATGGTAAAAGAGTTGGAGAAAATGTTACCTTTGAAGATATGTTTGGCGATATTGAAAAACTAAAGCGTGCAGATGTATTTGGATTAGAATTAATGGGAGTACTATTATTTAGGGCAGCATTTATGTTAGACCATAAAAAAAATAAAGAAGGAGATTTAAGATATTGTCCTCCTGAAGAAATTCTAGAAATATTAGAAAAAAGAATTCCCGAAGTTTCTGGAATTCCAATAAGAGCATTTTTGCATTTTCTGGAGATATTATCTTTAAATGAGGATATTAAAATGTACACACTGGGCAGGCCAGAATTAAAAGAAGATTATGGTAGAATAAATACTCTTTTAACTTTTGTCCATTTGATTGCAGTTTTGCTTAATCGAAGACCGCTTTATAAATTTGCAGGTAATTTTGCTAGGCCTCCTGTTGGAATGGCCCCTATTCCTAAAACAGAGCGAGGAGGAATCTTTAAGAGTTTCCCTTTATTAAATCCTAATCTTTTCAGTTCAGTTAGTCAACAAACTTCCCTAAAGGATTAATTTTGTTTAATCTGTCTCTTCCGATTTTACAATATTCTTTATCCATCTCGATACTTATTGAATTTCTATCAAGGTTCTTACATGCAACAGCAGTTGAAAAACTTCCTCCAAAGGGGTCAAGAATTTTATCTCCTTTATTTGAACTTGCTTTAACAAAAATTTCTAAAAGCTGGACAGGTATCTGACAGGGATGAGCAGTTTTATCTTTACTTACGTTTTTTACTAAATTGAATTGAAAAACATCATAAGGAGTTTTACCCTTGCTACCATTTTTTATTCGTTCTTTAATCCTTCTATCTGTGGGATTTCTATAAGGCTCTGCAATATCATTTTTATTAAATAGATTTGGTTTTTCTCCCTTTATATAAAATAAAATTGAATGCTGGCTCCTAGTAAAATTAGTAGGAGACATTCCAGTATTCACAGGGTAATGCCAAGTCATCCATCTTTTGAAAGTTAAATGTCTATCTAAAAACTGCATCAGGTAGGCATTGTTTTCTGGATAATTAAATAAATATAATGCCCCTCCAGTTTTTAAGACCCTTACACATTCAATTAACCAACTTTCACACCAACTAAGATATTCTTCTTTACTTTTATTATCTGCATAAGAATTATATTTTTTTCCTATATTAAAAGGCGGGTCAGTGATTATCAAATCTATGCTTTCAGGTTCTAATTTTCTTAATTCGTTAACACAATCTCCACATACAATAATATGTTTTGTTTCCATCTTTTATTAACAATAAGATTTACTTATAAACTTGTGTGATCACTTTAGAGTGATCAATTTTCTCTTCGATAAATCCTCTAGATTACATCAATCCAAAACTCTAAAACTACTCCTAATAACATTCCGAGGATAAAAAATTCTTTTAGTGGGCATACCATTTTAAATAAAGATATGAGAGAAGATTTATCCTCGAGATGCTTGGCGAATGTGAGGACAAACCTACTCATAACTTAATAATATCAGGTACCCGAACTATATAAATCTTTTGGTACCTGAATTGTAATTTGATAGTAGTAAGGTACCCGATAAGTTTAAATAATTGTAAGAGCTAGTTAAAATATGAAATTGCAAAAGCAAAAATCAGATTATACAAGAGGGTATCATAAATTTGTGGTAGTTATTCCTAATGAAATTGTTGAGCAGTCAGGATTAAAAGAAGGAGAAGAATTAAAGGCAGAAGTTAAGAAAGGGGAGATAAAGTTGAGGAGAAAATAGTTGATTTCTAGCACAACAATCTTTAAATAGTATCTAAGTATTAAGGTATCATGGAAGACTTAAAAAAAGAATTTATTATCGATAAAGATAATTATGAAAAAGAGAGAATACCTGAATTAGTTAAAAAGATACTAAGATACTGCAAAATAACTAATGAAGGGCAAGTAATGTTTGAAGAAAAGGATCTTATCCTTAAAGATAAGATTAAGCTAATATTAATTGCTAGATTTTTAGCAAATAAACTGGATAAGAATATTCCTGAAGAAGTATCGATTGATGAAATCTTAATTTCTATTGGCTCTG
>JBAYNB010000063.1:0-5031 GCA_041679005.1 Candidatus Pacearchaeota archaeon
CTCTTGAAATCCCATGTTTTAATATATAAATCAATACTGCTCCAATTACACTTGCTGAGGCAATAAATATTGCTTCTTTTTTGTATTTTTTTATCCAGAGAGATAATGAGATTATTAATAAAAGAATTACACAATTCATAGGTTCAAAAAGGTAACTTAGGTTTTTTGCAATAAATGTGAAGGTATTATTTTCTAGAGTATAAGCCCTTGAATTAACTGAAGAATCCCAAAAAGAGATCCAAGAACTATTCAGATTAATCAAGATAATTGTGAATAAGATTAATGAAATGATTGCTAGTATAATTTCTGTTTTATTTTTATTTATTTTTCCCATACTCTTTTATAAATTCTCTTTTAAACTTAAGAAAACTGCCTTTTTTAATCTCTTGTTTTGCTTTTTCAATTAGTTTTGTTAAAAAATAAATATTATGGTATGATGCAAGTTCTTTTCCAAGGGGCTCTTCTTCTCTTAATAAATGCCTTATGTATGCTTTTGAGTAATCTCTACATACAAAACAATCGCAATTTCTATCTATTGGAGATTTATCTGTTTCATATTTTTTATTTAGTATTCTTAATTTTCCTGTGCTTGTGAAAAGAGTTCCTCTTCTTGCATTTTGTGTGGGCATTCTTGAATCAAACATATCTACTCCTCTTGCTATTCCTTCTAAAATTTCAACAGGGGTTCCAATACCCATAAGATAAATAGGTTTATTTTCAGAAAGTATTGATTTTTGCAAATCTACTATTTTCATTTCATCTTTCCAGGTTTCTCCTAAACCAAATCCTCCAATCGAATAACCATCAAAGTTTAATTTTTTTAAATCATTTATTGATTTCTCTCTTAATTCTTTATAGATTCCTCCTTGAGTTATACCAAATAATAACTGTCTTTTATCTTTTGGAATTTTTTCTTGTAGTTTATCATGTTCTTTCTTACATCTGGTTGCCCAGATGCTTGTTTTTTTAACAGCTTCAGTTATTTGTTTTTTTGAGTGTTCATACATAGGCATGGAATCTAAACACATTGCAATGTCAGAATTAATGTCTAATTGAATTCTCATGTTTTTTTCAGGAGTCATAAATATTTTCTCTCCTGATATTGGATTTCTGAAAAAAATTCCTTCTTCGTTTGAGTTTAAATAAATTGATTTAGAATACATCTGAAATCCCCCTGAATCTGTAACATTTATTCCATAAAAGTTCATAAATTTTTTCAGACCACCCATTTTTTTTATTATTCTTTCCCCTGGTCTTAGATGGAGGATAAATGAATTTGAAATTACTGTTTTTACTCCAATTTCTTTTAATTGTTCTGTGCTAAGAAATTTTGTTGCTCCTTTTGTTGCAACAGGCATGAAAAAAGGAGTTTCTACTTTTCCAGATTTTGTATTTATAATGCCTATTCTTGCTTTTGTTTTTTTATCTTTATTAAGAATCTCGAAAACCATGTATAAATAAGGAAATATTGCTATAAAAAGATATTGAGCTTATAAAAATCTTTTATTAAATGGCTTTCTATATTGTTTTTTTGTATGCTTCAAACTCCTCAAAAAACCCTATTTCTAATAATTTTTCATGCATAAAATCATAGTTCATGAGGTCACCTTCACTTGCATTTACCATTGAGTTTTCCAATTCTTCTAATTGTGTATTAATTTGACTATAAATCTTGGGTGTGCATAATCTAACCCTCTTGCCTAACCTTTGATAGATTTTAATAGAATCTTGTAGTGCATTAAAATAAGAATCTCTTTTTTCTTCTGCGGATATTCTTCCTTTTCTCTTATACTCTCTAAAAAATTTTGGAGAGATATATTCTCCTGCTCGCACCATACTTGCATTAGTTTTTATTCTCTCGGGTTCTGGTTCTCTCATCCAACTAATTAGATTATTTTTGTTTCTTCTTCCTCTTTTGGAATGAAACGGTGTTTTTTTTACAACCATTATTTTTTTAGATTAAATTGATTTATAATGATTATTGTTCTTAGAAGTATTGCTTAGAAGAAACCTTTATATATTCTAGTTACTAATAGTATACTTATGGTAACCAATCAAGAAACCACTGTAAAGATAAGCAAATGGTTACTTGAGGAAGTTGAAAAATTAATAAATAAAAATATGAAAAATGCATCTGAGTTTCCTAGCAAAAGAAATTTTATTGATAGAGCAATCATCAGATTGCTCGAAGAACAAGGAGTTAAATTAGAGTGATAAGATGGAACAATTTATACTTAATCAAAAGGAGGTGGATGATTCAAACATGTCTGAAAGATTAGAAAAAGCAAAAGAGTTTTTAAGAGAATTAGATAGAATTACTGACAGAAATATACTTGTAAAAACAAAAAGAATTATTTCAATTCAAGAAGCTCTATTACAATTAAGAAAATTAGAAATAGGATATTAAAGATTATTGAAAAATTAATATTTTAAATCGTTGTAGAAATGTTTCCAATTCATAAGGGGTATTAATAATATCTTCTTATTTAGTATCTAAATCTTTAAAACCTGAGATATTTTATAATTAAAATGCCAGAGAATTTTCCAATAAGATATGGTGAAGAATCTAGTAGATTCAAAGGAACTCAAAGTATAACAAAGGAAACAAGACCAAGTCCTTCTAATAGTTCTAGTTCTAGATATTTAGAATATAGAAATCGTGAAAAATTAGCATTAGATAAAATAGAACATCCTGAAAAATATATACCTCAACAACCAAAAATTGAGGTTACTCCTGAACTAAGTCCTATGGTTATTGAGCCACCAGTAGAGAAAAAGTCATGGTTCTCAAAGCTTTTTGGATAAAGATGAAGTAATCTTAATAGTTCTCATTTCTAGAAGAACTTATTGAAATATTGCTCTGTAATATTTATAATGCCCCTGCCGAACTTATAAAGAATGTTGATTTTCCTTTATGTTTTCTTTATATTGGATTATTAATCGATGATATTATTTTTTTAGAGTCATTTATAATAGGTAAAATTTCTTCATCAATTATTGTTATTACCTGGCTCCTAATTTTCTCTCCGGGATTTATTGCTTTAATCAATTCTTCATTACCTCTTTTTACTTCTAGGTCTTTCATTTCTATTTTAAAATTATTTATGAGTATGATCTTGTCTTTTATTTTCATAAGGTTTTTCTTTAATTCAAGAGTTTCTTTATCATTTATTTTATGACTTAAATTAGAAAAGTATAGTGATGTATCTATTTTCCATAATTCATAAAGAGGATAATGATTTGGTTTGGAAAAAGTTTTTTGATATCCTTTTAAATTTTCTGATAAAAAGTCAAGTTCTTCAGATAAGATTCTTAACAGATCGGTTTGTTTTTTTTCTTCATCCCGTTTTTTCTCAAACTGATTAGTATTAAGGATATACATTGCAGTACCAATTGTTGCTAATATTGCTAATACTAAACTCAAATCATTTTTGTCTATTGTGAAGATTATTCCAATTTTCTCTAACCCTAAAACAATTAGCCACAATAAAACTAGTAATATCCCAAAAATTAATAAACCAATCCCTGCTTGTAGGATGGATTTTCCTAAAATAGAATTTTGTTTATTATTTGTCATTTCAAATTTTAATAGTATGGGTAGATCTTATAGTTTTCTATTTTCTACTTTTCTCCCCATAACATTTCCTGCACAGCTTTTTTCCTTTCCAAGTATCTGCCCCAC
The DNA here is from genome assembly GCA_041679005.1 of Candidatus Pacearchaeota archaeon. Classification (GTDB taxonomy): domain Archaea; phylum Nanobdellota; class Nanobdellia; order Pacearchaeales; family GW2011-AR1; genus ARS1285. The sequence goes on from JBAYNB010000063.1 coordinate 3,683, forward strand.
ACTGTTCGCATTTTCCATTATATTTTTTTAGAGTATCTTGGTAATCTTCAATAATATGATTAAGAAACTCTTTAACACCCTCTTTGCCCCATTTTTCCATAACGTATGGAATATATGAAGTAGAGTGTCTCTCAAACCTGTGATCCTTCTCTAAATATTTCTGCCCTTCATCCATCCATTTGTGCAAATCCTCAAAGGTTTTCCCTGTTCTTATTAAACTGCTTTTACAATGTATCTTTAGGTTTGGCATTTTATATTTTTATCAGAACTCTTTTGTTGTTCAATTATGAACTTAAGGATAAATGCCCCCACCGGGATTCGAACCCGGGTCAAAGCCTTGAAAGGGCTCTATGCTTGACCACTACACTATAGGGGCATGAAAAACAAAGTTAAATTCGGTTTTTAAAACTTCCCTCTTTAAATAAAAAGTATGGGTATGAGCCTGCCAAGTCCTCAACAATTTCTTTGAAATTCTTGGTCCCTCAAATTCTCTTATAAAGATCAAATTTAAGGATTTGAAAATCTTGGCTATTTTTTATATAAATATGAGTATGAGCCTGCCAAGTCCTCAACAATTTCTTTGAAATTCTTGAGAACCAAAAATCCATAAAAGATTTTTTTGTATTTGAACTTGCAACTATATTAAAATCTTAGGCATACTCTCGCTGAGAGTATGAGTATGAGCCTGCCAAGATTTGAACTTGGGACCCCTGCCTTATAAGAGCAGTGCTCTAACCGGGCTGAGCTACAGGCTCATAAATATACTGGTTTTCTTGCGTATTTAAAAGTTTCTTGAAGAAATTAAGAGTTTTATTTAATTTTTTGTTTAGAGAAATATAGAGCTTTCCAGAAACTTTATAAATGCCATATTCTCATTATTTTAAAATAAATTGCTCAAAAAATGGAAAAAAAAATTTATGAGGAAAGCGAAGACGAAAGCATTGATGTAGATTCTGATGGGTCTGACCCTGATTCAGATTCTGATGACGATGATTCTTGGGATGAATAAGAACATTGTTTATTGGTGCAATTGAGTTTTTATATTTCTTTTTATTTTTATTATTTTAATTTGTTTATTATTTAGATATCTAAACTTAAGTGGCTTCGCCAACTTAAGCTCTTTTGATTATAGATAATTGATAAATTTTTTAAGAGAAGGAAAATATCTTTTAGTTTTGTAATTGATTTTTTAGTTTTAAAATTAATTCTCTAACATTAAATATGAATAACTTTAGATTAGATAAATAACCTCTTTTAACCATATTACAAAATATTGATAATGAAAGTTATTCAGGTTGAACTTGTTCACCTGAATTTATATTTTAAACAAGAGGATAATAACAATAATA
>JBAYNB010000064.1:0-5009 GCA_041679005.1 Candidatus Pacearchaeota archaeon
AGACAATGATTATTCTACTTGGAAATCTTTAATAGAAGAAGCAATTGCAAAAATGCAGGCTCAGATAACAGAAGATAATTTTAATGAATTAGTTGAACAAAATAGTCAGATAAAATCTATGCAAGAAGAACAGAAATCTCTTCAAACTGCAATTAAAAATAATGACTATGATTCTTGGGCATCTTTGATGACTGCTCAAATAACAGAAGATAATTTCAATGAATTAGTTGAAAAACATCAAAAAATTAATGAGTCTATGAAAGAACTAAAACCATTTTTTGAAAATTCTTCTAAAGATCTTTCAAAAGCTCCAGAATTAAGCGAGACTGAGATAGCATTAAGAGAGGCTATTGCAAATAATAATTATGATAGCTGGAAAACAGTTATGGAATCTCAGATAACCGAAGATAACTTCAATACTTTAGTTGAGAATTATTCTCAAATGAAAGAGCAAAAATCTAGTGATAGAAATTTTGAAAGTCTCGACAGTATATCTGATAAAAAAAGGCAATCTCCCTTAGAAAAACAAGAGAATAGACATTCTGGTCTAGGATTTTTTTAGAAGTTTATAATTTTTTATTTTTTTATTTTTTTAATGGACTTAAAGTCCATCTTGTTTATAAATCAATTTTTTTTAATATAGATAAAATATATAAGTATATAAACAAATAATCATATAATAATATATAATATTGTTTCATATGGTTTTAATAACACATGGAAAATAAACAAAAAAAGAAAAAAGGGATAGTTATTTTTGTAATCATTATAATTCTCATAGGAGTTATTGGAGGATATTTTTATTATAAAAGTAATTCTGATAAACATTCTGGATTTGATAACGGGGCTAGACAAGGAAGCCCTGATAGTGAGTCTGGACAAGGAGGCCCTCAGTTAAATGAAACAAGAATTAATGAAGTAGTTTCATTTTTTAATTTAACTAGTGATATAGAACAAATAAAAACTTATTGTGCAGAAGACCCTCTTAACTGTATGTATTATTGTAGTCAGGTAAATCCTTCACATGAAGTTTGTAGTCAAATTAAACCCGTAGGTGCACCCGAGAGAAAATGAGTCAGCAATGTTTAATAAAAATTCAGGATGTATGGAAAAAATATGATATGGGAGAATCTGAGCCTTTAGTTGTTTTAAAAGAGATTAATTTAGATATAAAGAAAGGAGATTTTGTTGCAATAACAGGTCCTTCTGGTTCTGGAAAAAGTACTATGGTTAATATTGTAGGAGCATTAGATAGACCTTCGTGGGGGAGTGTTTATCTTGATGGACGAGATATTTCTTTGATTGGAGAATCTAGACTCGCTTTTTTAAGAGGAAAAACAATTGGATTTATTTTTCAACAGTTTAATTTACTTAAAACTTTAACTGCTTTACAAAATGTTATGCTTCCTATGGAAATTTTAGATGTTCCTGAAAAAGAGGCTCGTGAAAAAGCTCAGGAACTATTAGAATCTCTTGGATTAGGAGAAAGATTACATCATAAACCTAATCAATTATCTGGAGGTCAACAACAAAGAGTGGCTATTGCAAGAGCATTATCTAATAACCCTGAAATTATTTTAGCAGATGAGCCAACAGGAAATTTAGATAGTAAAACTGGTAAATTTGTTATGGATTACTTGGGTAAATTGCATAGTCAGGGTAAAACAGTTATTCTTATTACACATGATTTAGATCTTGTAAATTATGCAAAAAGAGTTGTTCATATTAAAGATGGGCAGATAGAAAAAGAGATTTTAAATCAAAGGAAAAAATAAAATGAAAAATATAAAAATAAAACCGAGTAAAAATTTATTCTTAATCTTATTCTTAAGTTTATTTACACTAATTGTAATGCCTTTAACAAGTGCATGTATTTTAAATTTAACTTTAATCAATCAAGACCCTTATCCTGCTGTTCCTGGAGATGCTGTTGATTTAGTATTTCAGTTGAGTGGTATTGAAAATCCTGGATGTGCTGGAGCTATTATTGAGGTTGTTCCAAGTTATCCATTTTCAATTGATGGAGAAACAACTCAATCATTAGCAGGGAATACTTGGATAACTTATTATAAAAAAGAGTGGATGATTCATTATAGGATGATAGTTGATAAAAATTCTTTTGAAGGGGAACCTGAATTAGAAGTTAAGATTGGACAAGAGAATCCTGATGTTTCATATTTTTTTCCTATTACTGTGCAGGATTCAAGAACAAGTTTTGATGCAGTAATCCAAGATTCAACTAGTTCAGAGGTTTCAATTGCTATTGCAAATGTTGGTAAATACACTGCTAATTCTGTTATTGTTAGAATTCCAGAACAAGATGGTTATACTGCTAGTGGAACAGATGGACAAATGGTTGGAAATTTAGAAAGTGGAGATTATACTTTAGTTGGGTTTACAGTTTCTAAAAAAATGACCTCTCCTGGGAATATGACTCAGGGAGATATGACTCAGGGGCAGATGCCTAGTTCACAAACTCAAACCAGTAGTAATTTAAAATTTGATATTTACTATACAGACAATATTGGGGAGAGAAGAGTTGTAAATTTAGAATTGCCTTTAAGTACAGAATCAAATACCTCTATGGCTAATGGTTTTGTAGGGAGGCCTGGTCAGACATCTCATTGGTATTCTTCATGGATTAGTTGGGTAATTATAGTTGTTATCCTAGGTATTGCTTATTTTTTATATAGAAAATTCCCAAAACAAATAAAAGGTTTTTTAGGTAAAATTAATTTATTTAAGAAAAAATCTTCCCAAGAAAATTCCCATCTAACTAATAAAACTCCAGATTGGATTAAAAATTCAAAAGAAAAGGAGAGAAAGAAATAATCTCTGGTTTTTTATAGGAAAATGAAACTTAGGAAGTCTTTTCAACTTGCTCTTAATATTTTTGTACATAGCAAACTTAGGAGTTGGTTGACAATTATTGGAATTATTGTAGGTATTGGTGCAGTAGTTGGTATTATCTCTATGAGTCTTGGTGCACAACAGCAAATGGAAGAACAACTTGGAAGTCTGGGTGCAGATATTTTAACAGTTAGTCCTGGAATGCAAAGAGCAATGGGCGGAGGATTTGGTGGGGGTGGAGGAGGACCTTCTAGAGAAACGAGTTCTAGCTCTAGTTCTTCTGAATCAGAAAATTTAACTGCAAGAGATGTTTTAGTTCTTAATAGTATTTCAAATGTAGAAATTGCAATGGGAATGGTAACTGGAACTGCAGATGCTAGTTATTCAAGTAAAAGTACAACTTTAAGTGTTACAGGAGTTGACCCTGCTGTTTGGCAAGATATTACTTCAGAGACATTAACCTCTGGAAGATTTTTAAAACAAGGAGATATGTATTCAATTGTTATAGGAGAAAATATTGCTAATTCTGTGTTTGGGAAAGAAATTCCTATTAATAATAAAATAATTATTGAAGGTAAATCTTTTAATATTGTAGGTATTCTGAGTGGGGGTAGGAGTGTATATATGCCTATTGTTGTAGCAAGAGATCTTTTAGATGGAGTTGGTCCTCAAGAATTTGATTCTATTTCTGTGAGAATTGAAGATGTAGCTCTTGCTAATGATACGGTAAACGAAATAACAGAAAGATTAATGCTTTCTCGTGGAATCTTGCAGGAAAAAAGTAAAGATTTTACAGTTACAAACCCTTCTGCAATGCAAGAGACAATGGAAGAGACAATGAGTACTTTGACTTTATTTTTAGGAGCAATAGCTGCAATTTCTTTGCTTGTTGGAGGAATAGGAATAGCAAATACAATGTTTACTTCTGTTTTAGAAAAAACTAAAGATATTGGAATAATGAAAGCAATTGGGGCACAGAATAAAGATATACTGATGATTTTTCTTTTAAATTCTGGGCTTATTGGATTAGTTGGAGGCATTGGAGGAGTAATCGCCGGAGTTCTTGCATCTACTGCAATAAACACTTTTGCAGGAATAACTAGTACAAGTTCTGGAATGGGAGGTCCTGGTGGAGGAGGTCTTACAAGTATGTTAGGGGGTTCTTCAGCTCTTAGTTTTCCTCTTATTGCTGGTTCAATTCTTTTTGCAGTTTTAATTGGAATGATTGCTGGAGTAATTCCAGCTTATAGAGCTTCAAAATTAAATCCTGTTGATGCACTGAGATATGAATAATTTTTTGAATTTATATTAGAAATTAAATTATATTTTTTAAAGGATTAAAGTAATGAAATAAAGATAATCCCCATAATTATGAAAATTATTCCGATATATTGAGATAAAGTTAATTTTTCTTTGTAAACTATTCTGCCATAAATTGTACTAACCAATGGATTAGAAAATGCAATTGCAGCAACAATACTTACATTTGCTATGTTTATACCTAAATTAAAAAACAAAGTCCCTGCTACTGTAAATATTGCAATTATTAATAAATATTTAATCAGTCCTTTTTCTTTTATGGAAAAATTTTCTTTTGATAGTTTTATGTTTATACTGCTTGATAAAAATATCATAAATTCAGTTATGACTGCAGTTAGAATTGGTCCTAGTATCAATACAGGTATCTTGGTTAGGAAAAATACAAGACCCCAAAGGACAGCAGTTATTAAAGCAAAAATTATTCCACTAGACATATTGAGTAAACTAGACTTTTTGAAATCTCTAAAATTTATTGAAATTACAATTATCCCCAAAATTATTAAAAATAAACAGAAAAATTGAATATTTGTAAGAGATTCTTTAAAAAAGATTACAGAGAAAAATATAGTAAATATGATCGAAGAACTTGCAATTGGAGAAACAATTCCTACCTTGCCTATTTTTAATGATTGGTAAAATGTTATTATTGGTACATATCCTAAGATTCCTATGCCGATTGCTATTAATATATAGGTTAAAGAAAAATTAACTTCTTTTGTAAAAAATAAAATGAAAATTAGAATAATACTCATAAACATATTCTTATAAAAAATTGTTTTTTTGTTTCCAATCTTTCTTACAGGAATTTGTGAAATAGCATTTCCTATACCAAATCCTAA
>JBAYNB010000065.1:0-4788 GCA_041679005.1 Candidatus Pacearchaeota archaeon
AGCAATTGCAAATGAAACATTTTCCAAGTCCGAAGCTTTCTCAATAATTTTAAAATCAAGTTCAAATTTCTCACGAAGTTCAACAACCCATTGATCAACTAAAGAAGGAGGAGTTAAAATTAAAACATTTTTTACAAATCCTCTAATTATACATTCTTTAAGAACCAATCCAGCAGTAATTGTTTTCCCAAGTCCTACTTCATCAGCTAAAAGCGCAGAACCATCCAAATCCCTCAAAATTCTCAACGCTCCATCAATTTGATATTGAAGTTTATACGCAAGATTTTTCTTAACTAATTCATAAGATATTATTTCATTTATCTTCGCACCTTCACTTACACTATCTGCTTCAACTCTCAAATCCAAAAGTTCTGAAGAATCAAATTCATTATTCTCTAATTTTTCAAAAAGCGGAAAATCCTCATCTAAAAAAGATTCATTTATTATTATCTCACCCATAGATTCTTTTTGAAGAACAGCTATATAAATATTTTTCAAGTAAAGATGTTGATTAAGTATAAAAGATTTTTAATATAGATTTAATTAATAGAAGTTATGAAGGTAAAAATAATTTCAATCTTCAAAAAAGAAGAAGAGATAAACAAGATAATTAATAAGATAAAAAATTACTCTTTTGATGATTTTTCAAAACATAAACATTTTGAATTTTCAGTTATGGAAAAGGCAACAGATGAAAAAATGCTTAGGGAAACTTTCCCAAGGTTTAAGTTAATCAAAACCATTGAGTTAAGGGAGAATGAAAAGAAGGAAAAACATTATAGTTTTAATTATGAACTTCAAGATGGAACATTTGTTATAATTGCTTTGGCATTGAACAAAGAACCTCTGATGATTATTAATGCATATCATAAAAATACTAATTACAAACAATTTGAAAAGAGTTTAAGAAAAAATTACAGAAAGAAGTTTATTTAACAAACATTTGGAGTTAAATTCATTAAAGGAACAGGTATCTTAGCTTGATTATTATTAAACATTAAAACCAATGCTATAAATAGACATCCATTTTTTTGGGTAATTATCAGATTTACATTATTTAGTTCATTTAAAACATTTGGATTTATATTATAATCAGATAATACTTCAGATGCATTTAATATCTGAATTCCCACAATCTTCCCCCGCCCTGTTAGATTAAATATAAAATTTCCAAGATTAAACCTTTTTTTTACATTTTCATTTTCTTCCTTGCATGAAACTATTAAACTATCATCCAAATCACTATAAGAAAACCTGCATTCTCGACTTTTCATAATTAAACATAGGCCATTAGGATTTTTAAAGTTTATGAAGATATTTGGGTGTTTGAGGAGAGGAGGTTGGGGGATGAAGTTTTTAAAATTATTTTTTATTAGCTTCCTTTTCAATTTCATCTTCAACCATCTTTTTGGCTCTTTCTAAAAGTTCTTTTGATTCTTTTCTAACTTTTTTAAAATATTGTTAATTTCATCAATTATTTCCTTGTTAAGTTTTTTATCTTGGTAACTCAACACGTCAATATAATTTTTTATTGTTATTTTAAGCATGTTAAATGTGTGATCATCCTTGTAACAGCTAAGAATTAAATCTTTTAATAACTCCCTCTCTTCCTTAAAACCTTCTTTGTAAGTTTTTAGTTGTATTTTATTTAACAATTTAAATATTTCCAAAAACTCATTAGTATAATTAATTAAAGTTATGTTTGCATTATTAGTTTTTGCTATCCCTATTATTTTTTTCTGATTTTCAAAAATGTCTCCAATAGTCTTTTTAGCCAAAGTCTCATATTTAAGCGTTGCTAATTCAACTGGGGGATTTTGAGCCATCAAAATTATTCTGGCTATAATCTTAGATAATCTTACTTCAGAAAGAAAACCAAAAAAAGGAGAGGTTGCAGTTTCTGTGCTAAGAGAACCCCTATACCCTTTTATTGAATTTATTAATAAATCTGTTTGAATTTCTATTAACCGACTGATTTCAAATGAGGGGATTATTTTTTTTGAATTTTCTTTTTTGAGCATATTCTCAACCAGACTACATAATAAAATATTAATTGATGCTAAAGCATTATGATAAATAAACCAGTCGTTGCTAACAATAGAAATCTCTTTTATGCTCTCTTCAGTCATACTAAGATTTAGATTTTTATCAATTGATTTCATCCCAATTTTTCTTATAGATAGTATACATTCCTTAGCCAAATCCAAATTTCTCGCTACAACTGATTTCGTTCCAATTTCTTTTATAGAATCACTAATCAATACAGCTATAAAAGTAAATCTTTGTGTGGGGATTATATCTAAGTGATTTATTGAGCTTACAGCCATATTTTCAAGAATTTTTATTATCTCAATTAATTTAAAGTGTTCATTTTTCATAATAAGAGCATCTGCTTGTAATTTCAATTTAGTTAGAACATAAGATATAAACTCATCATTCTGTGTGTCTACTCTCTTATGGGAGAAATAATAATTAACAACTTGAAATAAATTTTCTAAAGATTTTTTATAAGTTTCAAAGTCATTTATAGCATTAGATCGCTCTATATGATTAAATAATTTACCTATTTCTTCAATATTTTTATTCTGATATTTTCCACTATTCAAATTTGCTTCTTTTACAAATGGTGAGAACTTCTCTAAAAAAGTCCCTTTAATTTCTTTATGTGTTTGTTTAATTGTTTTATTTTTAATTTTATCCATCTTTTTAATAATATCTTCTTTTAGACTATTTACTAAAAATAATGGATTAAGAAAGTTTAACATTTCATAAAAATAAAATATAATTGAGAGGAAACTCATTAAAAAAATCAAAAATGAAAGAAAGAATAAGGGAGTTACATCTGATAAATAAAAAAGCAAATTCACCAATATACTCAATAAAGAAAGAATAACTATAAAGAGCAATCTTTTATCTTTTCTAAATGTCTCTAAAATAGAGGGCATATAATTTGTAGCTGAATGTTGTACTGCAACGAGGACAATTGAAAAAAATATTGAGAAAAAAACCCCATTAATACTTGCGAGAGTCAAATATATATCTCCTTTATTTAAAAAAGAAAGGTTAAGCAAAAAATTTTCTATGGGTTTTAATAATAATATTAAAGAAAACAAAAAGAAAGAAATACTCATCTTTAACCAATAATTAAACTTCATCTCTTCTCCTCACCCTCAAGCGACCTATTCAATACCTTAGCGATGTTGTAAAAAACACGCTTAAATTCTTCTCCAATATCTTCCCATTCTAATTTATCTTCTTTTGTTTTCTTTTTCATTTTAAATCTTATTTCCTCTGTATAATAATATTCTTCTTGCTTCTCTTCTCCAAAATCAAAACTTTTTCTTTTCCTGTTTTCATATCTTTAACTTTAAACTTTTTTTTCTTTACTTCTTTAGCTCCAACAAAAATAACTTGCTGAATATTATAAGAATTAGCATATTCAAGTGCCTTAGAAGGTTTACCAAAAAATATTGAAACACTATTTCCTCTATCTCTTAATTCATTTGTAATTTTAATTGCTTGTTTATCTTCATTCAATGAAACAACTAAAATACTTTTTCTATTTGTCTTAAAATCTAATTTTGAAATAATTGATAATCTTTCTAATCCTGTTCCAAATCCAAAACATTGAGTTCCATTAATATTATAACTTCCTCCTCCACAAATAGTTTCTTTAATTTCAGATTTAACTTCAAAAATAGTTCCAGAATAATAACTTAATCCTCTTGCTAAAAAAGGTGCGAACTTCACTGAGAATCCAAATAATTTGCAATATTCCATTAGAGTTATTATCTCTTTATAACTTTCAAATTTATTAAAATACTTTTCACCTTCACTAATTGATTTTAATAAACTCTCTGCCCCTAATTTTTTGAGTTCTATTTGTGTTCTTTGAACTCCTTGTTTATCAAGTTTATCTAACTCTCTGATAATCTTATCCTTATTTTTATTAATTTTTAAATCATCTAAAATTTCATTTAACAATTTCCTGTTATTAATCAAGATTGTAAACTTCACATTTAATTTTTTCAAAATGTCATTTACTAATGCAAGAATTTCAACCTCATCTTTTAGAGAACTTCCAATAATATCTGCATCACATGCAATAAATTGCCTTACTCTATTTCCTTGAATTGGTTCATCTCTAAAAACAGCCCCAATTTCATATCTCTTATAAGGAAGTTTCTTATTTTGAGCTATCCTCTTCAATTGAAATGTAAATTCATATCTCAAAGCAAGTTTTCTTTTTCCTTTATCTCGTAATTTAAAAATATCAGAAACAGCTTCGTCTTCTTTATTCTCTCCCTTAACAAATTCCTCACTTTCAATCACAGGCGTTTCAGCAGGTTCAAAACCATATTTCTCAAAAGTCTCAACTAAAATTTTCCTTATCTCTGCTCTTTTCAAAGCTTCTTCCCCCGTATAATCTTTAAATCCTTTAATTAAATCAGTGTTCATTTTAATTCCTTTTCAATTAATATATCTTTTTTACTTGGGAGAATGTCTAATTTTTTATATAATTTGAAAGCATTGGATTTTAACTCTGCAATTCCCATAAATCTTTTATATCCTTTTTCTCTGTAAATTTTAAAGATTCTCTTTAAAACTTCTGTTCCAATTCCTTTTCTTTGAAATTTACTTTTGATTGCAAATTCTTCGCCAAATGCAACTTCTCCAGGATACATAAAATTAGGATTTATTACAATGAACCCAACAATAATTCCACCTAATTCTATTGAAAAAAGATCAAATCTTTTATAGAAATCTTTCATTTTTATCATTGCTTTA
>JBAYNB010000066.1:0-4557 GCA_041679005.1 Candidatus Pacearchaeota archaeon
AAAACCTGGTGTCCTAACCACTAGACGAAGGGACCTCTTAAATTGGCCAAAATAAAAATCTAAGTTCTTAGATTTAACTTTATTTTATAGATAAAGTTGTTTTCTGTCAACTGCTATCAAAGTTCCTATTTAGCTAAAATAATTTGTCTTTTTCCTAAAATCGCTTACAATACATAATATGTATATATTAGGTATAGAAACAAGCTGTGACGAAACCGCCGCTTCGGTTATCAAGACCGATGAAAAGCAGCGGCATTTTTCAGTCTTATCCAATATCATCTCGTCCCAGATCGAGATCCATAAGAAATACGGCGGGGTTGTGCCAGAAGTAGCGGCCCGGGAACATGTCTTGAATATCCTTCCCGTGGTGCACGAGGCCTTAGCTAAAGCCAAGATAAAACCCAAGCAGATCAAGGCGATCAGCGTTACCAAGGGGCCGGGACTCATCACATCGCTGATGACTGGCATCGAAACCGCTCGTGCCTTGGCTTTCGCCTGGCAAAAACCGATCATAGAAGTAAACCATATTTCCGGGCATATCCACGCTAACTTCATAAATCCCACCTCACCGATCAAATTTCCTGTTATGATCCTGACCGTCTCTGGCGGCCACACCAATCTGGTCCTGATGAACAGGAACCATAAGATTAAGATCGTCGGCGAGACCAGGGACGATGCGGCCGGAGAGGCTTACGACAAGGGCGCAAAAATGATGGGTCTCGGTTATCCGGGCGGACCGGCTGTCGCCAAATACGCCGCCGAATATAAAAAAAATCGACCGAAAATCTCTGACAGCCCCCTTGATTTCCCTCGCCCGATGATAAACTCGGCTGATCTTGATTTTTCCTTCTCCGGCCTCAAGACCTCATTATTATATAAGCTCCAAAAGGATAAAGTCTGGAAAAGACGCATCCCAGAATATTGTTACGAATTCCAACAAGCCATCATCGATATTCTGATCAGCAAGACCATCAAAGCGGCTAGAAAGCATGAAGCCAAGACAGTCATGCTATCAGGCGGAGTAAGCGCTAATGACGAGCTGCGAGCTCAACTGGATATGGCTGTAAAGGCAAAACTGGATAAAGCCGAATTTTTAGTTCCGGCTAAGGAATATACGACCGATAATGCTGCTATGATTGCGGCGGCAGCAGCTTTCAGTCTCAAGGGAATGGCTAATTTCAAGAAATTGAAGGTGAATGCCAGTTTACAACTTAAATAAGATAGGCTAATATTCAAATGATAAGGCTCGATGGCGAAGTGGTCTAACGCTGCAGTTTGCAAAACTGCCATTCGTGGGTTCGACTCCCACTCGAGCCTCAGAAATAGAAAGTCCTCTGACCAGAGGGCTTTTTATTTTTTGGGGACTTATGACCAGCGCAATGGGCTAATCAGGACGACCAAATGATCAAAAAGGACTCTAAATCTGTGGATAACTTGTGTTTTGTGTGTATAAAATACCGTTTTAAGTCTAAAATAGTATAGACTTAAATATCATAAATTGGCTAAAAATATCAATTATTAATTTAATATTAGTAAAAATATACCAAAACTACCAATTTAAGTCCACTACATTTGACCCTCATATCACAAAGTGCTATAATATAGATACGTTCTTTAACTAGCTCCGGTTTCATTGCCAACGCTGACGTGGCAAAGAATAATATTCGAGCAGATTAATAATCGTGCTAATCAAAACCAATAAGATCTGATAAGAAACAAAAAGAAATTCTTACTAAATCTTATTAAAAATTAGCAAAAATTATAAAAATACTAAATTAGTTTGCAAGGAGTTGGTAGAACAGCTTCTTAAAGTCAGCAAGATGCTTCTTTTCTCGATAACACATCGGTTTATCCTATGTTATTGGGAATGAGGCTCAGACACGGCCAATATTTATTAATCTTTATATATAATAAAGAGGGGCCCGTTCTGGGCCTCTTTTTATTTACTAAAATCAGCTATATTTGGCAAAACCGTTTTTCTTAGCTATACTCCAAGAGAACCTAAAATTATGCCATTATCAATCGGAATCGTCGGCCTGCCTAACGTCGGCAAATCATCATTATTCAATATCCTGACTAAAAAGGGCGTGGAAGCGGCTAACTATCCTTTTTGTACTATCGATCCTAATGTCGGTGTCGTTAAAGTTCCGGATTCTCGCTTAGACCAGCTGGCGGCGATCTCCAAACCAGCCAAGATCATTCCGACGACCATAGAATTCGTCGATATCGCCGGGCTTGTAGCAGGCGCCCACAAAGGCGAAGGTTTAGGCAATAAATTTTTGGCTCATATTAGGGAATGTAACGCTATCTGCGAGGTAATCAGGGATTTCAAGGATGGCAATATCATCCATGTCCAGGGGAAGATTGATCCCTCCGGCGATAAGGAAACCATCAACATGGAGCTAATATTCGCTGATTTAGCTACTATAGAAAAGAGGCTGGAAAAGACTAGACGTGAAGCTAAGAGCGGCAATAAAGAAATAGTATTCCAAAACCAGATCTTGGAAACCATATACGCCCATTTATCTAAGGGGCTGCCCGTTAGAGACATGGTTTTTGAAGAAGAAGAGCTAATATTCGTCAAAACCTTGAATCTTCTCACTATAAAACCGATCATCTATCTCTTGAATATCGATGAGAGCCATACTGGCGATGTTCTGCCGGGAACTAATGGCCTGATTATCAAAATTAATGTAAAGTTAGAAGAAGAAATTGCTAACTTACCCGAAGAAGAACAAGCAGAATATGTCAAAGAGCTGGGCCTGGAGCAGAGCGGTTTGGATAAATTGATCCAAAGCGCCTATAAGATACTCGGCCTAGATACTTTTTTCACAACCGGTAGCGACGAGACCAGGGCCTGGACGATCAAGAAAGGGACTAAGGCTCCTCAAGCCGCCGGCGCGATCCACACCGATTTCATCAAAGGCTTTGTCCGCGCCGAAGTCATCAACTGGCAAAAATTCGTCGACTGCGGAGGAGAAGCTAAGGCGAAAGAACAGGGCTTAGTCCGGACGGAAGGAAAAGATTATATCGTTTCCGACGGCGATGTCTGCAACTTCCTGATCAATAAATAAACAGAATACAAAAGAGGGCCGACCGGCCCTCTTTTTTTATTATCTGACCTTACTGCGCTGATCATGATGCCTAGGCTAAATCTTTTCCAAAACTACTATTTCCCGATAAACTTTTTGCCCGGGCCGACCGTAGATGATCGTATCACGTCCGGTCTTTTTAATAAACTCACTGCTACGCAAACTATCCGGTATCATATTTATCATCTTAAATCCAGAATACGAAGGGCTCATCGGTTTCTGACCATAGAAATTAGGCCAAACCATCACCACCCGTCCGCCTCGCTTCAAGACCTTGTGGAACTCCCTGATGGATTCTGAGTACATCGCTTCCAAGTTACTAATCACCGTGGAAAAATTTATCTGGCCGCGCTGCGGGCCGAGGAAGGGTTCCGTGATTATGGCATCGGCCGAATCGGCCTTGATGAATTTTGATAGATTTTCCGCTTTCTTGACCGCTAATTTCAATCTCAAGCCCTCTATCTTATATAATTCCTTCAGCCAGCTGATATTCTTATGCGTGTCGTCTATCGCTTTCGCAGAGATATCCGAACCGAATAGATGTTTATAGCCGAGCAGGGCGGCTTCGCTCAAGATAGTGCCGGAACCGCAGAAAGGGTCGATGATGACTGCTTCATTGCTATCTATCTGAGCCAGATTGATCATAGCTTGCGCCAATTTTGGCGGCAGCATTCCCGATAGATCGTCACGAGCCGGGCGGCCGTAATCCCGCAGCGACAGATCCTTGAAGGGCTGTACGGCTAAAGTCTCGCCGATGAGGGTGTTCCCGCCATCAACAGATAAGACTATCTCAATACCGCGAGTCAATAATTTATTCTGAGCGACCACTACGCTCGATAAGGTTTTTTCCCGGCTCACTACGAAACGGGAGCTGACGCCTTGAGCGCTCAGATACTTCTTAAGCTTCAAGCCCAGGTCCTGCTTATTGAAACTGGATCGTCCGTAATCAGAAAAACCGAAATTGAATTTCCCTTCCTTAGCGGCCGCTTGTTTCTCTTCAGCTATCTGCTGCACCTTTATTTCTAAATCACCTTTATCCAGAGCTGACGCTGATAATATCCGGCCCGCCTTGACGATTCCGCCCAGACGCTTGATTAGATTAGCCATATCAGGCTCGGACTCAGTCTCCCCGACCAAAAAATCAGCGGCCAAAAGACGCAGATCAGTGAAAGCGTGGACGGCGGATAGTTCAGCCACGGATAGAGCGGCATTCGTCCCTAAGACAAAAAAATATTTCATATATATCCATAATATCGCAAGGCGCTCAAACTAGCAATCATTGAAAAATTTCCCATCTTCCGCCCCGAAAAGACCCCTTGCTTTTTCTAAACCTTTATGATAGATTAGATTTACAAATCAATATTCACTAATATCTTTCCCATATCTTGACTCGTTTCAAGATAATTCCGCCAATATTAGAGCGGAATTAGAGGTATTCTTTAACCCTAAGTCATAAGAATACTCA
>JBAYNB010000067.1:0-4504 GCA_041679005.1 Candidatus Pacearchaeota archaeon
AAATCCGTAATACGCCGGATTCTGTCCTAGTCATATCCAGAATATTATTTACTATGTGATTCAATCTTTCAGATTCACCGCGGGCCGTTTCCAAAAGCCCATTCTTTTGCTGTTGGCTAAGCTTTGATGTATTATCCAAAATAGTGCGCAATGCCCCAGTGATCGATACAATCGGTGTTTTTAAATCATGGGAAATTGAGTTCAAAAGCGCGCAATGAAGTTTCTCAGTCTGGCGTTGGATAATTTGTGCTCTTACTTTTGAAGTAAGCGTACTCACAATAAGACCAACTACCAGAAAAGCCCCAAAGGTAAAAAGATACTCAAAATCATGAACATTAAGGGTGAGATACGGCGGAACTAAAAAGAAGTCAAATGCCAGAACGCTCAACACTGAGGTTACAATTGCTGGCCCCTGGCCCCAGCGAATAGCAACTATCACTACGGCCAAAAGGTAAAACATCACAATATTTGTTGGTTCAAGCTTTCTTTTAACAAGCTCACCCAACAAGGTCATCACAAAAACAAACCCTACGCTTATCAAGTAGGGATAAATTTTGTTACCCGAAATCTTTGTCTTTTGCATGCTAGATAGCTCCAAAGACATATTATACCACTATCATTAGCAACCCCAAGATAAAAATCCCCGACGAATATCCTGTCGAGAATTTTTTGTAATTCATTGTTTAGTAAAATTTAGGTCCCACTCATATTAGCTGAAGGGGAACCTCTCTGTTTCCGACTAACGCTTATATATAGGAGTTATCTTATCAAATATGTCCGTTTCGTCCGGTTTTTCTGACTTGAAATTGCGTAACTATTTGGCATATAAACAGATGTAAAGTGTCTACCCGTTCTGAGTGGACAAATTAATTTTATAGCGGTATCAACAAAAGTTCTTTCCAACGCTTTCCCCAGTCATCATTATGTGAAGCACCCTCCACGACAGTAATGCATTCGTAATTTTCACCTTTCTCTATTTTTACGAACGACTCTACAATTGCAAAAGGGACAATCTTATCTCTTGAGCCAACAAAGTGGCGTTGGGGAATATGGGTTACAGCTTTAGCAACATCCATCGGATCAAGCGATCCGTCAAGTTGAGTTACGTGATGATACGCGCAGAATGCTTTTGGGTTCAGGTTACCTGCTACAGTGACTAGCGCGTTAACATCGCTGCGCCTGGCAGCGACGAGAACAGCGATCGCTCCACCGCCGGAATAACCAATCAATTTTACAAATTTAACGCCTGATTTTTCTTTTAATATATCAATGGCGCTATTAAACGAATCTATGACTTCCGGAGCAAATCTATAACCTGACCAATATTTGGAATTACATTCCGGAATATCCGTAGGAGAATATTGCCCGGGCCTGGCGATATAAACGACATTATCAGCGGGATCCAGCGCGGCTAACTTTAGCGCGACAGGATTTGACGGAGTTGGGTCATCGGAAAGTCTGTGTTTAGCCTCCCATGCCCTGCCGTCTCCTTCAATATAAATACTTATTTTATCCGAAAGTTTATTAAATCTTTGGTAGGACAAAAGAGTAAAATCGCCTGCTTTTATATATTCTTTTGTAAAGCCGGCTTTGCCGGCAATATCAATTGTCGCGCATCCAAGAATAGACACCACTGCCAACATCACCGCGGCTATTTGAATGCCTCGCTTCATCTATATTTAGAACTTATAACGTACCGTGGCTGAGCCATAGACACCTACGAACTCATTGGCCATATTTGTATCGCACTCAGCAATTAAAGAGATGTCATTTTTAAGGTCAAAAGATAATTTACCGCCGAGGTTTATACTACTTTTGGCGGGTTTAGCGCCATTAGCGTTAAATGAGGCTCCGCCACCGGTGTATGTGGATGTAACCGCCATCGCGTCACCGATAAAATCATAGAGCCATTTGGCGTGAACTTCAGGAGTAAAATTACCCCATTTATATTTAACCTGAGAAGCAATACTGGCACCTAAGCCGGATTGCAATATATCGTAGCTCTGCCGGTTAACACTTAAATTCATAGACCCAGCATTAGTTTCAGTATAACCAGACAAGCGAAGATGATTCCACTGCAATGAAGCTAACGGAGTAAATTCTAAATTCTTTCCTAATTTGAATTTATACCCACCGCCTAAATAAGCGCCGTATTGCTGGCCTTCATAATCAGCGTCAGCAGTTCTATCTATGGCTCCGACAATAATATCACGTTTACCTTTATACCAGTTCCAAGCAAATGAGCCTGCGGCGTCGATAAAATAAGGAATATTCGCGTCCTGATACCCGGCGTAGATTGTGCCTTGAGCGCTATTGATATTTGTTTTTCCGTTATTCGCGGCTGAATTTACATGGCCATAGGCATAACCACCACTTACGCCAAAAGTAAGAGTATCACTAAACAAACGATCCACACCAATAGCT
Organism: Candidatus Pacearchaeota archaeon; assembly: GCA_041679005.1. Taxonomy (GTDB): domain Archaea; phylum Nanobdellota; class Nanobdellia; order Pacearchaeales; family GW2011-AR1; genus ARS1285. The sequence goes on from JBAYNB010000067.1 coordinate 2,425, forward strand.
GTGCCGGCGTTCCAGGCGCTATATCCCTGGATACCCTTGCGTGTGCCTTGATCTAGATAACTACCATACTCTTTTGCCCAAATGCCGTTTAGTTTATTTTCATCACCTGATGAGATACCTGTAGCGGAGTTTCCGGCTGCAGCAAAGGTTAAAACACTTTGCGCTCTATCAAGAGAAGCGCCGACGAAGTTATTTAAAGCTGCTGTACTATTATCTAAAACACCGGAGTTGACTGGCGGGCTCATTGTATTAAGGTCTGAAGTTACTTGGGAATCACTTAAGCCTTCCAGCGTATTCAATATAGTTGTCATGTCGCTTGTTGGATTTGTAACATTATCCAGAGCTGTGCCAACTGCTTGGGCATTTGAATTACCGCCTAAAGAAGAGAAGCCATTTGCTGAGCGGTTAGCGGTTAAGATAAGATCGCCGTTTGAGGCTGAACCTATAAATGAAATACGCGAAGTGCTTAAAGAATTTATCGTGCCCGGAACACTGACACCGGAACCAGTTGTATCTAATATCGTAAATGTAGTGTTGTTCGGAATGTAAACATCGTTTGTTATTGTAACGTCAACAGTAGCTGCGGTAGTTACAACCGCAGCCGAAGATGATGATATTTTACCTGATGTTGTCGGGCTATCAATCGTCAATTTAAGTTTTGAGCCGGAGGTATTCTGGGTGTAGACTCCTATTCCAGAAAGTTGCGTTGAACCAATATCCAGAGTGGCGTCATTAGTAACCGCTCCTGTGCCCAAAGCACTTGCGCTACTTGTAGCAAGTATACCCGCGCTAATTGTAGTTCCGCCGGAATAAGTATTAACACCGCTAAGAGTAATCGTACCAGAGCCGGTCTTGCTAATTCTTTGGCCGCTGCCTGAAATGATCCCACTTAAGGCCATGGTGCCTGTGCCGCCGAGAGTACTATTTCCGCCAAGAGAAATATTGCCGCTAAGAGACGCGCCTGCGCCAGTGCCGGTTAAAGTCGAACCAAGTAAAGAAATGGATTCTGAACCAACTGCCACATTGTTAATATCTAATGTAGCGCCAGATGACACCGTAGTGCTGGCACCCGGCCCGAGGGCAGCTGCATTGGTAATCGTCAACGTTCCCGCAGAAACATTAGTATTCATAGTATGGGTATTCGCACCGCCCAAGGAAAGAGTACCTGTGCCATCTTTTGTTAAAGAAGACCCACCAGTAACGATGCCGTTATAGGTCAAAATCGTGCCGGAATTAACAGAAAGAGTAGTCCCTGAGCCAGATAAAGTAAAACCGCGATTGCTGTTCAGCGTCATATCCGCCGTGGACTGTAACGTTCCACCATTGGAGCTCAACTGGTCAGCCACTATTGTTCCAGGCGCCGCACCCAGCCCAGAATCAGCGCTAATCACCAACGTACCGCCATTGATCGCTGTCTTACCAGTATAAGTGTTGGCACCGGTTAGAGTCACTGTGCCACTAGTAGTTTTGGTTAAACCCTGAGTTCCTGCCAGTATAGTCGAAGATGAACCGCTCTGCGCGTCAATTGCAGCATCGCGAATCGTCAAAATACCTGAACCGCTGATCGCGCCGCCTTTAAGTACAAGTGTGCCAATAGTTTCATTTTTACCGTTCTGATCAAAAGTGCCACCGTTAAGAGTCACACTGGCAGTATCTAAAATCTGACGATTTTGATCACCGGCTAATTGTAAAGTCCCGCCATTTACAATCACACGCGCCGTAGCATTAATATCGGGATCGCCTCCTCCTATCACAGCCTTTGCCAATACCAATGTGCCAGCATCAACTGTAGTAGCTAAGCTGGTATTGTCCGAGCCACCGCTTAATGTAAGAGTACCTGCGCCAGTTTTATCAAGAATCTGAAAGCCGGCACCCGATGAACCAATAACAGCTCCTGAAAGAGTAAGCGATGTAGCTACGCTAACGGTACTAGTTCCCGTAACTTGGATATCTCCGGACATACTATTGGTCCCTGAACTTGAAGAAAGCGTGCTACCACCAGCAAGCGTAACTGCTTCAGCTCCAACGGCAAAAGTGCCGGTTAAATCTAATGTTGCTCCGTCAGCAACAGAAGTCCCAC
>JBAYNB010000068.1:0-4402 GCA_041679005.1 Candidatus Pacearchaeota archaeon
TATTCTTCTAATTTTGAAGCAGTAATTTGATTATTATTAATTTCGTTTTGTTTACCTTCAATCTTAGCCAGTATTACTTCTTGGTTTGTCTTTATTTTAGAGATAGCTTCTTTGGTCTTTTTTAAATATTCGTCATAACTAGTAGCATTAATAATTTCTAGCAACAAATCTTTGCGCTTACTAGCATTCTGATTGACGAATGTCTCTTGGTTATCTTGTTTGTGCAAAATAGAATTAATAAAAAGAAGATAAGACGAATGTATAATTTTATTCTCAATATAAGATTGAGTTTCGTTGATACCTTTTACTTTTGCTGGCACATCATTCTCTAATACTGACAGCTCATGTTTATTTTTTGTATCAATAGAACGTTCAATCGTATAAACAATATTAGTATCATTATCAGCCAATTCAAGTACTACTGTAGCTTTATTACTGCCGCGTTTAATCAAAGACATTTTATTATCACAACGTCCTTGCCCAAATAAAACAAAAAGAATTGCTTCAACTAAGCTACTTTTGCCTGAACCTGATTTACCTGAAATTTCTACTTTTTGGTCATTCCTAAAAGATATGGTCGAGCTAGAATGACTTAAGAAATTTTTTAAATTTAATTGTTTTAATATTAACATGCTAATTATCTTTTATTATTTTTATACATTTTCTTTCAAAATTTCTTTAATAAGAGAATCAACGTCTCCTTGTTCTATAAGTGTTTCCTCTTTTTGTAACCAATCTATAATCTCTTGTTTTTTTATTTCACTCTTAAAGATTATACTATCAATCCTTTTAAGCGCATCTTCTTTCGCCTCTTTAATATCTTTTTCTGTAGTAATAGACACAGCTGAGGGAATCATCGTCTGGAATCCTAGGAATATTTGTTTGCCACAATCAGGGCAAATTGTTGGTATTATTGATTTAATTATTTTTGGTTCTTGTAAATCCATAGTTGTTTTTTTAAAGGTTAATGTTATTGGCTCTTAATCTATTAGACCTAGTTCTAAATAATGTTACATTACTGTTATCCCATCCAAGATTATTTTTTTTCTGTATTCTCTAGCACATTGTAAAGAACAAAAATTACGGCCGTTATTTGGTTTTATTCTTTCGAATATTTTATTACAATTATCACATGATAATTTTTTTAATAAATATGACATATGCTGGTGTATATTTGATTCATTTTTAAATTTGTCCATCTCCGTAGGTTTGTTCTTCTGCTCTTTTTTGTTCTTCTTCATATTGTTGTCGTGCATAATATAATTCTTCCTCTTCTTGTCTCTGTCTTTCTTCTTTATGCTCTCTCTCCCTTCTTTCATAGGATTCTGGGTCTCTATCATATTCTGCTTGCCTAGCATTAATAGAACGTATAATTTCATGAGTTTCTACAATACCTAAGTGTTCTGGTCTTGGCATATGTTTATTTTATTAATTCGTAAGCTTGTTTAAGTTTGTTTATATCAACATTGCGTTCGGTGGCATATGTCTCTAACAATTGTTCAACTGAAAATTCTAGCATATTACCACCGTCCTCTAGATGTATTTGTTTTCTTTCAGATGGCACATGCTCTAATAATATAAAAGCATCAAATACTTTTAATTTTTCTTTTAATTCATCAATCGCAACACGAGACATTTTTTCAGTAATTACGACTTTAACAATGCTATTTTTTTCTATTTCTAAATCTTTATCAGTAGGATTTGTTAATCCATATATTTTTCTACCAGGCAAAGGAATTTGTTCTACTTCTAAAGTGTCTTCATTAATTTTATAAATGAACTTTCCAGTTTCATTAATTTCATTATTGAATATACTTCCAGTTACTATTGTTTTCCCCATCATGGCAGGAGCATGAATATGTCCTCCTACCACTAGTTTATATAATTCTTCTAATTTCTTTTTGGGTAATACAACCTCTGGGAAAAAATCCGTTTTCATACCACTAGCAGTAGCACTGTTGCTAATAGAATGATGCACAAACAAAATATTACCAGGATTGTCTTTAAGTTTTTTAACAACCTTAGAAGTAGCATCTTTATTGTCTTTTGCTTCCAAAAAAGACTTAGTAAAATATGGACAGAATACATAATTGCCAATAGTTGTAACATCATTAGTTAGTATGTGCCATTGTTTACCTTTAATCTCTCTTAAAAAATCAAGTGCAGATTTACCATCTCCCCCAACTTCATGGTTGCCCCCTATTATAAAAAGAATCTTATCATCAAAACGTTCTAAGAAGTTAACGAACTTCTTAATTGTTTGTGGAGAATTGGTTCTGGCATTTAATTGGTCACCCATAAAGACCATGGATTTACAATCAGAAAAAGAAGAAACAATAAAATCTAATATTTCTTTTTCTTCTGACGTACGGTCAACATAATCAGAATAACCAAGGGCATCCTTCATGTGTAAATCCCCGCAGATACCCACTAAGTTTTTTTTATTATTTGTTATGTCTTTCATAAAAAAATTTACGACTTATTGCTCTTTTAACTGGCCATTTATATACTACTAAGTAATTTATTTATTTAATAATATTATTGTTTATATATTTTATACACTTTAGGATAAGTTGGCTCGTTTGTGATAATTAGAATTTGTTCTTTTGTTGACCATTTATTTTTAATTTTATTAAATTTTTGTATAACGTCATCATGAGAGTGCCCCAAAATTCCAATTGCTGCAATACGATTTTTATCGTCTTTATTTTTTTCTAGAACATATGATACTATGTGCAAGAAGTCTGGATTTTGTTTATTACTTTTCCAAATAATATTAATTATATTTTTATTAAATATTTTGCATCCAATATAAAAATTCCATCTCCATAAATAATATCCACAATCAAAACAAAATGTAAAAGGAAAATCACCATAAAGAAATAATTCTATTCTTAGTCTAGGTTTCCAAGATTCTTCGAATTTAAGACTAATTCTAGTATCTCCCCAATACCTATTTTTTGTTATCTTATGTAAATATAATTGCATATAATATTTTTGTCATTATATTAGTGTTTGTTTTATTCTTTCTTTAATAAATTTAAGTTTGACATCATATGTCGCTCCCTCTGTTTCTCTTCTTACTGTTTCAAATATTTCAGGATAGGCTATCTTATAAAAATTAAATATGGAATACATAAAACTGTTATTAATTTTTTTTTCTTGTTTATGCTCTTCTATTAATCCTTTGATTAAATATAGTTGTTCCTTAACTGGCATAACAAGCGTATCGAACATATCAAGATTATTATCTAGCCATGGATTAACTAACCTATAATATTTTATCAAGGCTTTATAATATGGCTCCAGTGATTTATCCTCTTTGATAGAAGGTGATATTATGTCAGTTGGCTGTTCTGTCACTTTTTGTGGTTCTGCTGTAATCCCATATTCTAAATTAGAAAAGAATCCTTCAGATATTACCCATGATTCGTTCATTTTTTTTTGAGCATTGGCATTCGTCGAGGTAACATCCCACGGACCACCCCACACAATATCATTATTTGCCCATAAAATATCATTATTTCCACATGGAGCCATATTATTGTGAATTATTTATTAGACTCAACGTTGATATTCATATTTTTTAAATCAACATTAGGCAATTTAGTAATTAGAACTTTTACTGCACCATCAAGTCTTTCGATACTAGCATCTTTCTCTGCAATAATGGCGGTAAAAGACTGAACAAGTAACTCTTTTTCTTTACGTAAGGTTTGAAGTTCTACTTCTGTATTTATATACTCTTTTTTTAGTTCGATTTCTTTATCTAGTATGACTAAGTGGGCTTCTTTTTCTGCCATTGCTTGATGATATTCATGTTCATAATTACCTTTATCGTTAGCAGATTGTACGGCTAAGTCCGTCTTTACTTTCTGGTAGTCGCTTTCTAGCTTAAGAAGGTTATTAGAATGGTATAATTCGTCTCTATCTTTTTGTAATTGTTTTTCGCGTTCGTCTATAGATGGTTGTTTACTAAATTTGAATAAACTCATAATTGTGTCATTAAATTGTTTATAACTCTTTTATTTTTGCCAAGATGGCATCTAAATTGGTAGCGATGTAAGCCAATCCAGTCTTTTCTTGAACAATCTTGACTACCTGGCTTTTATCGGTAATACCAAATTTCTGCATAGCCAAGGCTTCTATGGTTGCATTTTTATCTGTTGGGAATGGCTCGTCAACAACAGTGCCACCAAATTCTTTGGCGACTTCATTAACGTCTAATTGTTTTTCACCTTCCGTACTACCATTATCACTAATTACTCCCTGTCTTTCCTGTTCTTGCAACCATTTTTCGTCTACTAAATTTTTGTCAGCATAGACTTGGATAATTTTAGTTGCACTTTTCCCTGGCTTATGGTTTGGTCTTTCTTCAATAAATTTAAATTCTATAATTTGA
>JBAYNB010000069.1:0-4395 GCA_041679005.1 Candidatus Pacearchaeota archaeon
CTTGTATTCCTGTTGATTACATCAGAGGTGTTTTTGAAAAGTTGAATTGTAAATCAAAGTTATCTTTTATTGATACTTGTTTTAGTGGCGCCATGAATTCTAAGTCTTATGGTCCAAGCTATAAGGCAATTAAGGTAATAAAAACTGTATCAGGGGAGATTTCAGGAGAAGGCAGCGTTGTCTTCACGGCTAGCAAAGAAGATGAAAAATCTATTGAAGATTTAAAATTAGAAAACGGCGTTTTTACTTCTTTTCTTCTAGAAGAGCTTCAGGGGAAAAGGGATGGCGAGAAGCTTTCAATTACTGATGTTGTTACGCCTATTACAGAAAAAGTTATTGCATATACGAACAAAGAGCACCATTTTAAACAAACTCCAACTTTTACAGGAAATTTAAAAGGCCTTTTATATTTACCAGTTTTTAAAAATCCTTTATGTATAAAACCAGATGTATTAAATATGCCCAAATCTCAACAAGTTGTAGAAGAAGTTCCGGTGTCTCCAAAGATTGATACTACTTCTATTGCAGAAGAAGATCTTGTTGAAAAAATAACAACATTTGTACTAAGGACTGCAAAAAATGATCCACAATTAAAACTCGAGTTCCAAAAATTTTCTTTAGAAATAGGAAAAAAATTACTTAAAAAATGGGAGAATATGTCAGAAAATCCTCCTAGTGTAGTTGATGGTGTTCCTGAAGTAGTAGCTCAACTTGAAGCCGAGAGTTATCATTTATTCATTTTATGTGCAGCCGTAGGAGCATATGGTAATGCTGAGCAATCAAAGTTAATAGCCGAGATCTGTGGAGATCTTTTGAAAGCAACAAAAGACAAATCTGGTTTAATTGCTTTTATTAACATACCGGAGGTTATAGTTGCATTCGTTGAATATCTTTTAACAATGACAGCTATAATAACAGGAGACTTCTCAAGACTTAAGGATTATATGGATTCAAAGGTTTATGGATTTAGGTACGATAGGGAACCACCTAACATGATCTCTCTGTATCACACTCATTACGCAGATGCTCTTACTGGCCACGCAGATAAAGTAGCTGATTATATTCGAAAATCATTGAACGGTATGGGGTGGCTTAAAAAAATTCATCCGCGGTTGAATGTTGAAAATATGGATGATTTGCAAATACAAGCCAATTTTATTATTGTAATTTTAAGAAAAAAAACTGGCTATCACTCTTGGCCTGATTTTGGGCGATTCTATAGTTCCAGAGTATATCCCATTATTGAAAAGATAAAGTATGATGAATCATTCGAAAAATCATTTGCTGACTTGTTGGCAATAGAACCAAAAGATTTAAAACCTGAACTCAATAAAATTATTGATAAACTATATTCAGATGGTCTTGGGAGTGGTTATTGGTGGAACTCTATCAGTGGAGAGGATTTCTTAACCACAAAGGAGCTACAAGCAATTAAGGAGAGAGAAAATAAATAATAGGATTAACAATCTCGCATATACATTATTTATTAATAAATATTCGAATCTATCTTTAATGAATAATTCGAAGTGGCTCCAGTATTCAGGAAAAAGTTTAATGAAATAAACGGTAATAATCATTATAATGACTCTCTGAAAGAAGCAGAAATTTTAATAAATCTAAGCTTGGTTATTAAAAATAATTGAACGACAAAAAGATTAATATATGAAAAATATTTTAGAAAAAACCGAAGTTAGATTAATTCAATTTTTCTCTTATGTAGGAATTTTAATATATCTAATCCTTAAAGGCCATGGATTGATGTCTGTTGTCTTTGCTCATCTTATATTTATGGTGGTATGCGGGGTTATCTATCTAAGACAAGATTTTTTATTACTTTTTCTTTCGCCATTATTAGTAATAATCATTCCAATTCAAAACAGCCAAATAAAAAAATATCTGAAAAGGTTCAAACAAAATACTCCATCAGAAGCTGTTATTATACTAGGACAATCAGATTATTTTAAATTTGAGGGATGGATTAAAGCAAATTTTGTTAAAGATGAGATAGAATCATTAGTTAAATATTTAGAAACCAAAGGTCAAGAATTTTCCTTTTACCCCAATGCGAACATTGAAGAGGTGGAAGAGATAATGAGTAATAAAGATATAAGGGAGGTATATTTTTTTGGACATGGGAATTCTCATATGTTCCAATTAAGTGCTGATAACATCATATATTATTGTGAGTTTAATGATTTTAAAAAATACAGAAAAGAATATGTGCATCAAGTTCACTGCGGAAGTTCACATGGAAAAAGTTTAGTCGATTATGTTGTTCCTGAAAAAAATAGAGATAAATGCTTTTTATTTAGAAAAACAATTAATTCCTTTGATATAAAAAATGAGTTTAAAAGAAGGCTTAATAATATTAAAAAAATAAATAAAAATAAGCATGACAAGTGAAAAAATATTAAATGATTATCCAAAAGAGTGGAAAGATGCTGAACTGTTCGAAAGAACTATTTCTAAATTTATTATTCAAGAAGAATATATTTTAGTTAATAATCTTAGTGAGAGATGCATTACTCATAAATTAGCAGAACATTTAAAGAATTCTTTTTCTTATTACGATATTGATTGTGAGTATAATAGAATGGAGTTAGGGGTTTCTAGTCAAGATTATGTAGCTAAAACTCTTTGCCTAAAATCAGAAAAGGTAAGCACAGATTCAATTGATGGTGATACAGTTTTTCCGGATATTATTATTCACAAACGTGGTAATAATGAAGATAATTATCTCGTGGTAGAGGTAAAGAAAAAATCATATGCAGATAAGCGAAATGGGGACGGGAAAGAGTATAGAGATTTTGACAGAAAGAAATTGTGTGCTTATACCAAGGAATTAAAATATGAATGGGGGATATACCTAGAATTTGAAGAAGGCAACATATCCCTTGTTGAATTTTATCAAAACGGGAAAAAGTGGGTTAATTCTTTAAATGAACATGTATAATCTTGATGAATTACGAATAAGACAGGCGGAGTTTGAGCCAAAAATTAAAGATATAAATAAGGAATATTTAAAACTAGAAAAACTTAGGCACGATTTTGTTTTTAATTATTTTCCAATCGGTAAAATTAAAAATATGAACGTTGACGATTATGTTGAAGGAAGGAGATCTAAGAAGTCATTTTGTTATTGGATAGAGCATAAAATGAAAGGTTTGGGATACATCCCCGGTCCTGCAGATAAAAAATTCGGCATATATTTTAAAAATAATGATTATTATTCATTAAAAAAATTTAATAAGACGGGCGATGCTTTTGATAATATAAAATTAGCGATTCTCGAGCTATTAGAGTCTGGCCAAAAAAATGATATAAAAAATATAGTAAAAAATCCTTTATCTAGCATGTTTAAGGGAAAAATACTGTTTGTCTATTATCCTAATAGATTCTTAAATATTTTTTCTGAGAGATATCTTAACTATTATTTGGATAAGTTGGGGTTATCATACGATCCTACAGAAGATGAAGTTTATAAAAGGGATCACTTGTTAGAATTTAAAAATAATGATGCCGTGATGAGGCATTGGAATAATTATCTATTCTCTTTTTTCTTATATGACAAATTTGGTATACCTATTAAGTCAAAAGATGGTATTTGTGACGAATTAAAAGATTATATTCCTATTAGCTTTTTCGATATTAATAAAATAAAATGCGATGTTATTAAATGGGAATTAAAGCCGTTAGAAAAAAGTGAGCAAAAAGAAGGAAATACTAAAAAAGGAAAAATTAATTTTGAAAAAGAAAATAAAATTAATTGTAAAATCGGAGAGCGGGGAGAAATGATAGTTATGAAGATGGAAAAAGATAAACTAATTTCTCTAGGTAAAAATGACTTGGCCGATAGAGTTGAAAGAAAATCAGAAGAATCAGACTCCTTTGGCTATGATATTTTATCTTTTGACCAAGATGGAAGAGAGATATATATTGAAGTAAAATCTACTCAGCATAAGGCGGATAATAATTTAGTTCAATTTTTTATTTCATCAAATGAATGTTCTAAGGCTATGAATTGTCCTAATTACTATATTTATATAGTTTTTGAAGTAAATACAGAAATTCCCAAAATATTAAAAATAGAAAATTTACCTAGCTTGAAAGGTAAAATTAATATTGAGCCAGTTAATTACAAGATATCTTTTCCGTTTTCAATAATCTGACTGAAAAACACTTGCATCATGAGACAATCCCTCATCTTTTTATAATGTCTCATTTGTCTCATTTTTTAAGAAATAACCCCGACCGATTCCCGTAAAAAGGTTTATGAATTATGATATGGGGAGCCTTGGGGTTATTGGTTCCTTATGGTACTAGACCGTAACGGGGAGCCAAGTAGTGAGAGGTTCTAAGAGACCGGTTACCGTCAGGGTGGTCGGTTTTTGTCTA
>JBAYNB010000070.1:0-4299 GCA_041679005.1 Candidatus Pacearchaeota archaeon
CCAAAACCAATTGTATGCCTGACTAAAATAGTTGCAAGTTGATTTAATTCATTATAATTTAGATTTACCTTTCTGCTCTCGCTTAAATCTCTTAACAAATCTCTTGCAACATTAAAAAAAACCTGTCTTGTTTTTTCTGGGTCAGTAAACTCTTCTGCTTTTGGCTGATGTTCAATTAAAACATTTCTTGCAAGATTTAATAATCCCTGCTTATCTTCTTCTAAAGAATATTCAGGAGGAGTCAAATGATAAATAAATTTAGCATCTTTTTCTCTTTTTAAAATTGTAACTGTTGAAGTGTCATACCCTTCTCCAATTTTATACTGGTCAATTATTTCTGCATCCTCTGGCAAACTACTAACTAACCTAGTAAAAGTAAAATTCGGGATTATATCTGGTCTAAAAATTCTAAAATAAATATCTCTTTTACCAAAAACATAATTAGATAAAAACTTTTCACTTTCTTTTATAAATTTAGTGTTCCCTAATAACTCGCTGAACTTTTCTAATAATCTTACATAACTAAGCTGGTCAATTTTAAGATTTGTGGGGGTATTTTCTAAGTTTATCTTTTCTTCTCTGATAAATCTATTTAATTCATTATAACATGCAACAGGATCTCTTTTCAAAGTTACTAAAAGATAACTAACATCATTATGTCTCTGACTTAGATATTCTGAGTTAGAAACAGACAATTTCGCTGGTGAAAGAATTTTCTCCTGTTTTGTAAGATAAACATAAAGATTTGCAATCTCTTGTAATAAAAAAGTTTCTGAAGAGCTATAATTATAATTTCTCTGCTGAACAAAAACAATTCTTGAGATATTTGGGCTCTCAATTAATAAATCAATTGTCCTTGCCATAATATTTGCATTTTCTGCCAAGTTAGGAACATTAACTGCTCCAAGATAATTAATATACATAACCTGATGTCCTGCTTCTCTGACTACTTCATAAGAATACAACGGAGTTCCTGGTTTGAATAACATTTTCTTTTACCTCTCTTAATCATAAATAAGAAAGAACACTAGATTAAAAACTTAATTATATTCAAAGAACACACATCTTTTCTAAAAAAAAATATTGATTACACAAACCCCTAAATAAAAACAATTTTAAACCCATCCTTCTTTAAGATTATATAAAAAGATGGAATTACAAAGCTCTCCACAGGACCCAACTACGGCTCTTTTATCTGAATTTGGAACAAGATTAAATGAAGTAGAAGAAAAACAAAGATTGATTAAAGACCGACTTTTATTAGTAGGAGAAAACTTAATATCAACAAAAGAAGAAATAGAAAAACAAAATTTAGAAAATAATAAAAAAATAAGTCAGATTGAATTTGAAATTAAAACAATTAAACAGTTGGTTAAAAAAATAGTCAATGAAATTCAAAATTTCACAAGAAAATCTGAAGTAGAAATTTTAGAAAGGCAGATAAAAATGTTTGAACCATTAGAATTTGCAAGAATGAAAGATGTAGAGCAAGTAGTAAGGCAAGAGTTAAATAAACAAAAAGCTATTAAAAACACAGAGGCTTAATAAATTAAAGGATATGGCAGTTTTAGAAAAAGTAATTCAGATGAAACAACAAGGGGCTACAGAACCTCAGATAATTGATATTTTAAGGCAAGAAGGAGTTTCACCAAGAGAAATTAATGAAGCCCTCTCGCAGTCAAGTATAAAATCAGCAATAAATACAGAACAAGAAGAAATTCCTCAACCAGAAGAACCTTATAATAATTTTCAGACACCAGAAATGCAATCACAAATTACTCCCATGCAACCTAGCATGGTGCCTATGGAATATCAACAAAATCAAGAAGGTTATCAACAGCAAGGGTATGCTCAACAAGATTATCAGAACAATTACACACAATCCAACCAAATTCAAAGACAACAACCGAGAGAGTATGAACAATCTCAACAACAATATCCTCCTCAAGAGTATTATGAAGAATATGCTCCACAACAAACCTCAGATATTGAAATTATTAATGATATTGCAGAACAAATAGTTGAAGAAAAAAATTCTGAACTTAAAAAACAAATATCTTCATTTACTGACTTTAAAGAATCAATTTCTTTAGAAGTAGAAAGATTAAATGAAAGACTTACAAAAATAGAAAATATTTCTAATGAACTCCAAATAGCAATTCTTAAAAAAATAGGAAGTTATGGAGAGAGTTTAGAAAACATAGAAAAAGAAATGCATATGACTCAAAACTCTTTTTCTAAAATAATTAACCCTTTAACAGATAGAGCAAGACAAATGTCTAATCAAGAATCAAATCAAGAAAAACCTACTCCTTCAAGACCAAAACCAAAAATAGAATCTAAAAGAGAAAAAACAAGTTTTGAAGATTATTTAAGATAAAAATATCTTATTTTTATTATTCTGAATTAACATTTCTAATAGATTTTTTAAGGATTAAAATAATATCAACAAAAAATTATTTCTTTGTAATCACCCAAGAAACAATAATGGCAACAACAACTAACAAAACACTTCCTGCAACCCCGCCATCTAACCAATCCCTTATCTGCCCTATCATACTTGTTCCTTCTCCAGAAGTCACTCCTAAGTCTGAGTGAAATACAGGATTAAAAACATAAATTGCTGAGATTAAAAAGATTAAAATCATAATACCCACAATAACCCATGCAAAGGCAGGGGTAAACATTTTATTCCATGCAGTAGTAGAAAACATTCCAATTAACAAAACCAAAAAAACAATGACAATTAAAACTACAAACCAAGGGAGTACTGTTCGAACATACAATTCTGCAGAAGAGAAGCTCATAAAAATAATACTGATGATAAAACTAACTAAAACCAAAACAAACTTACTGGCCCCCAAAATCTTTGTTTTAGCCAGCAATGCAAAGATGATTAGAAAAACAAATAAAAAACTAAAAACAGGCATAAAAAAAAGCAACCCAGAAGTGTTTAGTACCATTTTAATTTTTGATTGATTTAATGCCCTTTTCCTTCACTTTTTTTACCGCCCCAAACAACAAAAGCAATTAATAATAATAAAACAACCCCTGCGGTAATTGCAGGCCAGGATTCAGCAAATCTACTTCCACCAATAAAAGAAGAGTCAGATATTGAAGTGATTACAACAACTAAGAAAATAACAACTCCTAATCCAAAAAACACAAACTTCATCCAGCCATGTTCTTCATCATCATACATCAATCCCATTAGTATAACTCCGATTAATAATACTGCAATTCCAACTCCAGCATAAGGCATGAATAATGCAAAAAAGTTTGAAACATAATCATTCATTAATGCAAGCAATCCTAATGCTAAAGCAATTGTTGCTTGAACACCCTTGCTCTCACCAAGAACTTTTGTTTTATTTAAAATACCAAAAACAACTGCAAAAATAAACAAGAAAGGCAAAAGATATGCAAAAACTCCAGCATCTGCCCATTGATTCAAAACTTCAGTAATAGTATCTATCCCTCTTGCCATAGTATATTTATCTTTTTATGATTTAAATATGTTTCTATGATATTTAAAATAATTTATTCTTAAACAATTAATCATCACTACTACTTGATTTTCCACCCTTGCCTGAAACAACAGCGATTATTGCTCCTGCAATAACTACAAGTAGTAGAATATTAATTAAGATCTGCCCCCCCTCAGCTCTCTCAAATAATAATGAATAAATATAATCCCATGCCCCTGAAATAATTAAAACAACAGTTACTAATGCTAAGCTTCCAATAATCAGAAGAGCGATTTTAATTCCATTTTGCATTTTATCAGTTCTCCCATATATAAATCCATAAAAAAGCATAAAGACAAGCAAAATTGCAACTGAAACTGCTAAAAAAGGCATCAGCTGAACAACCATATCTCTTGCAAATCCAAAAGAAATTAAAATAAGACCAATAACTAAAGAAATCATAGCATCTATTTGCTTTTTTTCCTCACCTAAAATCTTAGTCTTTTGAAGTATTGCAAAAATTAAGGTAAAAACCAAAACAAATGGTAAAATATAATTTAAGAAAAATGGGGATATAAAGATAGGGGTTGTTAATGCCATTACTAATTCTCCCTCTGAAGATGACTAAATTTAAAATTCATTTTATCTCTTTTTTATATTTAAGTTATTTTTATAAGTAACATAGACTATTTAAGCTTTATTTTAATATGAAACGATTGTAGAATTCAGGAAGGCATAGCCTAACCTGAATTTTTTTATTTTCTAATAGTGTTGTAATCTTAATAGCTTGATTAATTATTTTTAGAGCTTAAATTATCATATCTAAAACTTA
>JBAYNB010000071.1:0-4287 GCA_041679005.1 Candidatus Pacearchaeota archaeon
ATTACAATAATCCTTCTTGTAGTAGGATTTGCAATTGCTTTTTATTTTCTTGTGATGTTTGACTGGACTGGAAATATTGACCAAGAAGTTTGTCATCAGAGTGTTATTTATAGAGCAACACTACCTTCTATTGCAGGAGCAAAAGAATATGTTCCTTTAAAATGTAAAACTGATAAAATTTGTATTACCTCTGGTATTATTGGAGGAGATTGTGATGAGTTTGAAAATCTTGATGGAGTTGCTAAGGCAAAGGTTAATAGTGTTAAAGAAATTGAAAAAATTATTGCAGGAGAGATTGTTGATTGTTGGACAATGATGGGAGAGGGGAAGGTTCTTGTTTTTGACCAGTGGTTAGCACGAGAGTATGGTGTGGGTGATGTTGGAAGCTCTTGTGTGGTCTGCAATAGAATTGCATTTGATAAAGAAGGATTAGCAAATGCAGGAATTGATTTAAGTGAAATGGATGTTATGGAATACATGCAGACACATGCAGTTCCAGATAAAGATGTTTCTTATTATGCTTATCTTTCTGGTGGTGGAGGAATGATTTCTATTAAAGATAACTTAGAACTTCCTGATATTAAAGAAAATGAAAAAAATGAAATAATAGAAGGAGATAAAATCTCTATAGACTTAGAAGATTTTTCTGAAGAGAACCCTTTAGGGACAGAAGAACTTTCTATCGTATTTATGCAGATAACTGCACCAAAACATTTTGACACTTTTAGAAATGCTGCAGTGACCTTATTTGGTAGCTATGGGGTTTCATTTATTGTCTCTCCAAAACTTGCTACTAAATCAACTCTTGCACTTCTTAAGAGTCCATGGACTTGGGCGATGGTTGCTATAATGGGGGCATATCAGCAAGGAAGTGTGTCTTATAACCGAGCAGTAACTTCAGGATATTGTGGAGATGTGAGTGCAGGAGATGAAGCGAGAGATGGATGCTCTGTTGTAAGAACTATAAATTATAATGCTGAGGATATTTCTCAGTATTGTTCTATCATAGAGAGCATTCCTTAGGAATCTTCTTTGGGAGATACGAGTGAAACGAAAAAATGAAAAACTCAAAATTTAAAACAATAAAAAATAAAAAAGCAAGCATACCTCTAGAACTTATTATTTTTTTACTCTTAAATCTTGTTTTTTTTATTGTTATGCTTTTTTTTGCATATAGTTCTGGAGATAAAGAATTTGTTTATGAGCAGACTCTCTCAAAAGAAATTGCTTTAATTATAGATAATTCTAGACCTGGTACAATTGTTTCTTTAGACATAACTAGATATGTTGAGCTTGCTAAAGAAAATAAAAAGGAATTAGAAGATATTGTTAAGATAAATACTGAAGATAATAGTGTTGAAGTAAATCTAAAACAATCTGGAGGTTATAGTTATCAATATTTTTCTGATTATGATGTTTCTGTTAAAACAGAAGCAAATCTATTAATTCTTAATATTGAAGAGAAAATTGAATAAAATTTAAAATAAAATGACTAAAAATAAAAAAGCAGAAAAATTATTATCTATCTGGTGGTTTTTTGTATTAGCAATCATAGCAGGAGGGATTGTAATTGGGGTTTTAATTTATTCAAGTAGTGATGTAGACATTAATGAGGCTGAAGCAAGAGTTTTGTCTGAAAGAATTAGTAATTGTTTAGTTGATAATGGTCATTTAAAATTAGGAGTTTTTGAGAGTGATTTTGATATATTTGACTTCTGTAACCTTAATCAGGAAGTTTTTGAGGAAAATACTAATTTTTATTTTAATATCTCTGTATATGACTCCAAAAGTTTAATTTTTAATTTATTTAAAGGTAGTTCATCTTTTGAAAAAGATTGTAGAATAGGAATGACTAAAGATGTAGAAGCAGAATATTTTCCTGGTTGTTCTGAAAAACAAGAAGGAGTTTTATTTAATGGAGAAATTGTTAGAATAAATGTGCTTACAGCTTCAAATCAAAACGGGAGGAAGATTTCTGTTTAAATATGATAAACAAAAAATCTCAGATTTCTACAACTCTAACTTGGTTTGTTGGAATTATAATTATATTTTTTATAATTATATTGTTTATAACTGCCTCGATTGTTCTTGCTGGGCAGAAAAAGGTTTCTAATATTAAAGTTTTAGGGATAAGTGGAGAAGAAGACAGATATAGCTTTGAAAGTTTAAGAGTTCAAAGAAGTTTATCTAGTTTTTTGAATTCTCAAGTTCAGATTAGTGATACATCTAAAGAAATAGAAGACTTAATTTTAGAATCTTTAGACCCTTATTTAAAAGTTGATAGTATAAACTCTCTTCAAGATATGAATAATCTTGCAAATGTGAGAGCCCAGCTTGGTAAAGAATTTTTTTCTGCTAATCAGTTGGAATTAAAAGATGAAATTCTTTTTAAAAAATCTCAAGAAGTTTTGAATAATTTTTGTTCAGAATATATGTTAAGAGTACCTCAGGGAATTGTTTTTTCAGGTAAAACTGATTTTGTTTTAGATTCAGAGTTTGAAAGTTCAGGATGGAAGGAAATCTTGATTAGTGACTGGACTCCGTGGGCAGAGATACAATTGCCGTATAAAGATAAGATGATTAAAATTAAATTTAAGGAGTTAAAACAATGTTAACATCTTTTAGAAAAAGATGCAGGCAAAAACCAAAAATGAAAAACAAACTAAATAAGAGAGCAGACATTGCAGTAACTATGTTAGTTTTAATGACTCTTGTTTTAGCAGGAACAACTCTTTTTATTCTTAACCTTAATAAAGGAAATGTTGAAACAATGATACAAGACTATGCTCTTTTGAATAAAGCTTATCTGAAAGAAAACCAGATGGATTTTTACATTAATAATGTTCTAGATAGTGTTATTAAAAATTTTGAGATTAATAATGGGAAAGATAAATTCATTGAAGAATTTAAAAAAGAATTAGGGAGATATAAAGAAAATGGAGAATTTATTCTTCCTGAATTAAAAAGTGTTGAAGAACAGATTCAGACAAATAATTTTATTTTTGATAGTGTAAATAAAAAGATAACTTTTAATCTTGATATTAGAATTGATGAAAAACCAAGTTCAGATGTAACTATTGCTTATGCTTATACAAAAACCTTTGAAAAAGATTTATAAAGTATAACTTGTTAGATAACTTAAGAAGTGAGAAAAGAAGATGAAAAATAAAAAAGGGGCAGAAATGACTATTGGAACTATTATTGTTATAATCTTAGCTCTAGTTGTTCTTGTTATTCTTGTTTATGGATTTTCAACAGGTTGGACAAATTTATGGGACAAAGTTACTAATTTTGGAGGAGGAAAAGCTAATGTCCAGACAATTGTTCAGAGTTGTCAGTTAGCTTGTACAACTTTAAGTGAATATGATTATTGTAAAACAAGGTCTATGATTGAGGTAGATTCTGCTGGAAAAATACAGCCTGCTAGAGAAATAACTTGTAAGGTTTTAGAATATGGTAATTATGGTTTAGAACCTTGTGATAGCATTAGTTGTAAAAATACTACAAAGACTGAAGATGAAATGACTGCTATAACTAAACTTAAATGTGAAACAATAACTACTGAAAGTGTTTGTAATGCAGACACAGATTGTAGCTGGGATAAAACAACTGCTCCTGAAAAATGCATTGTTAAAGCATAATTATATTTTAATTCTTAATCCTTAAAAAAATCTACAACATTTATGTTGTAATAAAGAATGCATAGATTTTTTTGGGAACACTAGAAATCAAAGATTTCTGTGCCTCAAAAACTAAGGGTTTTTTCAGTCTCAAAACCCAAAATAAATTCCACACTTTAGTGTGGAGTATAAACTCCATCAGGGTTTTGTGATAATTTAAATATTGAGTTAACTTGAATTTGTTGGAGATATTACTATGAATTATGAATGTGCTGGAAACAGAAAAACTAAGAATGATAAACGAGCTAAAGCTCGATATAGTAGATATAAAAAAGGCGGGCATGATAGGGTTAAAGAAGAGAATAGGTATTCTAAATAAGACTTCTTTAGAATTTATTTTTCTATTATTGAGATAATATTTGCAATTAAAGATATAAATATACCAAAAGCACTTATTGATGTCAGAAATTAAACCATATCATTTATGATGTGGATACAATACTACTGTTTTAATTTCTGAGCATCCTAAAAACAAAGGGCTTTCACAAACTCCACACTTTAGTGTGGAGTGCCCTATTGTTTTTTTGATAATCCTATGACATCTAATGCATTTATTTTTAAAAGAGTTAAAGAAAAATAAATAAAGATTATAACATTTATTAAATGA
>JBAYNB010000072.1:0-4075 GCA_041679005.1 Candidatus Pacearchaeota archaeon
CTGTAAATGATAAAGTTCTTGCTCCGTATGTCGCAGATATAATTGAAACTAAAGTTTTATCATTAGGCATAGAAGGTAAAAAATTAAGTAAGGAGTTGCAACAAGCACTGAAAGAACAAGAAGAAAATCCTGAAAAAACAGAACTTCCAGGGTCTAAATTCGAAAGATTATTTACTGACCAAAAAACAAATGAATTAATTATTAGAGAATTTATTGAGAGAAGTTATAAGTCCGATGACAATCGTCCTTGTAAAACCATATTTTTCTGTGCTAGTGTTAAACATGCAGAAGCACTAGAATTCTTATTTCAAAAATTATATCCAAATTTGGCTAAAGATGTTAAGGTCATTACCTCAGACAGATATTTGTATATGCAAGAAGTTAAGAGATTTGGAAAAAGAGATAGTCCTAGAATTGCTTTGTCTGTAGGAGTATTAGACACAGGTATTGATATCCCAGAAATAATGAATTTAGTTTTTGTTAAACCAGTTATTTCTCCAATTAGATTCTGGCAAATGCTTGGGAGAGGGACTAGGAATTTATCTTCTTGTGAGAATAAAGAATGGCTTCCAACAAATTCAGAAGGACAACATATAAAAGAAGACTTCCAGATATTAGACTTTAAGTTTGGTGACTGGTCTAATGTACTAGAACATAAACTTGGTGTTTTAAAACAAAAGTCTTCGGGAAGTGATGCGAAAACAAGAATTTTCCTAGAACAAGTTAGTACTTTAGAAAAAAAGCTTAGCGATAAAGAAAGAAAAGTTATTGAAAAACAAATCCTTGACACAATAAAAGAAATAGATATAGAATCTCCATTAGTTCTTGAAAAAAAAGCCATAATAAAAAAAGTTATTTCAGAAAAATTTGATTTACGAACTCATGTTAAAGAATTAAGAGAAGAAATAGCTCCATTATTAATTTACTCTCCATCAGAAAATGCGAAAGTATATTCATTTATTTCTAAATGTGTTAAACTTTTTGACTATATTAAAGAAAATAGAAAGGATAAAATTGCAGATGTTCAAGAGTTTGTTGTGGATAAAATAGAATCTATTTGGGATAAAAATCTTGATGCAATAAAACAAAAGAGAGATGACTTAATAAGAATTCAACAAGAGCAATTTTGGGAAGAAATTGCATTCGAAGATGTAGACTTTTTAGTTAGAGATATTTCTCCTTTAATGATATTTTATGAAGAAGAAAGAAAAAATATGTTAAAGATTAATGCACCTGATATGGTTATGAAAGTTGAAAAAGAAGCAATGGAAATGAGAGAAGATAAAGATTTTAAAGAATTTATAGAAAATAGTCCTTTAATGCAAAAAATCAAAGATGGAGAGGGTGTAACTTCTAAAGAACTTTTAGAGATAGAATCTAAATTAAAACAACTTAATCCTATGTTTACGATTGATAATATCCAACAGACCAAAGATTTTATTTTATTCCTAAGAGAGCTAATTCAATTAAAGGGTTTACCTGACCCTCAAGAGATGATAAAATGGGAATTTGATAAATTTGTAGCAGATAAGAATCAACATTATAACTCTGAACAGCTTAAGTTTTTGAGACTTTTAGAACAAGTATTTATCAGAGCCAAACACATTGAATTAAAGAGCTTTGCAGAGCATCCATTGGCTGAAAGAAGACCTTTAGATATATTCAGTAAAGAGCAACTTGAAACAATTATCCAAAAGTGTAATAAACTAAAATGGAAATAAGTTCATAAATTATAGGATTTATGAACAAAAAGGTGTATACATGTATTTACTAAAACATAAATCTTTAAATACCCTTTTTTTCTGATTCTAACATGGTGATAAAGAACAATCCGTTAAGTGGTGAGGAGAGGAAGATAGTTTCTACTAGATTATATCAAACAGAGTTTATTTATTTTAAAAAAATCTGTGACCAAGAAGGCAAGACAATTAATACTAAACTTCGAGAAATGATTCGGAAAGAAATAGGGGTGAGAGAATGAGTGAAATTGTTTCTATATTAAAAGAAGAAATTTTATCAGTTATTAATCTTTTTGATAACTTTAAATTTCCCCCAGAACAGTTACTTATTTCATATATTGCTATTTTAGGAATACTTGCTACAATAATAACCTTGGGATCAAGTCTCACAAAAGAATGGAGGCAGGATTTAATTATAAAATATCTAATCAAAAAGAAATTTGTCGTTTTTTATGCAGGATATTTATTAATTAGTTTTATTTTATTTACACTTATCTATTCGGTAAATATAAAATTCTTAGAGAATATATCCTTTTTTTTATTTATAGCCTCATTTATTTGGACATTTGTATTTCTATATCAGTTCATTAGAAGTCTGGACAGAAAGAGGTTATATCAAGATATCTATAGTAAATTTAGAGAGGATTTGAAGAATGCAGAAAAAGAATAAACGAGACATCTATGAATATACGGAGTTTGATAGCCTAAATGATTTAATCAAAAATATATCTTATATTTCTAAAAATGGAGAAGACTTTATTGAAGAAATTAAGATAATTAAAGAGATAGTGACTAAATGTCTTGATGAGAATCAGTTGGGAATAATTGATAGTCTATTAAGCAGAGGGTTATACAAAATAAATAATCCTTCATTTTTAGAGAGTTTAATTCTTATGTTTTACGACCTTAAATCTCTCTATCTTAAAGATATTAACAAAGTAATCTATCTCCAAAATAAATTTTATGATTTAATAGAAACTTATTTTATACTAGGCGATAAATTTTCCCCTAAACTAGAGATATCGGGGCTACATATTAGGGGTTTTTTGGATATAAGATATCTAAAAGAGTTTGATGAAACGGAAGACGAAGAATGGATAAAAAAATATAACTTCTTAATAAATAATACTATCGAGAAGTTAAATTTATTATGTAAATTAATTTTTTCTTTAAATATCGACAAAAATGTTAAAAAAACATATCTTTCAAATCAATTATCTGAATTAAATAAAGTTCTAGAATATTTCGATAAAAAGCGAGATACTTTAGGAAATAATAACTTAAAAAAAGATCTCATAAATTCAGTAAATGACCTTTTGTCCAGAAAGAAGTTAGAAATTTTATATCAGATATTATTCTACATTGAAACAGAACAGTTAGAGAAGGATTTTTTTAATATCGCGATGAAATTGTATAACTCTGGTTCACTAGAAAATGAGGGATATTTTGATTTCTTTGATTTTGATTCTTTAGACTGGTTTAGTTATGATTCGTTTAGAGGAGGAGCCCAAACAATACCTAGATTTAATCAAAACAAATATCGTCTAATAATTTCTTTTTATAAATATCTGCAAAATGAAGATTTAGATATTAAACAATTTAAAAATGAAAACTTTCAAAGTTACGCCCAACCCTCTTTTGAAGAGAATCTAAATAAGATAGATGAGAAAATTATAAAAAAATACTTTGATTTTGAACCAAAGCAATTAATTATTTTTAAGAATAAAGTTAAAAAAGAACTTAAGAAAAAAAGCCAAGAGATTAAAAAGAAACAAGAAGACTATATCTTGAATTCTAATTTAAACAAAGAATATGTAGATCAATTTAAAGGAGATTGTAGAGAAACATGGGATAAAAATCAACAAGAGATGGGTAACTTCCTAAAAATTGAGTTAATTGAAAATGGACAAGAAATAAAAGAGTCATTTGGTCAATATAAACTTTTCAATAAAATTTGGTTTATAGATAGCTATGACAAAAATATTGGTTTTGACA
This sequence comes from Candidatus Pacearchaeota archaeon, assembly GCA_041679005.1. Taxonomy (GTDB): domain Archaea; phylum Nanobdellota; class Nanobdellia; order Pacearchaeales; family GW2011-AR1; genus ARS1285. Next base: position 3,735 of record JBAYNB010000072.1, read on the forward strand.
GATCTGCAGGGTTTAATTTTGGTAGAGATCAGGTAATCGGCAAAAAGGATAATATACTCAAATCAATAATAGAATCATTTAATGAATCTGATGGGGATAAGAGACTTATTTTTGGAGATTTATATCAAGATTTGTCTAAGAACATTGAAAGAGATAAAGAATATTACCTCTTCTATAACTCTGAGTTTGATATTTATACAATCCCTAGTTTAAGTTGGACAAGAAAAGATGGAATAACTGCTTCATTACAAATTAATAACTCCCTTGTAAATTTTATTTATGCAAATATACCTCTTTCCTTGTTAATAGAAAAAAATTCGTTTATCCTAAAACAATATAAG
>JBAYNB010000073.1:0-4038 GCA_041679005.1 Candidatus Pacearchaeota archaeon
ACAATTCATTTGTGTTCTGAATTGTAATTTTTCCAGATAATTTAAATCTCTCTGGATGATATTCAAATAATGAAGAACCCATAGGAGTAAGATTAAACATTCGGTCTATTTCTTTACCTACAAAGTTTCTGTCAGTATAATAAATTTTATTTTTATCTGGACAGTATTTTTTAAATTTTATTGAAGCCTTTGCAGAAGAACCATTAGAAGGTAAATCAAAAAAAGTTCTAAAAGTATAATTTACTTCAAAATTATCCCAAGGAGAAAAATCAACCTGAGGATGTTTTGGAAGTATTAAAACTGATTCTTCTCTTCCTATTTTAACAGGAATATTACTTATTTCTTTTTCCCCTATTCTCTCAAAAGTTGGTTTTCCATTGCATTTAAAAATCTCGTTTCCTGTTCCTTCAATCCAAACCAGACCATTAGGATAGTATTTTAAATCATTACTTTTATTTTCTGAGGTTTTTTGAAAAAAATAATCTAAAAGATTATGTCGTTCATAAGAATCACTTTTAAATTTTTTTAATTCTTCTAATCTTTTTCTAAGAAAGGGTCTAAATAAAAAATTTCTTTTTAATTGAAGAGATTCTTCTAATTTAAATATATCTTCAGATGGGTCTTCTACCTGAAAAACATGCTCTTTGAAAATAAAAGGATTAAATTCTGAACCCATTGATTTACCTCCATTTTTTTGAAAAAGAAATATACCCTAAAGTAATGAAAGATAAGCCTGCTCCTCCTAAAAGAAAGACATCAGATATTCCAAATTTATGAGGTTCTTTATTAGTATAATCTGCAGGATTATTCTCTTGATAATCTTTATTTTTATTAACATCATTGCAATCTTTTTTATGATAATAAACACTTACAGGGTTTGCAGGATTAAGCATTTTTGGAACTTTAGCATAAGCTAAAGAACTCATGCTGATTAAGGCAGACAAAGTTATTGTTGTTAAATTTTTTTTGAAATTTTTCATTTTTAAATTTTATCAGAACTCTTCTTCCCAGGCTTTAAACTGAATATATTTTAGAGTTTTTAAATTATCTTATTTTTTTAAAGATACATCTCCTTCCCAGAAAGAAGGTTTATACCCGTGATTATTAAAAGCAATCTCTGCTCCCAATCTACATTGTTTTTGAATTAATTTTAAATCTGCTCCTTCTCTCAAACAATATTCTCCATTTTTAAATTCTAAAAAGACATCATTACCTTGGGTAATTCCTTCTAAAAAATAATCTAAACTTTCATTAAGATGTTGGGCTCTAAAAGTGTTTTTATTTAACTCAATTAATTTTTCTCTAGTTAATTTTTTATGTTCAGTTATTAATAGAACAAGTGCATCATATTCATAACCCATTATTCTAAAAATTCAATTCCTAATTCATCAGATATTTCCATTTGTTTTTGAACTTCCGGAGGTAAATCTGTTCCTCCAGAAATCTGAGAACTATGAACCCCTGTAATTATAACCATCACTCTTATTGATTTTTCCATTTCTGGAGAAATCTGAGCTCCCCAAATCATTTTTGCATCTGGACTTAATTTTTCTCCAACATAAGAAATAATTAATTTTGCCTCATCAAGACTCATATCTTGGCCTCCAATTATATTTATCAAAGCTCCAGAAGCATTTGTTAAGTCAACATCTAATAAAGGATTTGCTAAGGCTTTTTCTGCTGCTTCTTTAGCTCTATTTTGAGAATCTGCTTCCCCCATCCCAATTAAGGATACTCCACCGTTACACATAACTGCTCTTACATCTGCAAAATCAAGATTAACCAACCCAGATTTTGTTACTAGTTCTGTTATTCCTTTAACTGCATTTGTCAAAATTTCATCTGCTACTCTAAATGCAGTTTGCAAAGGTAATTCTGGTGCAATTTCTAATAATTTATCATTTGGAATAATAATTAATGTATCAACAACAGATTCCATTCTTTCTAATCCATATTCTGCATTCTCAATTCTTTTTCTTCCTTCTATTGTAAATGGTAATGTAATGACTCCGATAGTTAATGCTCCTTGTTTTTTTGCTAACCCTGCAATAATTGGTGCAGCACCTGTTCCTGTTCCACCACCTAATCCGCAGGTTATGAAAACCATGTCTGCCCCAGTCAAACTTTTTTTAATATCTTGTTCTGATTCATGAGCTGCTTCTTCTCCAATTTTAGGATTACTTCCTGCTCCAAGCCCACTTGTTAACTCTCTTCCAATTAAGATTTTATGGTCTGCATTTGAGTATAATAAATCTTGAGCATCTGTGTTTACAGTAATAAATTGCCCTCCTTTAATTCCTATTTCTCTCATTCTACTAAGGCTGTTTCCGCCTGCTCCACCAACTCCAAATACTTTTACACTTGAAGTTTGTTTTTTAAGAAGTTCTTCTAATTCCCTGTCTATTTCTGCAAGTTCTGCACTTTTTTGATAAATTGTTGGTGAATTCATTCTTGTTTCTTTTTTTACCCTTAGTGAATCTGTAATTGGAGTGTCAGAATTTTCTCTGTTAGGGTAATGTCCAGAATTTCTTTCTCCATAATAATTTTCCTCTTTTTGATAATCCTCTTCCATCTCCTCAAAAATGAAAATTTGTATTTAAAGATTGTTGTGATTTTATTACTATTATGGAAGGATATGATTAAATGTAATAAAAGGTTGTATAAGAAGGAAATAGTTATTCTCCCTCTAAAAATAAATTTTGGAAGCCTTTGGCTAACCAAAATATTTTACTTATTTATATCCCTTAATCGATTTTTGTTTTGCAGAGGGTTAGCTTGAAATATAATTATCAAATGTTGTAATAAAAAATATCTTAAACTAGAAATATCTTATTGGATTAATGTTCATGCTTACAATTCTCGTCATGAACAGGTGATTTTTCTTCTGCTTTTTCTTTTTTCTCTGGCTTTTTTTCTTCAACTTCTGCATCAAAACCAGAAAGTGTTTTGAATTTATTACTAAAAACATCTATTATTGGTTTTATTTTAGATTCTTTGAATATTATTTTTTTATTTGCTTCATCAACACTAAATTCAAATCTTTGCCTAAAAAAGAAATCCTGAATTGCATTTATCTTGTCTTTAATATCATCCACTATTCTTAATACTTTAAAATCATAATCAACATCTTTTCCTGCAAGAGGATTGTTAAAATCTGCAATAACTCTTCCTCCTGAAACAGATAATATTCTTACCAGACGGTTATCTAATTGGAAAACCATTCCTGGAACAGGATTCATTTCTTTTTCATGAAAAACCCTAATAGGAATTGTTCTTATTAATTTAGAATCTCTTTTTCCAAATGCTTTATTGGGAGCAAGATGAACAGAGTATTTTTTGTCTATTTCTTTTCCTTCAAGTGCTTCATCTAATCCTTTTAATAACATCTCATTTCCAACAGAGACGATTGTAGGTTTAACATCAACGTCTAATCCTATTGATTTAGCTTCTTCAGGATTAGTTGTATCAAATATTTCATTATTAGACTTTCCTGTAAATTCTATTTCAATAAAATCGTTTTTCTTAATTTGCATATTCTTTTTAGAAATAAGAGGTTTAAAAAGTTAATTACATCATCTTTGAGGAATAGTTTCGAGATAAGATATAAGTTATTATTTTTGAATGCCTCGTAATGTATTGATTCTGAGGTTTATTTCATGTTTTTTAAAAAATAAACATTTATAAATCCAAATTTTTACTATCTCTTATGGCTTTCAGATTAATTAATGCTGTTGAGGCAAGACCTGGTGTTGCAATTTTAGTAGACACAGTCCCTTGTATTGTTAAATCTAATGATGTTAGCAAAACAGGAAAACACGGACATGCTAAATGTAGGATTGAAGCAATCAGTGTTATTGATGGAAAAAAGAAAGTTTTTGTACTAGGTGGACATGAAAGATTAGAATGCCCAATGATTAATAAAAGAAAAGGGCAAGTATTATCGATTAATGGAGACAAAGCAAGTATGATGGATTTAGAAAGTTATGAAACAATAGACCTTTCAATACCTGAAGAGTTAAAAGAAGAATTAAAAGATGG
>JBAYNB010000074.1:0-4024 GCA_041679005.1 Candidatus Pacearchaeota archaeon
AAGATAAAAAGTATCTTTGGATATTATTTAAATTTAATATAGGTTTATTTATGCATGCACATTGAAATTTAGAAGTTAAATTAACAGAATATTCTTTTTCATAAGAATCGGTAGATTTCGATACAAAAACTTTAGACTCTGAGGGTTTTGTATTACAACAATCCCCCACAGTTTGATTAAAATTTTCAAAACCCCCGTCATCTACAGAATTTTCTGAGTTTAGTTTATATAACTCAGTTGGTTTTACATTATAGTTTAGTATGGTTGTGCTTGTTATTCCAAGAATTCCTAGAATTAGGATTATGATTAATAGATTTTTGACTAACCTGTTTTTTCCAAACTTATTTGACTTTTCCATATTTTTATGATACTTCTCCCTTTGTTAAAGTTTTCCTTTTTCTCCAATCGTAGACTAAATATCCAATACAGGCAAGTAAGGTTGTTCCTGAGATAATTAATCCTAGATAGAAGTAAGATTGAGGTTTGAAATACATAATAAGTTCAACATTTATGCTTCCATCAGGATTTTCTGTATAATAATCTTTTGAGTAATTGTCTTTTATGTCTAAGGGATTAAGAATATAGTTATTTAAACCATATAAAGATTTTTGGTGAGGTAGAATATCTCCAGATTTACTTTTTAATACCCATCCATCATTATAAATTTCACTAAAATGCAGTGTGTCTACTTGTGATAAATCGGTAATATTTATAACATAGTTTGATTCTGAAATCTTCTTAAATTTTATATTTGAATGATTACTATAAATAATAGGTTTATAGTTTTTATTTTCATAAATGATAATATTTTCATTACCAATATTTACTAAACTTAGATTTTTATTTTTTATGATATCATTATAAGCAGTTTGATTTCCATTGTAATCTTTAAAAAAATTATCATTATTTTTTATATCCTCTAAAGGTATTATAATATATTTTACTGAAGATTCATCCAATAAATCATTAAAATTAGATAAACTAACTAACTCTTGTATTTTTGTTTTAGTATCTTTATCTTGGTTTTCATTTATGTATACTGCCCAATCATAATTTACCTGGTCCGCAATGCTTACCATAGGTATCTCTCGTGTATAAAAACTCCAACGAGAATAAGTAGGTATCCAAAGAGTTTTAAACGAATCATTTTGAGAACTTAGATATTGTTTTAGGATTATATAATCATAAGGGATATCTTTTTTAACAAACAAGGTATTTGATGTTCCAAATAATATCGGTATTCCGTTTAATAAAAGTAAGATTAGTAAAATGAGCAAGATAAGATTTGTGAATTTTATCTTTGAATCTTTAATTTTCTTAACTATAAACCCCATTAATACTGAATAACCAAGAACAACTAAAAAATAAAATTTTGTTGCTTCCCTAAAAGCATTAAAACCTGGGAAATTTAAGTATAACCAAGGATAAACATTTTGAAAAGGTGAATCAACTTGTTTTGATAAAAAGATTCCGATTAGTGCAATTATTCCAAAAAAAATTATATCTTTATTTTGTTTTTTAAATAAGAACGCGAAGAATACAAAAAGGACTATAACCCAAAAATAGACTTGAACTTCATGAACTATAAACCATTGAGGACCAAAAAAAGACCAAAATGGGTGAGATAGGGAAATAGAATTTTTCAAGGTCCAAAAACTGTTCCCAAACAAATTACGATCTAAAACCGGATTATTTCCAAAAAAATTTGAACTTATAAATCCAAATATCCAATAAAGGTTTAATAAAACTATGAGTATTAAAAAGAAAAGAATCTTTTTATAAACTTTCTTATTGGCTTTGCTTAATACAAAAATAAATATTCCATATGCAAAAAAGATAAATAACCAAATATACTCTGCTCTTAAATCATAAATAGTACAAACAAACATAAATAAAGCACTTATAATTAAATCCACCATTTTATCTGACTCGAAGAATTTCATGAAGAAAATAAAACTAAATGTTCCAAATGAAAAAGCTAAAGGTAACATTATATGCCCATTTGAGTTAGAGCTTATAATATACGTATTAAATGAGAATAATATTGCTCCGAAGAAAGCCCCCATATCTGAGTTAGTTACTTTTTTTATTAATAAAAATCCAGCCCATGGAATTAATATTATTGTTGGCCAAAAGATAAATATTTTGTCTGAGATATTTAAATTGAAAGAAAATATTGAAAAAAAACCATAGAATAAATAAAGGGGATACCTCCATAAAATCTGATTTAATCCTCCCAAATTAATTGCAGATTCCCAAACTGAAGGAGCAGACAAACTTTTTAATGTATCACTAAACATAAATCTCCAATCCGCAAAAGTAAATATATTAAAAGAAATCCATTTCCAATAAAAAATTAAGCTTATAAGTATTAAGATCATTAAATACTTATTTTTGAGTATAAAACTATAAATTTTAGATTTCATTTCTTGATTACCTTGTCTTTAACAAAATAGCTCCCATAGATAAAGGCAGTAACAAAACAAGCTATCGGGTGAACAATCCATGAATAATCTTTGTCCCTTATTATATTTTTTATAGACTCAAAAAAAGGCAAGATTATTGAGAAACAATATATCCCCGACAAATATACTTTTAAATTCCCAGACTTATCTATCCAGGTTTTTCCTTCTCTATTTTTTCTTCTTAGTTGGTTTTTAGCTATCTTCTTTCTTTTATTTATAAAGTCGTTTAATGAGTCTGAATAATAGTGATAAGCTTCAGTATATTTAATGTAAGCCACCTCATCGTAACCCTTAGCTATTAAAATCATCGGAGATCTCCCTTCATTAAAATCTTTATAATCTTTATTTGCTAAAATTATGCTCTTTTTCTTCCAAATAACACAATATAGAACAGGATTTTGATTTTTTTTATAAGTATTTAAAAAATATTCAGGTTTATTAAGAGATATATAGGGTTTCCTTTTACTCAACATTCTTGCAAGAGGATCAGCGATCCCTAATAATGCACAATATTTATTTATTATAGTAAAATCTTTAGCAACACCCCATTTGCATTCACTCGCAAAAATATTTTTTTCTTTAATAAATGGCAGGGTCATTTTTTTAAGCCAATCTTTATCTTCAATAATAACATCGGCATCACCAAAATAAATTAATTCCCCCTTAGATTCTTTTAACCCTATTTTTTTACTTATTTCTGCATTTTTTATTGGATTTTTCAATAATTTTACACCAGAAAATTTTCTTATTAAACTGATTGTCTTATCTGTTGAAATATTATCTACAACAATTATTTCATATCTATTTTTTGGATAATTTTGTTTTGTAAGCCCTTCTAAACATCGTTCTATAAATTCTTCTTCATTATAAGTAGGGATTATTATACTAACCGAAGGAAGATTACCTTTTACTTTCTTATCCATGCTTATTACCTCCAATTAACCAACTATTCAATTTATTTATATTCTTACTCCAATCATTATGCTCTCTTGCAAACTTTAATGCTTTTGCTTCTTTTTCTTTTCTTATTTTTGGATTATTTATTAAATTACTCATGCAGATTGCTAGTTCCTTAGAGGTATTGTTTTTTGTAATAATTCCGGTTTTATTCGCATCAACCAACCCTGGGACATTATATGTTATTGCCAATGTTCCATTAGCATTTGCTTCTGTTACTATTAATCCCCAACCCTCTCTAACTGAGGTGACTAGAATTGCTAATGATTGTTGCATTAGTTTGTTTCTTTCTTTATTATTTATGTTTCCTGTGAATATTACTCTGTTTGTTAGATTTAGTTTTTTTGTTAAATGTTCTAATCTTCTTTTATATTTTTCATTTCCACTTCCGATTATTATAAGTTTTGTTTTTTTATTATCTACTAAGCTCATGGCTTTTATGCAATCATGAATTCTTTTGCTAGGAGTTAATCTTCCAACATAAACAAATTGATTTTCTTTTTTTGTTGGGGTTTTTATTGGATTAAAATCAATTTGATTTTCTAAAACCAAGATATTTTCTGGTTTTACCCAAGCATACTTAATTAAATCTTTTTTTGTTG
>JBAYNB010000075.1:0-3993 GCA_041679005.1 Candidatus Pacearchaeota archaeon
CTGACCACGTATTACTATCAATTTGTCAGATGTTGCTTTTTCTTTAGTTGTTAATTCCGTATATTGTAATTTTAAATTATCGATTTCTTGTTGTAATCGAGTTTCTTCTTTTTGGTATTCTTCCAATTTTGAAGCGGTAATTTGGTTATTATTAATTTCGTTTTGTTTACCTTCAATTTTAGCCAAGACTACTTCTTGATTGGTTTTAATTTTGGCAATAGCTTCTTTGGTTTTTTTAAGATATTCATCGTAACTATTAGCATTCACAATTTCTAAAAGTAAATCCTTCCGTTTACTAGCTGTTTGGTTAACGAATGTGTCTTGATTATCTTGCTTATATAAGATTGAATTTATGAACAAAAGATAAGATGAATGTAAGATGTTTTTTTCTATATAAACTTGTGTTTCACTTATGCCTTTTACTTTGGCTGGTGTATCATTTTCTAATACAGATAATTCATGCTTGTTTTTTTTATCAATTGAACGTTTAATTTGATAGACGATATTGCTATCTTTATCAACCAATTCAATAATTACTGTAGCCTTATCAGTACCACGTTTAATTAAAGACATTTTATTATCACAACGTCCTTGCCCAAACAAAACAAATAAGATGGCTTCGACAATGCTACTTTTCCCCGAACCACTTTTTCCATCAATAAGACCCTTATAATTTTCTTTAAAATTAATAGTTGAATTAGAATGGCTCAGAAAATTATTTAATTGTAAACTGTTCAATAACATAAATATTATTTATTTTTTATACATTTTCTTTTAACAACTCTTTCAGAATAGGCTCTACGTCGTTTTGTTCTAGTAAAGTTTCTTCTGCCTTTAACCAAGTAATAATTTGTTGTTTATTTTCTTCGTTTTTGAAAACAATACTATCTAATCTTTTTAGCGCATCTTCTTTAGCTGCTTTTATATCTTGGTCGGTTGTGATAGATATAATTGATGGGACCATGGTCTGGAAACTTAAAAATATTTGCTTAGCACAATGAGGACAAGTCGATGGTATTATTGCTTTTACGACTTTTGGTTCTTGTAATTCCATATTTTTTATTTAGATGTTAAATTTATTAATTTTGTTCTTCATAGTTTTGCCTTTGCATTTCTTCTTCATAAGATTCTCTTTGCCTTTCTTCTGCTTCTACTTCTTTGCGTAGTCGTTCTCTTCTTTCGTAGGCTTCTGGGTCTCTGTCGTATTCTTCTTGTCTAGCATTTATTGAACGTATAATTTCAGGTGTTTCTACAATACCCAAATGTTCTGGTCTTGACATACAATTTTGTACTAAATTATTAATGATTAATAAGAATTGCCTACCCTTAATCTATTAGACCTGGTTCTAAATAATATTTCATTACTACTATCCCAACCAATTTTGTATTTTTTTCTATATGCCCTAGCGCATTCCAAAGAACAAAAATTATGACTTTTCCTTATCTCCCTTTTGTATTGTCTTTCAAATATTTTATCACAATTATCACATGATATTGTTGCCATAAATTTATTTAATTAGTTCAAATGCTTGTTTAAGTTTATTAATATCTGCTTTCTTTTCTTGGCTATATATTTCTAATAATTGCAGAATATCAAATTCAAGCATATTGCCGCCGTCTTCTAAGTGTATTTGTTTTCTTTCTGAAGGAACATGTTCTAATAAAATGAACGCATCAAATACTTTTAATTTATCTCTTAGCTCATCCAATTTAGCGTGAGATAATTTTTCAGTAATAGTAACTTTTACAATGCTATTTTTATCAAGTTCTAAATCTTTATCGGTTGGATTTGTTAAACCATATATTTTTCTACCTGGTAAAGTAATCTGTACTACCTCTAATGTCTCTTCATTAATCTTATATATCATTTTCCCAGTCTCGTTGATTTCTTGATTAAATATACTTCCTGTGACTATTGTTTGCCCGTGCATAGAGTGATGATGGATATGTCCTCCTACTACTAATTTATATAGTTCTTCCAGCTTCTTTTTCGGTAAGACTACTTCTGGGAAAAAATTAGTATTAATACCACTGGCGGTCATACTGTCTGAAATAGAGTGGTGAACAAATAAAATATTGCCAGGATTATCCTTTAACTTTTTCATTACTTTGACAGTGGCCGCTTTGTCATCTTTGGCTTCTAACTCTCCTTTAAAGAAATATGGACAAAATACCATATTATTGAACATTTCAACTTCATTTGTAATGATATGCCAGGATTTATTTTTAATTTCTTTTAAAAAATTTAAAGCGCTTTTGCCATTTCCAAATTTATCATGATTGCCAGAGACAAAAAATAATTCTTTATTGTCAAATCGTTCAATAAAATTGACTGCTTTTCTCACAACTTCAGATGATGGATTACAACTATTAAAAATATCACCGATAAACACTATTTTTTGGCAATCAGAAAAAGAAGAAATAATAAAGTCTAATACGTTTTGCTCTTCTTGAGTTCTATCTATCTGGTCATTATATCCTAAGGCATCACGCATATGTACGTCACCCACCACCCCAATAAATTTTGTATTTTGTTCTTTCATACTATTTATTATAGTTGTTTATTCTTTGTTTGATTATCTGTATTGTAGACTCAAAATCTTGTCCTTCTGTCTCTTGTTTTACCGATTCACATATCTCAGGATAAGCTGTTCTATAAAAAGTTATTATTACGCGATTAAAGTCATAATTAGTTCCATTATTTTCTTTTTTATGACATTTTATTAATTGTTCAACTAAGGCAAAGTCCTCTTTTGAATGTCTATCATATAAGTTGATTATATCATTTAGCCAAGGATATACTAACAGATAATAATTAATTAAGGACTTATAATAAGGCTCCAGCATTTTATTATTTTTATTATTTTGTGATGGTACATTGTTATTCATTGCTAAATTTCTATCATCCCATTTGCCATATACTCTTTCTTGTTTTTCTTTTTCTTGTGGTTCAATTGAAATTCTATAGTCAAAAGTACTCAAATCTAAAGTACTCAAATCTAAAGTACTCAAACCTTTTGACCTAAGTTTTAGTATAGGTTTTTGGATAGAATTATATGAAGAAAGAAAAGTATGAACATCACGAGTAATACTTGCAATAGTCGCTGGAGCCATATTATTATGTATTATTTGCTAGATTCAACATTGATATTCATATTTTTCAAATCAACATTAGGCATTTTTGTCGCTAGAACTTTGACAAGACCATCTAGCCTTTCTATACTAGCATTTTTTTCGTCAATTACTTGGTTAAAAGATTTTATAAGCAACTCTTTTTCATTACGTAAGTTTGTGTTTTCTACTTCTATGTCTTTATACTGTTTTTTTAATTCAATTTCCTTGTCTAATATTTTTATGTTGGCTTCTCTTTCCGCCATGTCTTTGTGATAAGCATGTTCGGAATCTTCCCTATCTTTTGCAGATTCTATTGTTAAATCTGTTTTTTTTATAAAGAATTCTTTTTCCAACTTAAACATATTTCGCGCATGTTCAAATTCGCCCATTTCTTATTTTAAATGCTGTTCGCGTTCTTCTAAAGTTTGCGCCTTTGCTCTTGCCCGTTGTTGATTAAAGCTGAATATACTCATACTCGTGTATTTAATTATTTATAAAGATTGTAGTTTTGCCAAGATGGCATCTAAATTTGTAGATATAAATGCTAATCCTGTTTTTTCTTGAATAATTTTAACTACTTGGCTTTTATCAGTAATACCAAATTTTTGCATAGCCAATGCTTCTATAGTAGCATTTTTGTCGGTTGGGAAAAGTTCATCAACAACCGTGCCTCCAAATTCTTTGGCTACTTCATTGACGTCTAATGGTTGATTACTTTCTGTATTATCATTATTATTAACTACTCCAGCTCTTTCTTGTTCTTGCAACCATTTTTCGTCTACTAAATTTTTGTCAGCATAGACTTGGATAATTTTAGTTGCACTTTTCCCTGGCTTATGGTTTGGTCTTTCTTCAATAAATTTAAATTCTATAATTTGA
>JBAYNB010000076.1:0-3959 GCA_041679005.1 Candidatus Pacearchaeota archaeon
GAGTACATAACTTCGGAGATGAAGTTCAGGTTACTGAAAAAAATCTTATTCAAAAGGAAGAACCAGAAATAGAAGATAAGATTGAAGTAGTTGAACCTTATTGGAATAGATAAGAGCTTAACTTTGAGGATTAGGCAGGTAGTCCTCAGTGATTAGGTTATTAATCGTTAAACCTAAAATAAGAAAATTATGTACAAAGCAATATTGTTCTCTCCAGGTGGAGATTGGGTTACAGATTGTTCTGGACAAACTAAAGAAGAAGTCTGGGACCGAGTAGCTGACTTAGGAAGTCGATGGATTTTCTATCCATATATAGCAATCATAAAAGATAAGGGACACACTAATTCTTTTCAAAGAATCTGTGAAGTCTATACCGAATATGATAGTTCGTTATCTTGGATAAAAGGAAAAGCTATTCGAACTATTCAAGCATATTTATCGAAGAATCCCATAACAGCTTAGAGCTTGATACTATTCCTAATTAGTTAGGGATAGTAATGAATCTCTAATATTATCAATTAGATTCAAAAACAAAAGGAGGTAAAAAATATGGAAATCACTACTAAAGAATTACCAGAAATAGAACTTAGGGATGTTGTTTCTATCTATATAGGTAAACCAGATCGTTGTATGTGTGGTTGTTCAGGTATTTATACTTACACAAAAGTAAATCAAACTAGAGGAACTAAAATACGAGGTTACGAAGTAACAGATAAAGAAGTAAACGATAAGTTAGTAGAAAGAATTATAAAGAAAATAAAAAAGTCTGCCATAAATGGTATCAGCGTTCTATCAGTTAATGGAGGATTCTGTCTTACTATTATTATAGGAAAGACTCAATATTCTATTTATACACTTTAAGGGCTTGATTCTGTTCATTAAAGCTAGTGAACAGAAATTAGGTTATTAATTTATAAAAAATAAAATATGTCAAAAAAAGAAATAGAACTATTGAGCCAATTGCTTAACGGCAATCACTTAAGTTCTGAAGATTTTTTAGAACTAGAAAAATTTCTAAAGAAAGTAAGAAAAGAAGTTAGAAATAGGTTAAACGTTAATAAATAATAAGTATGATAGAAAACTTAGCACAACTAAAAAAATATTTCCAAAATGGTGGATCCATTAAAATGACTTGGAATCTGTTTGTTCCAAATGGAAAATTAATAGGTGTAGTTCGAAAACCTATAAAGGTTCAAACAAATGCTATCAAGTTTGAAGGTGGTAGTTGGTTGCAATACGATAAAGCAAGTAACTACGATTTTAGAGAAACAGGGTTTGATGTCTTTGAAGTAACAGATTTCAATTCTGAAACTAATAGACACGAGCCAGAAGCAAAAAGAGTTAAAATTTTAAGTTATGAGTATTCAAACTAAAAATATGAAAACAAATAAACAATGGTATGCCTATAAAGATATGGGCAGTTATTATAAGTTGGAGGATGATGTTTTACTTGGTTGTCCTATGCTTATAAATGGAGAAAGAGAAGATAATGACTTTGTTGTTGAATATATAGAAGAACAAGACAAAGATAGGATGGACTCAATCGTTATTGATTTGAATAATAAGGAATAAACTTATGATAGACACAAAAGATACAATTGAGCTATTAAAGATATCAAGCAATATTATTGATGTACTCAATGATAGAGATGAAATGCCTAATGGAGACTTCCAAGGCTGTATCGAAGCTCAAGTAATGTCCGCTTATTTATTAGGTAAAAAGGAGAAATAATTATGAGATTAGGAACATATACGACAATTGATTGTCCTTGTGTTAGTGGAGAAACTCTTGAACAACAAGAGCAGGATCCAAAGAATCAAAAATTATTAGAAGAAGCTTATAATTGGCTAGTAGATGAATTCGATAAAATAGGAGGAGATGTTAGAAAGTGTATGAACTCTCATGAGTTTGGAATGTATCCAAGCTTTGAGATTGATTACCCTAGCAAGTTTGATAATTTTATTGAAACGGATTGCGATTGTGATGAGTGCGAGGAATGTTTAGAGACAAAAGCATATAATGATTGGAATGACAAAGCCAATGAGATAGAAAATGCTTATAGTAAGAAGTTCGAAGAGAATTTATAAGAGCTTGATAGAGAGGATAGGCAGGTGTCCTCTCTAATGAATCCCTTATAGTACATTAAAAAATTAAATGTAGGAGATACCTAAGATTCTAGTGTAAGGTAGCACACTTTTATTACTTCGGTAGTAAAACTTGTAGGGTAAGTTCGATTCTTACTGTCTTAGACTATCTCTTACGTTTAGTTTTTTAACTAGAAGCAAGTTTACTAATCAATGAGTTATCGTAGTGCTTTTCGACTCAAAACCATTGATAATAGATATATAAGAAGATTAAAAGTTTATAGAAAGGAAGGTGAAAATTAAAAAATGAAAATTAAATTAAATGATTGTCTAACATCAGCTCAAGCTGTAACTAAAATCTGTTACAACGAAGATACTCGTAATCTAAATTTCCAAATAGAATGTAAAGACTTAAATGATTTCAAAGAATGTATCAATACTATTAAAGCTTATAACGCTTTTGATTGTAAGTTAGTTAATGAAAAGTTAAATAAATACGCTAATTTTAGAATATTTTATAACCTTGATAATCCAAATAATGGTCAAGACTTCTTAAAATATAATATTGGTAGAGAAGGTTCTGTCGTTATGTATATTAAATATTTCAAAATAGGGTTTTGCAAAGAAAACGGAGAGATAACAGAGTTTACTCAAGAATTATTCGAAAAGAATATGAAAGCATTTGCCAAAGAAGCTAAAGCAGATGAGTGCGACTTTGATAATGATGGTTGTTATAACTATTGTCGTTTGTGGTGGGACTAAGAGCTTGATTCTACTCTTTAAGCGGACCTTAGAGGGTAGAAATGAAGCCCTTCAAAAGGTTTCGATTAACAATTTAGGTGCTTAACTGTTGATAATTAGATAACAATCTATTGTAGGCTAAGCGTAAAAAGTGGGTTAGTTAAAAGTTCTCAGAGATATTTCTAACACCAGCCTAAAAAAGTTAATTTATTAGAAAATTATGAATAAATATACAGAAATAGCAGAAAAGCTATTAAAAGAAAATAATATAACGGTTAGATCTTACCGTAAGAATATGAGTGGTTTAGCTTATATTGAAACTAGAGAAATTATTATTCCTCATCCAAATGGAAAAATATCATTTCTGATTTGTCTTCACGAAATAGCTCATATCTTAAATGGTCATATTAAACCTAAATTCAAAGGAGAATACTTAGCTGAAAAATGGGCTATGGATACTTTTAGAGAATTAGGGTTTAGAGTTCCTCAATCATATATTCGCAGAGCTAAAAGATATGTTAGGCATAAAGTTCATCAAGCTAAAGTAAGAGGACTTAAAAAATTAGGTAATCAATCAATTTATAATTTCATCAAACAAAAATAATATGGATAAAAAAATATCACTCAATCCTCTAAAAGCGGAATGGGATAAAAAAGAAGGAAATGTTACTCGTAAATGTAATGTTTGTCAAAAAGATTTTAAGGTAGAACATTGGAATCAAACAGTTTGTAAAGACCCTGTTTGTAAGCAATATACTTTCTGTTCTGCTCATATAAAATCAAGTTATAAACGTTGGGAAGAAGTATCAAAGCAAGTTAAGGCTTTAGGATATAAACCTTCTTTCGCTTTTACTAATAATAAGTAAACTATATGAAAAAATTAATACAGAAAATTTATTGGATACTCACTAACCGTTGTAGATTCTGTGGTAGTGAGGTCGAAAGTTGGGATAACTTTGAAACTTTTAATTGTTCAAAATGTGGGGAGAAACAATAATGATAAATAAATGGAAAAAAATAGGTGATTGTGCTGTTGATAGTGGCACTATCGTATTAGTTGATCCTTGTTATGTATTACCTGATGAAGTAACTCCTGAAGGTAAAATAGAATCTCATCATGGAAAAGATAGTTA
>JBAYNB010000077.1:0-3950 GCA_041679005.1 Candidatus Pacearchaeota archaeon
AAAAGCGTAATAACTTTTTTTTCTTGGACGTATAAACCGAGAAATTAAAGGTCTAAACTTAAGGTATCTGGTATTTGAATCAATCAAAAAAAGTTCTTCTCCCAAGGTTTCTCTAAATTTGTCCAAACTCATAACAGTATTATTTAACCTTATTTCATTTTGAGTGGAAGTATTTCTTTTAGAGACAAATTTTTCTCCATTTATTGAAAATTCTAACGAAAATTCCCATTCAGGAAGTTTATCTTCAAATTCCTTATTCGGGTTGCTTGCTAAACAAAAGTGAATTAATGCTACTAACAGAGATTTTCCCACTCCATTATATGTATTCTTTTTATCTTTGTCTTCAGGATTACTTTTTTTAGCCAAAATAAAGTTTAACCCAGGTTTAAATTTAACTTCTCTAAAGGTTTCTTTATTACAAGAGAGCTTGATTAATTGCATTTTATTATTTCTCCGATTTCATTTAATTTAATCAAATTAAGTAGGAATAATAAATCTATAGCAAGGATAAAATTGTCATAGTTATGGTATGCGGGAAAATAATCTGTATTATTGAATCTCTCAAATTCTGCCCATAATTTATCCAAATCTTTTGGTTTATCTAACAAACTTAAAATTATTCCTCCCAAACCAAATAAAGATTCCGCTATTTTTACATGCTTAGAAGGTAAAATCATTTTACCTCCTCGAAGATATCACACGCTTCAAAATAGTAAGCCATTAACACTAATGCTGCATCTTGAACATATTTATCTTCTTTTGGCATAACTTTTTTAAGAATGTCAAAAAAAATTAAGTCTGCTTGTGTTTTTATATCAAATCTCTTTTTAGCATCGTCATAAAGTGATTTAAACTTCTTCTGTAATTCTTGTTTTGCAAAATCACTATTTAAACTAAAATAATCATCAACTACATGTGCCTGATAATTGCCTTTTATTAGTAATGATGCAATTATAGGGTTTAAATTGTTAAATTTAATTTTATCATCAAAGTCTATATCTGGATATGTTTCTTCAAAATCTAAGGGTTCTGATTTTTCTAAAATAAAATTAACTACTTCTTTTAATACTGAAAAATTCTTACCAATATCTTCTATTTTTTTAGGGGAAGGGATAAGTCCAACGACTTCAATAATATTATCATCTGAAAGTTTGATAAATATATCTTCAAGATGTTTTGATAAAAATAAATCAAATTTTTTCCCAGAATATTTCTTTTTTAATTCTGAAAGGGCTTCTTCAGTTGTGGGATGTGCTCCTTTATATTTATCATTTATTACATAATAAAACTCTCTTATTTTACATTTTTCATCCCAAAAATCACATAAACCTTGAAAATCTTCCTTTAATTTTTTTAGAGCAACATCTTCCTTTAGTTTTATATCTTCGGGAGCATAGACTTGATAATATACTCCTTTAGTTGAATCAAAACCATCATTTTTTCTATCTCCAAATTTTCCTTGAGGTTTTACTGGTCTAAAATTAGGGTTGTGAAGACCCATTACTTTTACAAAGAAGTCTTCAAATGTTTGTCCGTTGGATTTGTAAATCTCATTCTGAAACATTATTCTTGCAATAAAAAGAGAATCGTGTTCCATTTTAACTAAATAGATTTCCCCCATATAAAAAGTATTCCATTTCATAACAAAGTAATTTGATAGCCTTACAGGTAGATAAAATAATTTGTTTGTTTCTATCATCTTTACCTCTTTTCGCCCAAGATTTTATCATAGTTCAAACTATACTTCTTTTGTTTTGAGCCTTTGTTTACATTAAGAATTATTTTGTCATCTTCCAGTTCTTTTAGGTATTTTTGAACCGTTAAATAAGATAAGCCTGTTTCTTCTGCAATTTCATTTGCAGTAGCATATCCCTTTACCTTGTGGATATACTCAATTATTGTTCTTGCTTTGTCCTTTATTAGCCTCTTTTTTCTTTTCATTTGTTTTCTCCTCATTAAAATAAATTACTAAATCTGATTTAACTGCTTCTTCAAAAGTTCCTTGATTTGGTTCTAATACAATATGTGCAATTGTGCTTTTGTTTAATCCTGCTCTTTCAGCCATAGACTTTGGAATTTTAATTGAGACTTGTCCATTATTTTTGTTTATTTGTAAACTTTGGTCTCGGAAGATAGCTACTCGTCTTGGAGCTATTATCTCTCTTACTTCCTCAATTTTTTGTTTTTCTTCTTCTTTCATAGTCTATAATTTCTAATTTAATTATAAATATTTAGCCTTAGAAGTATTTAAATGTTACTTTTTTATATATCTATTAGGCTAAATATACATTAAAAATGGTAAAGTTTAAATACTGAGGTATGTTATAACAATTAGCCTAAATGTTATATAGGTAAATTTAGGGGTTAGTTTATGGGGCTAACCCCGACGACAAATTCGCTTAGCGGATTTAAAAAAATAAATTCAGAGGATAAGAAAAACATAAGTTTTATGGGAACTAAGAAGGTAGATTATGGGACTACCTTTTTTCTTATCTTCTAAACGGAGAAAATTAAAATAAGAAAACTAAAAACAAAAGATAAAATAATTGTAGAAAGCGAAGGAAAATATATAGAAAATTACAAACGTTCAGATATTATTAAAAGACGTAATAAAAGAGAAGAGCGATTTAAAGAAGAAAAACCAAAAGAAACTCAGACTCTCCTTGCAGTAAATAAAGTCACTAATCATAGATTAGTTCATTTAACATTAACTAATGAAAAAAGAATGTTTTGGTTATTGCTTTCTGAATTAGCGGAGATATTTGATGAAGAGATAAAATCTACTGGCGGAAGACCAAAAGCTACTCTATCAGATTTATTTTTTTCTGCTGGATTAAAACTACATAATAATGCATCTTCAAGAAGGCTAAACTCTGATTTAAAATTATTTGAAAGTTTAGGCTTTCTTAAAAAAGCACCTGGGGTAAACACCCTTAACGACTTCTTAAACTGTGAAACAACAGAAGATTTGTTACTAACTGCATTACAAATTACTGCACTTCCATTGAAGCTTATTGATAGAGATATGATTGCAATTGATTCCTCTGGTTTTGGTTCTTATCAATACGAGCGATGGATGAGAGTGAGATTTAAGAAAGGAGTTGATGGAAAAGAGTTAAAGAATTTATGGAGAAATTATGTTAAAGCACATATAACTTCTGGAATCGGAACTCATGCTGTTTATTCTTGTGTTATTACGCCTGGAAATTATTCTGATGATAGACAGGTTCCAGAACTTTTGGAGCAATTATCTTATAATGCAAAACCAAGAATGATTTCTGGTGATAAAGCATATAGTTCTTATAGAACACTTCAGATAATTAAAAAGTTAGGGGCTGTTCCAATTATCCCATTTAAAGATAATGCAAATCCTCAAGAGAAATCTCCTGATATTTGGAAGATTGCTTATAATTATTTTACAAATCATAGAGATGAATTTGATTTTTATTACAGGCAAAGACCACAAGTTGAAGCAACTTTCTCAATAGTTAAACGTAAGTTTGGTGAGTTTTTAAGATGCAAAAAATTTGTAAGTCAAAAGAATGAATTATTAATGAAATTTATATGCCATAATATCTGTTGCCTTGTTGTACAAATATTCCAGAAAGAAATTAATATTGATTTTAAAAGAGCTATGGAAGAGTATGTTAACCGAAAAGTTGAGATGAAGGGGAAAATAGCTTCGGTTAGAAAAGGCGAAATCTTAGAAGATTAAGGGTTCTCGGTTAGCTCTATTTTTCATACCAGACTTTTCGGGCATAACAATCTATATTTATCACTAAAAAAAGGTAATAAATATTTAAATAACCATAAATATTTTATTCACTATCGGTTGTCCTGAAAAGGATGTGACTGTAGAAGCCTCTGTTCAGCACTCAGCTATTAATATGGTGGAAGGGCTATAACTCACCATACGAAATCTGTGCTCCTTAAGCGTATTTACAGCGCGA
>JBAYNB010000078.1:0-3840 GCA_041679005.1 Candidatus Pacearchaeota archaeon
ATTGAAAAAATTGAAAAAAAAGAGGCAGAAAAATTAATAAAATCCAAAAAGACTAAAATAAATTCTAAAGAAGAATTAATGAAGAATGTAAAAATAAGAATCGCCGAGAAATTTAAAATAGAAAGAAATGTAGATGTAAAAAAGCCTTTTTTTATCTTAGAGGTGAAAAAATGACAATTGAACAATGGCTTTTAATTATGAATGTAATAATCGCTTCTGCAAACTTAGTTTTCATCTATTTTTATTTTATGCAACTTAGAGAATCTAAAAAAGCAGTAATTATGACTAAATTTATTGGTGCAGAAAGAGGAAATGGTTCTAAACAAGAAATAATGGAAAATTTGCCTCAGTATCTATATGTAGAAAATATCTCAAAAAATAAACTAAAAAATCTAACAATTATAGGAACATTTTATTTTAATAAAAAAGAATATAAATTTAGTAAAGAAATAACTTACTTAAACCCTCATGAACGAGCTAAGATTTTAATAAGACTGGGGGACTTAATTGATAAATATCCTGAATTATTTGAGGAACTTAAAGACAAAAGAGAGGGAAGTTTAGTTTATCTTAAAATCCCAAAAGAAAACTTAAATATTACTTTCAAAATTTTATTTAAATGGAGTTTATTTAATAAGCAAGAGGATGAGTATTTTATAGAATGGCTTTCTAAAAAAAGCTGTCCTGATTTAAAATACCACCCAAAGATAATGTCATGGAACAAGAGAAATAATGTTTATATGGAGAAAATAAAATGAAACAACAAACACAAACAGATAAAATTGAATGGCGAGAAGTCGAATTGGGAAATAAAATATTATTTAATATTCAAAGTGGAGGAACTCCTTCGAGAGCTAAGACCGAATATTGGGAAAATGGAAAAATTCCATGGATAGGATCGACCGCTTGCAAGGATTTGCCAATACATAAAGCAGAGCAATTCATTACGGAAGATGGTCTAAAAAATTCTTCTGCAAAGATTTTCCCAAAAAATACCATTCTTATTGCATTAGTCGGAGCAACTATTGGTAAAACGGGTTTGTTAAAATTCGATTGTGCAACAAATCAGAATATCGTAGGAATAAATATAATCGATTCTACTAATATTAGTCCAGACTATTTATTTTTTTCTTCAAAGCAGTTGTATCCTAAATTCATGTCATTAAGTGGAGATACTTTCAAAATGGCGACTCTTTCTTTTATTCGTTCTCTTAAAATTCCCCTCCCATTCTCAAACGGAAAACCAGATTTAAAAGAACAAGAAAGAATTGTGAGAATTCTTGAAAACTCTGAAAAACAAAAAGAGAAGAGTAAAAATGTCGAAGATTTGCTAGATGAATACTTGAAAAGTATTTTTAATGAGTTGTTTTATAATAAAGGTTTTGAAGAAATAGAATTAGGAAACAAGATTTATTTTGAAATTACTATGGGGCAATCTCCTGCAGGAACATCATATAATAAAATTGGTAAAGGTACTCCTTTTTTTCAAGGTAAAAAAGAATTCGGAGAAAAATATCCTTCCGTAGAACAATGGACTACTGAACCTTCTAAGTTAGCCAAACCAAATGATATACTAATTTCTGTTAGAGCACCAGTAGGTTCAATTAACTTAGCAAATATCAAATGTTGTATCGGTAGAGGATTAGCTTCTATTAGATGCAAGGAAGACATAAAAATGGATTTTGTTTATTCTTTTTTAAAAATTAAAGAAAAAGAGATAGAAAATCTGGGTAATGGAAGTACATTTAAAGCAATTACCTCAGGACAACTTTTAGGAATAAAAATTCCATTGCCTCCACCACATCTTCAACAAAAATTTGCTAAGATAGTTGAGCAAGTAGAAAATATGAAGGAAAATATTAAAAAAACTAAACAAAATTCTGAACAATTATTTAATTCTTTAATGCAGAAAGCATTTAGGGGGGAGTTATAAAATGGGAGATATAAAAGAAAAATCATTTTCAGATAATTTAAAAGAAGCTAAACCAAACTCAACAATAAAATTAACTGCAACAGATAGAGCAAATAACTGGTGGAACTATGAAAAAATTATTAACCAGAATAATGAAGAAAGGCTAAATTTTTTATTTTTATTTTTAGGGCTAATCTTTGGAATTGTTGGAAGCTACATATCTACTCAAATTTATGATTTTTCAAAGGGAGTTCTGCTTGAAAAAATAAGCTATAATAGTTATTTATTTTTTAATATAGTCATTTGGTTAATTTTTGGGATAATCTTGTCTATCTTTATTATTAAAATATTAAATGTTAATCAAAAAACGAAGGAGTTAAAAAAGTTACAACAGCAATGGTCGACATGCGAATCAATTAAAATTGGGGAGATTTACACTCCCGAATTTTTAGAAAAATTCAATTTAGAGATGAAGGGAAGATTAAAGAAAGAAGGTCTAACAAAATGAAAAAAATAGTTTATTTTGCTTTAGGAATATTTATTATAGTTCTAATCTGTTCTTTTGTTTTTGATTTTGCAAAATGGATAAATCTGATTACTTTTGGGTTCACGATATTTGCTTTTATCTATAATAACTGGAAAAGTAAAAAAGGCGAAAATTTAGAGAAAGTTGAAAAGAAACTCCAAATAATTATTGAACAGCAGGAAGACAAGAATACCTCTAAGGATAAACTAAAAGAACTTGAAAAAGAACGAAACGAAATTGAGGCATCCTTACAAGAGGTCAATATTAAGTTAAACGAAGAAAAAATTTCTAAAGAAGAATTAATTAAAGATTTAAAAGACGATATGGAAGTTGTTTTACTTATTAAGCATGCAGAAGGCAATAAAGACGAACCGAAACCAATAAAAGACTCTCTAAAAAATAGAGGATTTAGAAGTGTCAATTATGGAATGTATATTTTACCCCCATATCTTTCTCCTCATTTTAAAGAAACAGAAGAGATGAATAAGTGGGTAACTCAAAATATATTAAAGAAAATTCCAGAAGACCATCGTTATAAAATGTCAATAATGTTTGTTGACTTGAAAAGAGTTCTTGTTAAAGAACAAGGAGAAAATCACATGAAATCTATTATAGAAAAATTAGACTTTACTGACCTTGTTAGACTTGAAAGACTAAGTCATTTTATCAAAAAGAAGAAGAATATCTCTATTATGGATATAATGCAGATCCCACATATCCTTAGGTTAATTGAAGTAGGACATTTCGGATATAATGATAAGAAAATGGTTTCAGAGAATGAAAAGAAAATATTTGAGGATATTAGCAATCAGTTAGGAACAGATGAACTTAAAACCAAAGATATTTCAAAGATTTCAAAAGAAGATTTAGTTAAAATTCTAGATAAGTATCAAATTAGAAATAAAGAAATGATCGCTAAGGATATTATTAACAATAGCAAATTCTGGGGGCAATTTTAATGGAGATAGTTAAAGAATCTACTAAAAAGAGACTTATACAAGTTAAATCTATGCTTACGGAAATGGAAACTACATTTAATGCAGAGGATTTAGACAAATTTGATATTAGTTTAAATAATTTTATTACTAATGCAAGAACTATTACTTTTTTACTTCAAAATGAGTTTAGTAAGAATGAAAGATTTTTAGAATGGTATGAACTGAAAAGGAAAGAAATGAAGATAAAAGGATTTGATAAATTTGTAGATATGCGAAATACTATTGAGAAGCAAGGTAATATGCGAAATACGAATGTATTCCATGTTAATGTTACAGAAAAGAACGAGCCAGGAGCATGTCTTTTAACCGCCGAAATAGATACTAAAGGTAAAAAGAAGAATAAAATATATGGCAAATTTGAGTTAAAGCCATTTTTTGGATCTCTTGGAAGTTTCGATTTAACA
>JBAYNB010000079.1:0-3816 GCA_041679005.1 Candidatus Pacearchaeota archaeon
ATTTATATAATTTATATAAAAACACTCACAATTATCATCTAGCCATCCTTCTGTTACTTCTGATTTATTGATAATTACCTTATTTGGATAAACCTTGTAAACTGAACATATTGGAGGTGATTTGCAGTCTAATGCAACAGAAAAATTTATATCATAGTTACTACATGAAATTAGTCCTGGCTTACTATCTCCTAATATACAATTATTTAAAAATCCATCTGAAAGGTTAACAATTAAATTATTACTTTCATAGTATTCTATTTCATCAACTTCTTTATCTTCACAGACTTCTGTAGTATTTGTAATATCTTTCCAATTTTTAGTTATAGTCATATAAATTTCTCGTTTGTACACTTCATCAAACCCATTTATATATAAATGACATTCAGTGGAATTTGGACATCTAGAATTAAATTCTTCTTCGGAAATACATCCTTTTTCACACTCCATACAACCAGAGATATATTTAGTGTATCCACAACCACTTGTAGTTTGATTAACAAGTATACTGCCTATTCTGTTGGTTTCATTATGACACTCATTAATTGTAATTTTATAATCGACTGGTGTAATAAAATTAGCAAAACTAATTATTATTTCTAGTAATACTAAACACAAAAAAAAGAATAGTACTACAAGAAGGATAATTGAAACTATAATTAATATCGCTGATGATATAAATTGCACCCATTCCCAAAAGGTTAAGCTTTCTTTTTCAGTCATTCTATTGCTCCTACTGCACATATATCTATTGCCTCTTTAATCTCACATAATTTACAATTTTCCTTTCCTTTTTTTACATGTGCCTTTCCATGGTCTATTTCAAAAATCTTAGGGCATATTGTTTCACAACTTCCACATCCAATACATTTTTCTTTGTCTATCTTTACCATCCTTATTGTTCCTCCCTTATTGTGTCTGCTTTACAAGAAGTCATCTTTAGGTCCATATTTTATAACTCTTTTATTCTTTTTATAAGTCATAGTTCTCATATTATTATATTAACAATACTGAGGTTTATAAATGTTTTCTTTTTTGTATACTCTTTATCCTCTTCCTCTTTTCTTTGTTAATTCTTTAAGTTTTTCTTGAAGTCTTTTTCTTGCATCCTCTCTTTCTTCAATAGTCAATTCAAACTTTTCTGCCTCTTTAGGGGCTTCTTGTTGCAACACTTGTTTTGTTTCTACAAGGTCTTCAATTTCTGAGTCTACTGATTCTATTTCAGACTGAGTATTTTCTATATCTTCATTCACTTGGGAATCTAAAGATAACTGTAGTTCTTGCTTTCTAACATCTATAAAATCAGATACATTTTTTTTATTAAATATTAAACCTCTTGTTTCTTTCTTCAATTCATCTAACTGTTCCAAGGATTCTGCAATTCCTGCTTCATTATATATTCTTTTTGATTCTCCAAATTGAACTGCTAAATTTTTTATCTTTGACCTTCCAGTAAGGGATAATCCATTTGATACTTCTTTTCTATGCTTTCCACTTTTTGTCCAACCATAATCTATTTCATGAGGTCCTAACTTTCCTTTTGTTAAATAATCATAAATTTGAGAACCCTGTTCATCAATATCGTCAATATCATACTCTTCTTGTAGTCTTTCAATTAACTGGTCTGTTGTGTCAGTCATACAGTTTCATAGTCTTGCAAGAATATCTTTTTAAGACCATCCTCATTAGTATATTTAGGGTGAACTATATTTTTATGTAATCCTGAGAGAAATCTTTTATGTGCTGTGCTAATTTCTTGGTCAAGATTTTTAACTTCTCCTATTAAACCTAGATATTTTGGAACTGGCCTTTTTCCTTTTTTACTTATTCTAAGAATTAAACACTTTTGCCTATTCCTAATTGGGCTGTCTAAATAATTAGCGTCAATATGAGTATGTTTCATCATTTCATAAAGTTCTACAGGATTTTTCTTGATTAAACAAATAATGTGGAAGTTGCCATAATCCTCCCCATTCTTCTTTTTTATCTTTGTAGTAAGCAAATATCCTGGCGGTAGGTTAAACATCTCTTGAATAAGTGTATAATCAGATTTAACTAAAGAAAGGTCACAGTTATCATAATCCATAAAAAGAATATCCCTATTGTCTTTGGTCCTAGAAGAAACACCCGTAACTACAAGTGGGGCTTTAATAATTGATACAGAAGTATACTTTCGTCTTTTATCAATTCTATATGTTTCACCACTCTTAAGCTTTCTCTTAAAAGTGAGTATTCCTTTTTTAAATGTTATTTGTTCCATTTGCACCCCAAAACATTCCTACCTAATGTATAAACCCCTTTGGTCTATGACATGCTCAGCTCCAAACTTAAAATAAATAAAAACAATGAACTATATAAACTTATTGCTTTTTTCCAGAGTATTGGATTTCGCTTCTTACAAACAAAGTTTTTGCTATTTCAGATGCTTCATGCATTAGAGCCATTGTATACGCTTGCTGATTTACTTCTTTAAAGTTTCCAAATTTTTCTTGTAATAGCTCTATTGCAAAATCCAATCTTTCCCTGAACTTTGTGTATTCTAATTTTTCGGCCATATTATCTCCTCCTTCTTTATTTAAATTATTTAAACTATTTAAATGTTTCGTTTTTTAAAAATATAGTTTAAAGTTAATAAAAGTATAATTATAATTAGTATTATTCCTATAAATATACCTCCCTTAGGATATTGGGGCCATATAAAACAACCCAAATTAGCATCGGCTAAATTACTAGACATATTAGCACAATTAGTTAGATTAGTTAGATTATTCATATTTATTCTCTAGTGATTCTTTTTTTCTTTTTCCAAAAAATATCCTACTTATTCCAACATTGTAATATTCAGTTAATATTATTATTGAACAAATAATTATAACAAACACAATCCAGTTTTGGAAAGAAGAATCAATCAATAAAATCAAGCAATTTCTAATATTGTTTATACTTTGGATATTACATACTTTTTCTGCTGCAAGCAATTTTTCTTGTGTTTCATTAAAAAGTGAAGCATTCAAATGACTGTTCGAAGTAAATCCTCCACCTCCAGCCACCAATGATATTGTAAAATTTTGAGTAGAAGTATTATAATTTCCAGCTGAGTCTATAGCATAAACTATTAGATTATAAGTTCCAAAAGAAGATACTACTGCAGAGCCTGCAGTGCAAGATGCGATTGAAACATTATTATAAATTCCATCAATAGAGCCACTAGCATTAGTTATTGAAAATTTACAGTGGTCTAAATGAGCATCTGAAGCAGTATAATTAAAGCTAATTGTCTGACTTCCAGCAGTTGTTGTTATAGATGTTAAGTTAATTAAAGGGTCCGTGTTATCTATAGTAAAATTTTCGGAATAAGTTATAGAACTTTGAGACATATTGTCATAAGCTTGGATTGATATTATATATTGACTGTCTCTTACTGAAGTTGAATCCCAGACATAGCTTATATTGGTAGTATTTGCAACTAATGTAGAATTATAGTCTGAAGTTGAATTTAATAAAGAGATAGTATAATTAACTATGTTATAACTATTTGGAGATTCTGCATAATAATTCAGGTTTATGTTTTCTCTGTATATTTGTCCTTCCGGAGAAAATATATAAACATTTGGAGACAATCCTGCTAATTCTAATTTATCATATCTTATGCTTGAACAATGGATATTTTTGGCTGTATCATTTGCACACATATAATAATAGAATGTATTTCCATCAAATTGGTGTAATCCTGCATCTACGGTATATGCTTGAGAAACCCAATTGCCTGAAGATGATATCTGTATTGCATTTGTTCTAGAAATATTATTAATATAA
>JBAYNB010000080.1:0-3809 GCA_041679005.1 Candidatus Pacearchaeota archaeon
GAAGATATAACAATTATTACTAAAGATTTCAGAGCAATAATTAAAAAAGATTGGCAGAATCTAGAAATTCCTCCATCAACCTGGGTTTATCTCCCTCCAAATATTGCACAAGAAGATGTCAATGCAGAAGTAATTTCCATCACAGTTACATTTTTAGGAGAAAGCAATCAATATACTTTAACAGATTTATTCGAGCAAGGAATTGAAAACTCAGAAAAAATTATGTCTGATTTTGAATTAACTGAAACAATTGATTGGAAAAACAACTATCTTACTGGTAAAAAAATTAAATTTACAGGAACTTCTGAAGGAGTAAAAAGAAATACCATTCAGACTTTTGGAATAAAATATAATAATCTCTACACAATAACTTATTCCTGCCCAGTGAACAGTTGTAATTCTTATGCAGTTTATAATAGTTTATCAGAAAGTTTTCAACCAACTCAAGCAAAATAATAATTAATTCAAAAATTAATTCTCCTTAACCATTCTTTCAAAAACTTCAAAGCAAAACCCAGTAAAAACTCCTGTTGCTAAAACTATTGCCCACTCCCTTAGCCCTAAAGGTTCAAATAAAAATATTTGACTTAAATAAGGGACATAAATTGTTAAAACTAAAAATATTGCAGCACCTGAAACAACATAGATTAATGCTTTATTCTTAAAATTATTTAAAGAAACAATAGAATG
This sequence comes from Candidatus Pacearchaeota archaeon, assembly GCA_041679005.1. Taxonomy (GTDB): domain Archaea; phylum Nanobdellota; class Nanobdellia; order Pacearchaeales; family GW2011-AR1; genus ARS1285. Next base: position 691 of record JBAYNB010000080.1, read on the forward strand.
TTTCCAAGAAATATTTGTAAGGATTAAAATTAAGTTAGAAACTATCAGTGTAGAAAATGCAAGAGCTCTTGAAACAGATTCGGTTTTTCCAAGATACATTGAATATTTGAATATTATTGCAACAAGAGCAAGAATAAAAAGCCCTTGACAAACACTCAAAAAAATTGTTTTTTGATTAAAGATTTTTTCTTTTGGAGGTCTTGGCTTTCTTTTCATTATATAGTCTTCTTCTTTTACCGCCTCAAAAACAATAGAAGAGGTTGGATCAATTATTAGTTCGAGAAACACAATATGTGCGGGGAATAATATTAAAGGCCATTTAAGGATTAATGCGAGCAATGTAAGTCCAGCGATTGGGAAATGAACTGCAAACACATACTCCATAGCTTTTCGTATATTGTCAAATATTCTCCTGCCCATTTTAATCCCTCCAACAATTGATGAAAAATCATCATCTAAAATTATCATTCCAGAAGCTTCTCTTGCAACATCTGTGCCTCTCATACCCATAGCAATACCAACATTAGCAAATTTTAAAGCAGGAGCATCATTAACCCCGTCTCCAGTCATTGCAACAATTTCTCCATTCTCTTTTAATGCATGAACTATCCTCAGTTTTTGTTCTGGAACAACTCTTGCAAAGATAGACACATTCAAAATTCTTTGTTTTAATTCATCATCACTCATTCTGTCTAATTCTTGTCCTGTAATTATATCGCCTTTTTCTAATCCTATTTGCAATCCTATATTTCTAGCTGTTACAGGATAATCTCCAGTTATCATTATTACTTTTATTCCAGCATCATAACAAGAGTTTATTGCTGAAGGAACATTTGGTCTTATTGGGTCTTCAAATCCTAAAAGACCTACAAACTTAAACTTAAAATTTTCTAATTTATCCTTTTCATTGAATCCTTTTACATTTGCTCTTGCAACTCCAATAACTCTTAATCCTTCTGAAGCCATTTTTTCAATTTCTTTAAAAATTTTTTGCTTTTCACCTAATCTTAAGTTACATAATTCAATAATAGACTCTGGAGCCCCTTTAGTTGCAGTAAGAATTTCTCCATTCTCAGATTTCCAAACAGAAGATGTTGCAAGAATTTCTTTTGTCATTGGGAAATCTTTTAAAAGTTTCCAAAAGTCTAGACGATTACTAGAATTTATCTGTTTACCTAAATTTTTAATTGCTTTCTCCATGGGGTCAAATGGGTCTTTTTGACTAGACAAAATTCCAGTTTCAATTATTTCATAAAAGGTTTTATCTATTTTATTTTTTGATAAGTCTATAAGTTTAGAATTTGAATATATTTTTTTAATATCCATCTGATTTAATGTAAGTGTCCCTGTTTTGTCCACACAAAGAACAGTAGCTGAACCTAATTCTTGTATTGCATGCTGTTTTCTAGCTAACACATTCTTTTTTGACATTCTCCATGCACCTAAAGCAAGAAATATTGTAAGTACTACTGGGAATTCTTCTGGTAAAATAGATATCGCAAGAGTTAATCCTGTCAAAAATCCTTCTAACCAAACCTTTCTTGTAAGCCCATATAATAAAACAACAAGAATACATAAAAATATCCCCCAAAATGCAAAATATTTAACAATATTATTTACTTCTTTTTGCAGATGTGTTTTTTCTGTTTGAACAACCTGCAAGGATTTACCTATCTTACCCATCTCAGTATTCATTCCGGTTCCAATAACTTTTGCAATACATGTTCCGCTTACAATTAAAGTTCCAGAATAAATAAAAGGTAAATCTTCTCCTCCAGGAGAACCTATTTTTAATGATTCTTGAGACTCTGATTTTCTTACTGGAACAGACTCTCCTGTAAGTAAAGATTCATCAACTTTTAGATTACTACAAGATAATATAACTGCATCAGCAGGAACTCTATCTCCTTCAGAAAGAATTAAAATATCTTTTCTAACTACCTCTCTTCCTGCAATCCTCTTTTTTTCTCCGTCTCTTATTACAACTGCCCTGGGGCTTGATAAATCTCTTAGTGCTTCAAGAGTTTTTTCTGTCTTGTTTTCCTGATAAATAGTTATCCCAATTATAAAAAAGATGCAAAGAAGCAATAATATGGCTTCTTCAATACTTCCTAAGAATAAATAAACAATTCCACAGGCAAGTAAAAGGAAAAACATAGGTTCTTTAAAAACAGAAAAAACCAGATTTAAGAAATTTTTATTTTTTGATTTTTCAAGCTCATTATATCCGTCCATACTAAGGATTTTAGTAGCCTCTTTTTCAGATAATCCTTTTAATTTATTCTGCTCAAGATTCATAACCATATTTAAACCTAATTTTTATATAAGTTTATACAAGAGGATTAGTTTTATATATCTAACTAAGAATAAAAGATGATTCAAAACCTTTAAATATTAAGTATTCTTAATCTTAACAGTCATAATTTAAAAATAAAAAAAGATTAATATGAAAAAAATACAATATCTTGGATTTTTAGGACTTCTAGGTTTTCTTGGATTTTTAGGAATTTCTAATAGCCCATTGCTTTATTTGAATTTTCTGCATTTCTTCCAGTTCCTAAATTTTTTGCCTAGAAAATCAAAATAATCTTAAGAAACTTTTAAATACTTTATTAAACTAATATTAATATAAAAGATGGCAAGAACAAAAAAAAGAAGTGCAAAACACGAAGAATATAAATGTGATGTTCATCATCATTCTTGTTGCAGTGCTTATAGTGGATGCGGTGGAGCTGTTTACGGATTAGGATTTATTGGTGCTGCAATTTATTATATTTCTAATGCGACTGGATTTTGGGTTGGAGTATTAGGAGTTCTAAAAGCAGCAGTTTGGCCTGCATTTTTAGTACATTCTTTGCTTAAGTTTCTAGGAATGTAAGTTTTGAAGGAATAGATTTCTTATTAAATTATTTATTAATAAAGGTGATAAATATCAAAAAACAAGTTCGTTTTTAATCTTTGTATAAAGGGGAGAAATATCTTCTTTTAATCCTGGAAGAGTTAATTTTCTCCAGCTTGAGTCTAATTTTTTTAATAACCATTTTTTTGTTCCTTTTTCATCTTTACTATGCTCAGCATAATGTATAGAATACTGATACATCCATTTTTCAAAAGCAGCC
>JBAYNB010000081.1:0-3775 GCA_041679005.1 Candidatus Pacearchaeota archaeon
AATTACTAGAATAAGAAAAAATATCACAGAATAATAACAAAATCTATTGATTCAGATTAAACTATTTTTATTCTTGTACTCCTAAAACATTCATTAAGGCTAGACCTACTTGGTATTTCTCTTCTAATGCAACCATTAAATGACCTATTAAATAACCAAGTATTGCTCCGACCATAACATCTGAAAGATAATGTACTCCAAAGTAAACCTTTGAAAAGCAAACAATAATTGCAAAGATTATCCAAATATATCTAAATTTTTTAAACTCTTTACTTAACAAAGGTATTGCAGCAAAAATAAGCATTGCATGAAAACTAGGCATTGAAAAATTCCAGGTATTAAAATTATCTTTTATAAAATAAAAAGAGATTTGCAAAACAGAAACAACTTCTGCATGAAAAGGTCTTAGTCTATGAATCAAAATTTTAAGAATAAAACTAATTACTCCAGAAACAAAAACAGCTAGCCATAAAGGAACAATCCATCTTCTTTTATGTTCTTTCCAGAGGAATAAACTAGTTAAAAAAAAGAATATAATGAAAGTGTTGCTTGCAAAACTAATACTTAAGAGAAAATAATCTAAATAATTGTTTCTTAATGATTCAACAAATTGAACAATTGCAGTATCATTTAAATAAACTATGAGAGTTACTATCCCTGCAGTGAAGATAGATAAGATAAACCCTGTTTTTTTCATATTTATCTAAAAACAAAGCTATTTAAATATTTAACCATAACTTTAAAGCATGAGTGAAAAAAGTATTCCTGATAAAAGTTTATGGTTGATTGCATTAAGATATATCTTATTATTAATCTTAGTTGGTTGTTCTCCTCTTATTTATAAAATTCTTACACCATTAACAATTTATTTTACAGTAATTATTTTAAGAATCTTTTATTCAGTATCTATCTCGGGGATTCAAATATTAATAAATCAATCAAAGATTATTGAGATAATCCCTTCTTGTGTTGCTGGTTCTGCATATGTTCTTTTATTAATTTTAAACCTCTTTATAGCAATGAAACCAAAGCAGAGAGTTTATTCTCTTTTCTTTTCTTTTAGCATATTATTCATCTTAAATATTTTAAGAATATTTATTTTATCTGTTCTCCTTGTTAATGATTTTGAATTTTTTTATATAACTCATAAGCTGGTTTGGTATATTCTAAGTACTATTCTAGTTGTAGGTGTTTGGTTTTTGACAACAAAGATATTCTCTATAAAAGGAATACCTATTGTGTCTGATGTAAAATATTTTATTGAAGACATCAAAAAGTTTAAATAAAAATTAGAAAACTTTCTAGCTGATTATAATTGAGATGACAAAAAATTATTATTTAAGGTCTAATTCATTATACTTATTCATATAACTTTCCATTATAGTTAAGATAAACTTTTCAGTTGCTCTGTTTATCTCACAGTCTTTATATATTAATTCATAACAATTCTTGCCTGTTTTTGAAATCTTAGTTTCATTACCTGTTTTAAACAAAAGAACTGTGTTATTAGGGTTAGTCTCACAAGTTACATAGGCTAGATTATTATCGCTTGAGTATAATGCATCACTCATAGCTCCCTTAACAGTCAAATTTCCAAATTTATCTAAGAAACTAGTTAAGCCAACAATTGATACAATATTATCATCGCAAATAGGAGCATCAGATTGAATAGAAATATAAACCGAATTATTTTTTTGGAACTGAATTTTATTTTCAATAATGTCCACACTAACATTTGCTAGGTTTCTAGGATCATTTCTAAAATAAATCGAATATTCTCCTATCGGAAAATTATAAACATTAACTAAGGGTATTTCAGTATAATAAAAATTAATTCCATCAGTTGTTGTTTTATAAAAATCTAAACTAATATATTCAAATTTATTAAAAAAATTCTGTTTAATATATGGAACAAGAAAAATAATTGCGATTACACAGACCATCAATATCAAAGCCCAGATAACCTGTCTGTTTTGTTTTTGTTTTACACTAGGTTCTTTTGAAGATGTAATCTCTTTTTTTACTTCTTCTTCAAATTCTCCAGATTTCTTTTTTTTATTTACCATTCTTTTATAATCTTAATAGAAAAATTAGGTTTTTAAAGGTTATGGACTTAAAATGAATATATTGATTTGTTTTAAGAAAATCAAATATTTAATAGACTAAATAATAGTTTGTCTGCATATCTTGTCTGGTTTTCATATCCTGCATAAATATAAACACAGTTTTCTTCTTGATAAATACTCTCAGTCCCATTATTTGAAATTTCTTTAAAAATAATTATATTATCGCTTGAACAGTTCTTTATTGGAAAATTGCTTATACAATCTTTTTCACTTAAACAAGCTTGTTGGATTCTTAAAACAAATCTTTCAGCTAAATTTCTGCTTATTTCAGAACTACCTTCTCCTAAATCTCCAACAAAATACAAAGGTTTATCTACATAAGAACTTATCTTTAAATTAGTTAAGAAGAGAATGTCTTTGATTTCTTCTGGATTATGTTTTGTTATAAATTCTTTCCCTTGAATTACAGAATTCCAGTATCCAGAATTATCAAGAGTAAATTCTATTTCATTATAATTAACTTTATTTGTTATACTCTCTTCTCCTTTGCTACTAAAAGCATAACCAAGACTACTAAATATCATAAGTAAAATTAAAAATCCTCCTGCAATTAACTGATTTCTTTTTGTTTTCTTATCTTTCTCTTCTCTAGTTATTAGTTTCCTCATGATTAATAAAATATTTTTGGATATTTAAATATGTTTCTTTAGTAATATTACAACAATAAAAGTCATTTAATCTAGTTCTCACACCAGATTAAAAAAATAAAAAAAAAGAAAAAAATAAAAAATTAATGTTTACGCAACTACAGGAAAGATTTCCTCAGAGTTAACATCAGTTTTTACACCATCAATAACCATAGCTCTTTTAACAGCATTTGTTGTATCAGCAGCATTAAATCCTGCAACCAACATAGCTACTTTGTCTGCATTTTCAGGCGAAGCAACAGTCTTAATGATATATCCTCCAGCACTAACCTTTGTTGCAGTACTAAAGTCTGCACCACATAATGGAGCATCACTATTAAGTATTTTAGCAGCAACTGTATTTACACAGCTTCCACCAACAACAATTAAGTTCTTGCTAGCAACAGTACTAACTTCTGAATCTTTAACAATAGATATTTGTCCTCCAGCAGTTCCAGTTGAACCAGGAGTTATTTCAGATGAAACCTCTCCAATATAGAATCCAACATTCATTGCATCTTCAGGATACCAAATTTCTACTTGTTTATCAGTGTCTCCTGTTCTTTTAGCAAATGTACCATATGCAGTCAAATAATAGTAGTCATAATCGCCTACATCATCAGACCAATAATCTGCACCAACAGTATAACCATCAGTTCCAGCTGTTCCGCCAGGAGTGATAGATTTAAGTTCCATATCTTTTCCACTTCTGCTATCTTTTTCATAAGCAAACTGAAGTGTGATATTTTGACCTAAAGTAGTGCTTCCATCATTAAGTTTGAAAGAACCTCCATTGTAAGCAGTTTCTTCCTCAATCATGATTTGGCTTGAACTACTGTTTGTAGCATAATTATCTGCATAAGCTAAGTGAATTTTTGCACCTTTATCAGTGTATAAATAATTACATGCTTTACTAACATTTAATGTTGTGTTTGTATTACCAGCAACATATAATGTAGTTGTACTACCATCAGCAAGAGTTAAACTTCCTGTCATTGCAGGATGACTTAAACTTACAGTTAC
>JBAYNB010000082.1:0-3760 GCA_041679005.1 Candidatus Pacearchaeota archaeon
AAAGTTTTTGTTGGTTCTTGAATTTTATATGAGAACTAATTCTTGGTTGCTCTTAAATTAAATCTTTTTCTTTGATGATGGATATAATATTCTTTCAGATTCTAGTTTTTTTGCTGAAATCAATGCCTGTTTTCTTTTTTGTTTAGCTTTGTAAACAAAAAATATGATTATTGCTAGGATTACTAGGATTATTATTCCAATTATTTTAAGATAATCTAAAGCAGTTCTTTCATATTTAGAAATCTTAATATTTATAGATTTTTCATTGACTAAGACAGTCCCATCATTAACAGTTCTTATCTGAGTTTCAATTATATAATTATTTGGAGTAGCATCGGTGTCTACAGTTAGTTCAAAAACCGCTGTTCCAGATTCTCCTGGTTCAAGAGTTCCTATATAATATGTTTTTTCAGTAAAACTAAAGGGATAATCTGATTTTTCAAATACTTTTACAGAGGTTTCTTCTGCTTTTTTATCTCCTGTGTTTGTTATTTTTACTTTTATTTTTGAAGTTTGTTTTGGCATTATTTTTGATTCAGAACTAACAGAATCTATACTAAACTGAGAGTTTCCATGAACTGGCAAATTAATTTCTAGAGTTTTAGTTTTATCATTATTATTTTCTTTATAATCAATTTTTATCTGACCAATATAATCATTAGTTTTAACATTTTCATCAATATTAATATAAAAAATAGCTTCTTGTTGAGATTCTCCTGCAATAGTTCCTACACTATAACTATCTGAGTATGAATCTGAAGGAGTAAATCCGTCTGGTAGAATCAATCTTGTTTTTATGAATTTTGCACTTTGTTCTCCTTGGTTTTCAAGTTTAACAGTTAGTTTTATGTTTTCTGTTCCTGGAGTTAGTGTTAAAGGGCTACTTTGAATATTAGCAATAATAAGGTCTGCTTTATCAGAATCAACTTCTACTTCTACATAATCGTCCCAGTCATCTTTAGAATCTTCTAAATTAAAATTTAACTTATATTCATCAGAATCAGCTTCTTCATCTATATCTATCCTAAAAGTTTTAGATACATTTGCTCCAGCACCTAGAATTTTTATATCCCATTCTTCATCATCATTATCTATATCAAAAGGGTCATCTAGATCCCATGAAAACTTTATATTTTCTTTATCTATAGTATCTTTATTAGTAAGTGTTATTGTTAAGTCAAATCTTTCTCCTGCAACTGCTTCAGTTAAATCATAAGAATAATCAATATTATAATCATCAACACTTACATCATCAGAAGTTGTTCCTGCAATTGTGAATGAAGCAATTGCACTTAAAATTAATAGTGTTATTAATGCAAAAACACTTATTTTTTTTATTGTTTTTTGTTTCATTGTATGAAATTTTTTGTTTTATTTAAAAATTACATGCTTGAAAATCTTGGATTTTCATTGTAATTTTTTAGTTAATACATTTTTTAGATTGAGATATCGGAATCGATAGTCCTTTATAAAGTTTTTGGTGTCAGAAATCTTTATGGATTTCTGATACATTAAAAATAAAGGTATAACTTATTGTTTTTTTGGTTTGTCTCTTTCAACTAATATTACTAGGCTTGGAACAACAGTTATTGCAGCAAACATACAGAAGATTACTCCAAGGCTCATTATATTTCCCATTTCTGCCATCATTGTCAATTCTCCCCAAGACATTGCTCTAAAACCAATTATTGCAGCTAAGGTTGTTATTCCAATTGGGCCTAAAACTGCATTCATTGTTTTTTCCATTGCTTTTCTTTTATCTGCAGTTTTAAATTCATGCTTAAATCTTACAATAATCTGAATACCAAAATCAATTCCTATACCCATAATCATTGAAATTGTTCCAGAAGTCATTGTGTTAAGACCTAATCCTATAAGTCCTAAAAATCCCATAGCCCAGAGAACTCCAAATATGATTGAAGTTAGTGGTAAAAATCCATATTTAAAAGACCTAAATATAATTAATAAAATAAATATAATTCCGATTATAGCAACCAGAGAGGTTTTACTCATGTCGTCTGTAATGATTTTCTCAATTTGTGGGTCTTTTAGTATATCTCCTGTTCCAGTAACAGAGATTCCGGCAGGTTTGTTTGAATGATCTAAAATTAAACTTATTTCTTGTTCAATTTCTTCTGAATGGTCATCAGAGTCTTCTGAGAGTTTTACATTTATCAGACTCATTGAATTATCTTTACTTACAAATGAGCTTACCTGATAACTTAGTGCAGGTTTATTTAAAATCTCGATTATTTCATTTTGAGTATTCGGAATATAATTATTATTTGAAGTTTTAATTAATTCAGATACACTTGATACTGAGGTTACATCTTTTACATATATTAATTGTTGAGATAATTTGTCTATGTAACTTATTACTCTTGGGTCTCTTATATCTAAAGGTTCGTCTGAATTTATAATTAAATTATCTAGTTCAATTACAATTGTTATTGAGTTTTCCCCACCAAACTCTTCTGAGATTATTTTAAAAGAATTAATTACTTCATTTTCTTCAGGCAACATGTCTTCATAATTCATATTTACTGTTTTAAGATTCATAAATCCATATAACATAATCGCGGTTATTATTAAAGAAACAATTAAGATTGTCCAGGGTTTGTTTGAGACGAATTTTGAATATTCTTTAAAGATTTTATTTTGCATTACCATTGTTTTTCTTTATGTTTTTTAAGTTTTTTTGAATGTTTTTTATGATTGTATTCAGTTAACCATTTTTCTAAATTTTCTTCTAAAATTATAAAAGATGGAGTAATGAATATTGTGATACCTAGACAAAAGCCTATTCCTAATGCAAGTGAAAATCCTAAATCTCCTAACATCGGGGCAACTGAGATTGTTAGGGCTAAAAATCCAACAATTGTTGTTAATCCTGAACCAAGAATTGAAAACCCAACCCCTGAAACTGCTATTTTTAATGCATCTTCTTGATTTTTATCTTCTCTTTCTTCATGATATCTTTGGACCATAAACACCCCATATTCTACTGCAAGACCAAGAATCATTGCACCTATCCCTACTGTTGCAATAGAAAGCTGTATTCCAAACATAGCCATTGTTCCAAGAGTCCAGATGATTCCAAGAGTTAATGGTAAGAACACAATTATTCCTTTTGTGAATGATTTTTGAGTTACAATTAATAAAATAAAAATAATTGCTGAAGCAAGCAATAATGTGATTATAGCATCATGTTCTAAAAGAGTTAGTATTGTGTCTCTCATTGAGGGGGTTCCTGTAACTGTTGCTTTAATCCCCGGAGGAAGCCCAGAAATTTTAATGGCTTCTTGGGCCGCATTATTTATTTCTTTAACCCCTTTTTCTCCAGTTCCTAAATCACAAGTAATGTAGATTAATGTAGCAGTATAATCATTATTAAACAAAGAGTCAACTCTTGCATTTTTTAAGATTATTTTAGAAGTTTCTAGGTCTTCTGGTATTTCTATTTGTTTAAATATAGTTCCCATAGACATAATTTCATCTATTGAATCTTCTTCTGATAATCTATTTTCTAATTTAATTAAGAATTCTACAACTTCAGGGTCTCTGATGTCTTTTGGAGCATTTTGTTCATTTGAATCTTTGTCCATTTGAACTAAAATTAATACAGCATCCTGTGCACCAAACTTATCAGAAACTCTATCACTTACATCATCTTGACTTAATCTTGGCATAGCTTCTTCTAGATTAGATTGCATGGAAATCTTAGTCATTTGAACAAGCAAGAACCCAGAGATAATCAGAG
>JBAYNB010000083.1:0-3737 GCA_041679005.1 Candidatus Pacearchaeota archaeon
CTGTCAGGAGCGTTAATCCTTTTTGGATTAAATAAATAAAATTATGTGCGGGTCGCATATTGGTCTTGCACTCCCCTGCAGAGGGAGCTAACCGGGTTCGATTCCCGGCCCGCACTTTTAATCTCTTTTAGTAGTTATTAAAAATGTTTAATTAAGTTATTCTTGAATTTCTAAATCTCTTGCATTTATTGTGTCATTCTAAAGTAATTACAATATAGAAAGCTTTATAAATCAGTATTTTCTATGTATAGGATATGTATAAACTATAAAGTAGTTAAAAATGACAAAAGAATTCACAATCACCAAGAAAATTGCTAAACATGGCTCGCAGGCAATCATAGTTATTCCTAGAATTCTTGAAGCTGAATTAAAACCCGGGACTATTGTTGAAATCAAATTAAATATTTTGGAGAGCAAAAATGACTGACTCTGAAAATTTTAGTCTTGATGAAAACCCACAAGGGTCTGATGCTGTAGTAAGCACTATGTATGTTGGAGATTTGAAAAAAGTAACTGAGGCAGCATACAAATATTTGAAAGAAGAGGACCATAAACTTCATGCTTTAACTTCTGAAGATATTTCTGAATTAAAAAATAGAGGTTATGAAATTTTACAAGAACTTGGAGAGGGTCAAACAAGAATAGCTTATCTTGCAAGATACAGTCAAGGAGAAGTAAGTAAACCAAGAGTTGTTAAAATACCTAAAACAGAAATAAGTCCTGATTCAATATGCACAATAATAAATAAACATAAAAGAGATGTTGATTTAGCTGAAGTTCATATTTCTAATCAAATACAACACCCTAACATTGTAGAAGTTGTAGACAATTTTAAATTAAGAGGAAAAACAGTTAATGTAGAAACCTATTATGAGGGAGAAAGTTTAGAAGATAGAGTCAAAACTACAGGAGTAATAAAAGATCATGAAAGATTTACAAATATTTTTAGCCAGATTATTAATGCAGTTAGGTATCTTAATGAAGAAAAGTATATCCTTCATAGAGACATAAAACCTTCTAATATTAATATTACTAGAAATGGAGTTAAATTATCTGATTTACAAAATGCTGCTAGAATTAGAGATATTTCTGAAATAAGTATGCCCACTAGAGGAGGCACTGCTTATACTCATCCAACTTTACTTAATGCATTAGTCTTAGGAAAAAATGCATGTGCTAGTGAAAGAACAGAAGTATATGCTTTAGGTGGAACAATGTTATACGCTTTAACTGGAATTAATCCTTTTAATTATGGTATAAGCTCTGATGAAAATGGAAAACCTCTGAAGGTTGGAGACAAAATCTATAAAATTAAACTAACCTCGGGTGGAACTTCTCTTGAAGAGATTACTTCACAAACACATGAAGCACAACTTAGATGGACTCTTAAACTAGTGCCTGGAAAATATAAAAATTTAATTCATAAATGTTTGACATTAGATAATAAAAAGTCTTTTAAAAATGTCTATGAATTAGAAACTGCTTTTAACAAAATTAATACAGGACTTTATAGTAAATTTAAAAAAGGAGTAGCAACAAGTGCAAAATTTATTATTCCCACAGCCATTGCAGCAGGAATTATCGGTTTTGGAATTTATGGAGCTGCTATTGATTCTAGGAAAGAACCAAAACCTACTATGAGTGAGATACTTCAAAATGAAGATTATTCTAATTTTAGTTTGGGTAATCTTGATAATTCAGATAAGGAATTTACTTTAGACATTTTAGTTCCATATATGGAAAAAGCTAAAATTCAAGTAAGTAAACTTGAAAGTGAAAAAGGATTTAAAAGCGAATTTGACAGTTTAGTTGATTTTTCATCTAATATTCACCGAATGCCCAAGAGACTAACTTCTGCTTGGTTAATGGCTGGGTATATTAGTAAAGATAAATACCAAGAAAATTATAAACAAGAAGGGGAAGAAAGACTTTCTCCTAGTTTAGTTCCTAAGCAGTTTGTTCAAATAAATGATTCTTTTAATCATGGAAGTAATGTTGATGATAGAAGTGCAGTTGCACATGGCATAATGTATCTAAAACAATGTTTTGGCCCTAGGAAAAATGTTGCAGATGTTCTTGCAGAATATTTTTCTTCAAATCAGGAGATAAATACTGCAAAGGTAAGAACTAAGAGTATAAATTATCTTCCTAAATATAATTTTAATAATGCAGATGCTAATGACAAAACAGGATCTCTAGAAATTGGTTATTCCAATATGCTTCCTCATTATGAACAAGATTTAATTAATACTGCTTTGGCTCTGTATATGATTACTGATGAAGAAGGTAATACTGACTTTAATAAAATTCCAAAAACTAATTTTTTAAAAGGAAGTTACAAAGAAAGACTTAGAATTCCTGAACAATAAAAATCCCAATTAAAGGAGAAGAAGCTAGATAAAAATTTCTTATTGAATTGAGAAGATGATAAATAATTACTGGAGATTGTTTAAAGAAACTATAACCTTCTTTGTATATTAGTTCTTTTTCCATATCATGTATTTTTTCAAGTAGAGAAATATTTTTTTCATTGTAAGCTTTTTTTAATAATTCAAATATCTCTTTTGATTTTTCTAAAAGGTATGAAATATCTTTATTTTCTTTTGTTTTATTTTTCTCTAAGTATCTTAATAAATGGTAAAGTTCTCTTTGGGCATGTATTAACTCAGAATGAAAAGCCCATCTTAGATTTGAATTTTCTAATTCATATTTTGCAATAACTCTTCTACAAAAATTATCAAATCGTTGAATTTTTTGTTCTGTTTGTTCGAACTCTTGTTTTTTCCCTTTTAACCTAAGAAATATTATTTCAAACAGTTCATCTATATTAAGAAAAACCTTAGAAAGGATGTTATCAAATTGTTCTTTTGATGGTTCTGTGATGTTTTCTATTTCACATGATTTGTCTGTTTTTTTAATTATCTCAAATCCTACTAGGTTATTATCTATTATGTTTTTTATATGTTTTAATGCTTCACTACTTTGATAGTTTAATTTAATTTTATCATATCCTAGTCTGTATGCATTTGTTAGAATAGTTCTTATTGAGGATTCTGTTAGAGAACCTAAATTTATTTCTGTTTTTTTACTTATCTGCTTAGTATCTAAACCAATTATAAGAGAGTTTGTTTTTTCTTCAACATCTACTTCGTCTCCTTTCTCAAGTTTATTTGCCTTAATCCATTTAGAAGGCAAGCTAATCATCATTGTTGCTGCTCCTTGTTTGACTAGTTTTCTTTTGGTCATATTTTAGATAGGAAATACGGGTTTTTAAGCTTTTCTAAAAAGTATAAACATTTATACTAATATATAAAGTTTAATAAAAATGATTAAATACTATAAAAAAGTATATACTTACTATGTAGTAGTAAGACACTACACATACATGAGAGGTGATAAAATGACAAATGAAAAATACAAAATCAAAATTTATAGACAGAGAAGGAAATCTTCTTGTAAGAGGAAGATTATATACTCATCCTTTTAATGGAGTGTATTTAGTTAAAAGTGTATCTCCTGCTTCTGTAAACTTCACAAATTATGATCACCTTTCTTTTCATAAATCTTCAAACATTGAAGTAACTAATCCTTTTGATGTAACTTTTCTTCGTCCTGTTCCTAAAGAAACTATTCAAGAGGTGGTTAGAGGATTAAAGTCTACTGTAAGGGGATTAGAGTCAAGCATCAAATATGCTCCACAATAAATAAAATGAAAACACAAACATCTTGGAAAACAA
>JBAYNB010000084.1:0-3673 GCA_041679005.1 Candidatus Pacearchaeota archaeon
AATTCAAAAACAGCAGAATTTTATAAAAAATTAGGAGCAAAGAGGATTGTTTTAGCAAGAGAACTTAATTTAAAACAAATTAAAAAAATATCAAAAATTATTCCAATAGAAGTTTTTATTCATGGGGCAATGTGTGTCTCTGAGTCAGGCAGATGTTTTACTTCCCAATTTTTATTTAATCAATCTGCAAACAGAGGAAAATGTATTCATCCATGCAGAAGAGCTTATCAAATAAAAGATGAAGAAGGAAATGAGCTAAAACTAGAAAACAATTTTGTAATGTCTGCAAAAGACCTATGCACACTTCCTTTTATTGAAAAATTAAAAAAAGCAGGTATAGTCTCATTTAAAATAGAAGGAAGAAACAAAGAACCAGAATATATTGATGCAGTTGTAAGAGTTTATAGAAAAGCCTTAGATAAAAAATTAACAAAAGAACAAATAAAAGAAGGTTTAAATGAACTAAATAAAGTTTATAATAAAGGATTTTCATCAGGATTTTATCTTAAACTTCCTACATCAGATGATTTCTCAAACCTAGAAAATAGTTCTGCATCTCAATCTAAAAAGTTTATTGGGAAAATACACCATTATTATGATAAGATTAATGTAGGATTATTAAAATTGAATAATGGGCCCTTAAAATTAAGTGATGAAATCTTGATTATAGGCAAAACAACAGGCATTTTAAAATCTAAAGTCGAGAGTATGCAAATGAAACATAAAGAAATAACCCAAGCAGAAAAAGGTCAAGAAATAGGGATTAAACTCCCTTTTTGCAGAAAAGGGGACGAATTGTATTTGATTGTGAAAAGAAAACTCTTATGACAATCTTTATATAATACAATACAAGTTTATAATTTATGAATTTATTAGACAAAACAAAAGATTTTGTTAAAAAGTCTTTTGAAAATTCTGCAAGTGGGAAAAGCTTAGAGCATTTTGAGAGAACAATTTATTGGGCTCAACAACTAAATCCTAAATATGATGAAGCGATATTAATTGCAGCCTATAGTCATGATATAGCCAGGGCATTTAGAGATACTGATACTATTGACACATTCAAAAATAAAGAATTAAATGATTTAAAAATACTTAAAGAACACCAAAAAGGAGGAGCAGATATTATGAAACAATTTCTTATAAACGAGAAAGCCAATGCAAAACTTGTTAGTCGAGTTTATAATATGGTTTTGAGACATGAAATTGGTGGTGGTGATGAATCAAACTTAATTAAAGATGCAGATAGCATTAGTTATTTAGAGGTTAATGCTCCAAAACATGTAAAAAATCTCTCGCCAATTCTAGGAAAAGATAAGGTTAAAAGAAAAATTGATTGGATGTTTGATAGAATCACTTCACAACAAGCCAAAAAATTAGCCATGCCTTTTTATTCACAAGCCATTGAATTATTAAAATAATCTATCTTATCCTCCCCCCAAATTTTTTTAAATACAGACTTCCTTAAAAAACAATGAATATTCAAAGAGTTAAGCAAGGTGCAAAAATAACTTGGTACAATGGGATATATATGATTTTATTTGGGATTTATTATACAATTTTTGTTAAATTTAATATGAAACAAAATTTTAATGCTATTTCAGAGCTTTGGGGATTTTTTGCAAAGTTTAATCCAAAAATAACATTTTTATTTTACCTCTTTAATATCCTTATTGGGCTTTTTTTAGTCTCAACAGGAATTACAATAATGCATCTTTCAGATTTTATTATAAAAAGAAAAGATAAAATGACTTGGGTGGTCTTATTCTTATCAGGAATTATTGCATGGGCAGGTTTGCTTGTAATTTCTTTTTTATTCAAGAATTATCTATTAATACTTTTAAGTTTTGTTGGTTGGTTTTTATTTATTCTAGGAATGCTTCTACCAATAAAATACTACCTAGAAAAAGATTATAGAGAGTATTAGATAGGTTTTTAAATTGATTTTTTATGTAAGATTATGCGATATTTTAGTAAACTACTAAATAAAACCTTTGAGAACCCAGAATTCCAATTAGAAGATATATTAAATTCTGCAGAACTTGTTTTAATAGATAATAGTCTAGGCAGGTCTAATGATTTTTTTAGAGAACATTTTTATGAATTACGTAAATTAGATTCATTAAGTACTAGACATATAAATGAAGAAACCCAATGGGCAACTATGTTTAATAGAATAATAAATCACCCAAATTCCTGCACAATAAAAGAATTAACTCAAGAAAAAGAAAAATATTTAGAAATCATTTCAGAAAAAATAAGATATTTCAAACAAAGGGAGTCTCATAAGGTTAATGATAGATGGAAAAAAAAGGCAGAAAAAGAAGATTCTTTTACATTTAATAAACTTATAGAACTTCAAAAGTTAGCATATCGAATAAAACAAGACTCACATAAAAAAGAATTAAAATTTGACACAGAACTATATACTCCTCTAGTTGATATTGTCAAATTATTAAGTCAAAAAATGCACTTGAAAACTGATGTAACTTTCTTAAAAGGCATTACTGATGAAGATGCGTCAAATAAATCAGATACAGATGAAAGATGTATTGCTGCAGGACTTTATCTCTCTTTATATTCAGACAAAACTCATGCAATAATATCTGAAGATGGAGATTTTAATAATCTAGCAGGAGTTATACCAAGATTAGTTGGTGCAAATACACTCATGCCTGAAAATGATTTTTTTAAAAGACGATTATCTGAAAATCCTCTTAAAGTTTATTTCAAAGGGAAAGATAAAAAAGATTATGAATTAAGGATTAATAGTTCTAATCAAAGATATGATAATTTATTTAGAATAGTTGGGTTATCTAATAAAGAAATTTTAAGAATTGAAGAACAAGTAAGAGACCAGCTCAGAAATATCAAACCACAAGAATCCTCTCCAATTATTCAATATTCATAAAACACAATTAATTTTCCATAATTATCTCTCATAAAAAACCTATCTCCATCATCATTCCAAATTTTAGTTTTTGAGTCATATCTTTTTTCTTGTTTTGCATCTAAGCTTTCAAGCTTAAAAAAATGGTTTGCATCATCTTTAACACTCCAGTCAGTTAAATCGCACTTAAAGTCACAATTATTTTTAATTATAAAAAACTCCCCAGTATAATTAAGCTCTAAAAGTTCAAGACATCCTGCACAAACCTCTTTACTTTTTATCCATAATCCTAATTCACTTCTTTGGGCATAATTCTCTGCAACTTTTAATTTTTCTTCATATTTTAAATTTTCAAGCATAAAACTAGTTGCTAACCCTCTTTGTAAAATTAGTACATTTACTAGTTCGTCTTCATAAAAAACATACCTTAGTTTTCTTTCATACTTATCAATATCTTCACTATCTCTTAAAATATAAATAGTCTGATTCTCAGTCTTGCTTAAAAATTCCTTTGCTTCAAGATAATATGGTTTGTTTTTTTCAGGAGTGTTTACCCCTAGTAACCTAATTGTCTGATTATCACAAACAAGAGTATCTCCATCTATAACCCTATTAACAAAACAAGATTCTTTTTCATAATCTCTATCAAGACCAGACACTACCTTACCAGTCAGTTTTGGATAATAAATTGATAATAAAGCTAATAAAATTATTACAAGGATAAAAACAAGGAACCTCTTTATTTTCATAAAAATATAAATGACTGGAGATATATAAAATTAC
>JBAYNB010000085.1:0-3545 GCA_041679005.1 Candidatus Pacearchaeota archaeon
AAATCAATACTTGAAATAAATTTAGATAAGTATATGAAAATCATGCAGTTAGATAGTGATATGGAAGATATACAAATGAGAATAGAGGTTATATCTATACTAACTGGATTAAAAGAAGAGGATATTAAAAATATAAATATAAGAGATTTAAAATTTATAGAAAAGAATTTATCATTTATATATACTGAAGGTGATATTAAATTACAAGATAAGATAAAGATACAAGGTAAAACTTATTATTTACAAAGTCATTTAGATGATATGAAGATGTATGAGTTTATAGATTTAGAATGGTTTTCAAAACCAGATAATTATAAATTTAATATTCATAATTTAATGGCAATATTATATAGAGAAAAAAAGAAGAGTGGAAATATATTTAAAAACATATTTTCTTATATATATAATAGGAAAGAGTATGTTAAAAGTGATGAAAACTTTGAAACAAGGTCTGAAATATTTAAAAATTATATGACTTCTGACATTGTAAAAAGCACTTTGATTTTTTTTTCGATTTTAAAGACCGCACTTATAAATCTTTCCCTGGGTTATTCACCAGCAAAAGTGAAGATGGAGATGAACCAGTTGATAATTCGGTTAAAGGGAGATTCCATACCAGATGGGGGTGGAGTGGAACAATTTACGAAATCGCTGGGGAAAACTTCCTTAACATAGATAGTTTATTGGAATCGCGGTTTCGTGAAATATTAAATTATCTTACTTGGATGAATGAAAAAAATAAGATAATTGATGTCAAACACGATTAATTTAAAAATAGAAGTTGATAATAGTAATTCATTAAATTCTTTAAAACAATTAAAGAGTGAATTAATTTTATTGCAGGATAAATTATCAAAGACAAAAGAAGGATCAAAAGAATTCAATTCTATATCAACAGAGATTGATAAAACCACAATAGATATTAAAGATTTAAATAAGAGTTTAGGTGTATTAGATAAGAGTTTTCAAGAAGTTGGTAATGAAGCAGAAGGAACTTTTAAAGATATAACCAAAGGAGCATCATTATCTTCTAAAGAAATTGAAGATATGAGTAAAGATGCAACGAAGTCATTAGAAAAAACTAATGATAAGTTGGATAAGAGTTCAAAAAGTGTTAAAGATTTTGGAAATAATGCAAAAGGGACAAAGAAAGGATTAAATGTTTTTGCAGGTGGAATAAAGGGTATAGGTAAAGCATTAAAAACATTAGGAGTGGTTACAATAGTAGTTTCAGCGTTTAAATATTTATTTGATATGTTAAAGAAGAATCAAAAAGTGGTTGATTTTTTCGCAAAAGTAATGACTTCAATAGATATTATCTTTCATAAAGTTTTACAAAGTTTAAAACCATTATCAGATAAATTGAAAACAGCATTTGACGATCCAAAACAAGCAGTTTTAGATTTATGGGAAGTGATCAAAACAAATTTAGTTAATAGATTTAAGGGGTTAGTAGATTTTTATGTTCAAGCGTTTGGTGTATTACGAGATGGTCTTATTGGAGTTGGTCTCGCGGTAAAGGGGATTTTTAACGCAGAGGCCAGAGAAAAATCAAAAGAATATTTTGAAAAAGCTACTGAAGGTGCAAAGGATATGGGTGAAAGTTTAGCACAGGCTATGACTGGTATTGAAGATTTACCATCAAAAATAAAAGATGGTTATGATAAAGTAAAAGATGTTATAGTTGAATCAGTTAAATCAGCAAATGAATATGAAAATGCTATGAAGAGGCTAGCAATATCAGAAGGTGAATTAAATAAATTTACTGCTGAAAATAAGAAAACAATAGAAGAATTAAAATTAATTAGAGATGATGAAACTAAAAGTTCAGAGGAAAAGATATCAGCATCAGAAAAGATTAATGCTTTAATTGAAGAAGAAACAAGAAGATCAATAGAATTACAAAAAGAGAAGATAAGATTACATGAATTAAATATGAAAAATACTGAAACGTTAGATGAAGATATAATAGAACATGCAAATTTACAAGCAGAATTATCATCTATGGAAGCGGCAGCTGCAACACAGAAGAGAGAAAATTTAATGAGAACTAATGCAATAAGAAAACAAAGTGTTAGTGATGAAAAAGCAGATTTAGAAGAATTATTAAGATTAGAATTAGATTCTTATGATAAAATAAATTCTAAACAAAATGATAGTTTATCAAATCAAATTAAAAGAGAGAATGATAAGAATAAAATAATAGGAGATAGTTTAAAAGAACAACAATCTTTATATGAAGTTGGTAGTGCTGAATATATTGCAATTCAACAACAGATAGAAGAACAAGATAAAACTCATAATGAAAATTTAATAACTTTACAAACAGAAAGAAACGAATTGTTATATGGTAATGAGATGAAAAAATTGGAATTAGACCAACAATTAGCAGATCAAACATATGAACAAAGGATTAAAAATTTAGATGCACTTTATCAATTAGAATTAGATAATATAAATAAAGAAGGTGAATTATTAATAGAAAAATATGGAAAAGATAGTGAAGAATATGAAGCATTTTTATTAAAGAAAAGAGAATTAGACCAACAATATAAAACCGAAAAAGATGTTATTGATGAAGAAGATGAAACACAAACATTAGAAAGAATAATGTCTTTTAATGAGAGTTTAGCATTATTAACATCAGAAGATTTTGAAGAAAAACATAGATTATTAGAGGAAGATAGAGTTAGAAGAATGGATGCACTGGATCAAGAATATGCAGATATTGTATCAGGTGAAAATAAAGATTTAAAAAGACATGAAGAATATTTAAAGAAGAAAAATGAATTAGATGCAAAATATACAGATGCAAAACTTGTATTAGATGATTGGGAAGGTAAATCTAATGAAGAAAAAGCAGCAATTGCTGCTGATGTTGCTGGTCAAGCAGCAGATTTATTTGAAGAAGAAACAATTGCTCATAAAGTTTTAGCAACAGCACAAGCATTAATTAATACTTATTTAGGTGCGACTTCTGCTTATTCTAAATTTGGACCTATATTAGGACCAATTATGTCAGGGATTATTATAGCACAGGGATTACAAAGTGTTAATAAGATTAATTCAGTTAAGACTACTTATGAAACAGGTGGTATGTTAGAAGGACCTTCTCATAAACAAGGAGGAATTCCTATTGAAGTTGAAGGTGGAGAAGCAATCATTAATAAGAAGTCAATGAAAAATCCAGTTCTTCGTAATATTGCATCTATGATAAATGTAGAAGGTGGTGGTAAATCATTTAGTTCAGGTGGATTAACTAATCAAAGTAAAAATTCAAGTAATATTAAAGATATTATAAATGAAGTAAATAGATATTATAATTCGAAAGATGATAATTCTAACCAAGAAATTGTTAATGATAATGTTAAATATGAAACAGGTGGAATGACTATTAAGAATGGTTCTAAATTAAATAATATATATACTATTAATAATGGTTCTAAATATAAAACAGGTGGATTTGTAAATATCTTTAAGTCATTTAAATATGAAACAGGTGGATTAACACCAAATTTACAAAGTATCAATAATAATATAGTTAA
>JBAYNB010000086.1:0-3515 GCA_041679005.1 Candidatus Pacearchaeota archaeon
TGCGGAAGTAATGGTAAATTAATTGATGAACAAACTATTGTAAAACCTTATGTTGAAGCAGCAATTATCTCAGATTATGTTGCACCTCATGGAAGTATTGTAAAAGGGCAGGTTAGACAAGAATCTGTAACTGTTAATTTGAATGATAGACTCTCTGCATTTGTGTGGGAAAATTATTCTTTTAAAGAAAAAGCAATTAATGAGAGAGATTTTGGATTAAATTATAAAATTCCTCTTAATAAGAATTTTTCTGCATATGTTGGAGCTCAACACTGGACTTATCCATCTGGAACTTTTGGAGATTTTGATGATGTATTAAAAGCAGGAATTAATTATTCAGGTCCTATTGATTTAAATTTAGATGTTACACATTTACTTGAAAATAAAAATACTGAAAGCGGAACTAGGTATTATTTAAAGGCTTCAAAAAGTTTTCAAATCTATGAAAATAAAAAACAAGATTTAAAGATTTCTTTTACTCCTAATGTAAGTACAGCATGGATAAATAATTATTATGGGAAAAGTGGAAATTCTCAAGCAACTATTGGATTTAATCTAGGACTTACTAAGGGAAATTTTAATCTAAACTTTTTTGTAAATAAACAAGAAGGTCAAATAGATGGAATAGAAGACTTTACTTGGAGTGGAATTTCTGCTGGCTGGCAGTTTTAATTTTTGGAGGAAAAATGAAATCACAAAAAACTTCTTTTTGGAAATCATTAGCAACAAGCGCTATTTTAGGAATTTCTGCACTAGCAAGCAATCTGCATGCTGAGCAAGCTAAACCTATTGAAAATTCTGAGCCAAAATATTCTGTTAGATTAAGATTAGAAAATAATTCTGGAGAACAATTAAATGTTTTTAGAAGCACTCTGGGTGTTGCTCCTTTCAATGAAAAGGGATATAATAAAGGACAGGAATTTTTAAGAATTTATAATTTTACAGGAAGACAAAACAAAAAATCTGTTGAGTACACAAACTGGGGATTTTCTTTACCTCAATTTAAAATTGGAGATTTAGAAAACACAGTTACTCTTTTTGGGTTGACTGGAGATAGAAATGGGTTTGGTGTGCAAACCAAACACACCCTAGGAAAATGGGATTTATTCTTAAATACAGAAAAAGAAACTCTAAAAGATGGAGACTCAAAAAGAATTGGTTTAGGATTAGATTATAATGCTGGAGGAGATATTAATCCTGGAATTGGTTTTGATAGAGTTGAAACTGCAAAAGGAATAACTAATTACATGTTTGGAAAGGTTGTTGTAAATGTTACAAATACCGACCAGATTGGAGCAGGACTAAGCCTTGCTTCTGGATTTGATAAGACAAATACTCTTGCAACTTATTATATGCATCATGGACCTAATGAAAAATGGGGAACAAGAACAAGAACTTGTTATGACTGGAATAATGAAACTGATTCAAGCGGATTAAGTTTTGAAAGCATAATTGTTGAAAGACCCACTTTTAGTAGAAATGCTTCTGGTCCAGCAGTGGTTGGAAGATCTCAAGGAGATTTAATGAGTAAGCAGATTGTTGATGCTGCTAATTTAGCGATCGAAAGAGTTCCTTTAGCAGATAGATCTAAGGGTGGAATAATCAGCAGAGTGGCTGGAAATTTTAGAGACAAGGCAGGAATAAAATCAGGATATCTTGAAGGAGATTTAGGTTATTCTTTTAAAGAAAATGATGGGATAAAACCAAGTGCCTATGGTTTTTACAGAACTGATTTTTCTGATGTAAAAGCCAATGAAAAGAAAATAATAGGAGCAAGTGCTTTATTTTATATTGGAAAGAATTGGTGTATTGAAACAACTTATAATCATCCTGTTTCTGGAAATGTAAAACCTAGTGCTTACTTAGGGGTTCAGTATATTAAAACTTTTTAATGGAGAAAAAATGACAAATACAAATCAAACAAAAAATATTAATACAAGAAATAGTTTAGAACTAATTACTTTAGATGTTGATTTAGATTCTCTAAATGAAGGAGATAGACTTTGTTTTGGAGATGGTTTTGCGCCACAATTAATTGTAACTAAAAAACCTTTAGGAAAAAATTCTAATGAAAGTTATGAGTTAACTACTTTGAGTAGGAGAATATATCGTTCTTGTGAGGTTTGTCAATATATTTCAATGCCTCAATTAAAATCTTATGGTAATTTTATTTTTGAAACTGACAAAAAAATTATTTCCTCAGAAAATAAAAAGTTTTCGGAAGCTCATAATAAATTATTGGAGGCAGGAATGTAAAATGACAATAATTCAAGATGTAAAACCAACCGGAACAGATTCTGCTTATGTAGAAAGACCTTTTGATGAAGCAAAAGCAGAGCTTGAGTCTAATGGTTATCATATTGTTTCACTTGAAGAATTTGCAAAAGTAAGAATTGCTCAAGGCAAGGACTCTCATGTTGCTGATTATGGAGCTTATGTAAAAGAAGGATTTTTGTATGTTCCACAAAAAGGAATATTCTTAGTAAGAAATTCTCCTATACTTGCAAATGCTAAAGAAGCAACCGAATGTCATAAAAAAGGAAAAGAATTTTATTTAACTGATACACAAGTAGAAGAAGCATTAACAAATTCTGTTCAATTTAAGGATTCAAAATCAATACCTACAAATAGATTTGCAGAAGATGAAAGAACAGCATTTGCATTTGGAGAAACAGCAAAAGTTTACGGAGAATTTTTAAAAGAAGCAGGAATAAAAGAAATGCCTGTTTATTTAGCAAGTTTAGAAAACAAATCTTTTGCAAGACAAGCATGGCTTCGTGAGCTTGGGGACGACTACAGGTCTGGGCTTAGTGGCGGGGGCTTGTACTACAGCTACGCTGTGCGTGGGGTGCGTGAAATTGGCTTAAATAATTCTGAGAATTATACTCCTGAAAAAATATCTTTAGTATTAAAAAATCTTGGATTTTCTGGATTAGAAAAAAATTTATTAAAGGAGTTGAGAAAATGATACTAACAAACAGATTTGAGGAGTATATTTTGAAGAAAGTTGATAACTTATATACAACCGATGTTGTAGCTAATTTAGATAGTGTGGATAAGAAGATTAGATGCATTAGAACTGCTAAAAGATTATCTGAGAATAAAAAAAGATTTGAATCTCCTAAATTCATTAAACATGCATTTGGGGAAATATATTCTGATTTAAAAGAAGATTCTGTTTATCAAAAATTAGAAGATTTGTATATTACTGGTTTAAAAGAAGGTAATAAAAATATTCAAACTTATGCTCAACTCTTTGCAGAAGGTATGTTAACTAGACAATTCCCTCAAAAGTTTTATGATTTTTTGGATAGAAATTCTCTTGATAATATTGTATTAAGACTTAAACTAAGTCCTGATTTTAAGGATGAGGATACTTTTGGAGGAATAAAATAAAATGAAATCACAAACAAAACCGATAAAATCAAATCGTATTTATGGGGCTATTGAAGGAATGAGGGGCAGGTCTTTAGAATTTTCTATATCAGATAAACCTGTGGAGGGAGATTGGTTAA
>JBAYNB010000087.1:0-3428 GCA_041679005.1 Candidatus Pacearchaeota archaeon
GGTTTTTTTTAATGTTGCAAGAGATTTGTTAAGAGATTTAAGCGAGAGCAGAAAGGTAAATCTAAATTATAATGAATTAAATCAACTTGCAACTATTTTAGTCAGGCATACAATTGGTTTTGGGTTGATTGAGGTTTTATTACAAGATAAAAAGTTACAAGATATTTTTTTGAATTCTCCAATTTCAATTAATCCTGTTTTTTTAAGACATCAAGAATTTGATGAATGCACTACAAATATTATTCCGAGCAGAGAAGACTCTGATTCTTGGGCTGCTAAATTTAGAATGATTTCAGGAAGACCTTTGGATGAAGCAAATCCTGTTTTAGATACTGATTTAGGATTAGGAGAAATTAAAGCCAGAGTCGCAGTTATTCAACAACCCCTTTCTCCAGAAGGATTAGCTTATGCAATCAGAAGACATAGAGAAGATCCATGGACCTTACCTTTATTTGTTAAAAATAAGATGATAAATAGTTTTTGTTCAGGATTATTTAGTTTTTTAATTGATGGAAACAGAACATTATTAATCGCTGGAACAAGAAGCTCTGGTAAAACTTCTCTTTTAGGTAGTTTGATGTTAGAGATTATGCCAAAAATAAGAACCATAGTTATTGAAGATACTCTAGAACTTCCTGTTGAGAGTTTGAGAAAACTTAATTATGATATTTTAAGAATGAAAGTACGAAGCACTTTGTTAAAAACAAGTACAGAAATAGGTGCTGATGAAGGAATTAGAACTTCTCTTAGGCTTGGAGATTCAAGTTTAATTATTGGAGAGGTAAGAAGTCTTGAGGCTAAAGCATTATATGAGGCCATGAGAGTTGGTGCTCTTGCAAATGTTGTTGCTGGAACAATTCATGGTGCTTCTCCTTATGGTGTTTTTGATAGAGTGGTAAATGATTTAGAGGTTCCTGTTACAAGTTTTAAAGCAACAGATTGTATTATTGTTGCTAATCCTATTAAAACCTCGGATGGTTTAAGAAGTATGAAAAGGGTTATTCAGTTAGCAGAAGTTAGAAAACACTGGACTAAAGACCCTGAAGAAGAAGGAGGATTTGTGGATTTATTAAAATATAATGTTGAAAAAGATTCTTTAGAACCAAGTGAGGAATTAATTAATGGAGACTCTGAAATTATTAAAGACATTGCTGCAGGTGTTAAGGGTTGGGTTGGAAACTGGGATGCTGTTTATGATAATATTTTATTAAGAGGGAAGATAAAACAAGAGTTAGTTAATTTTGCTGAAACAGTTAAAATGCCTGAATTGTTAGAAGCTAAATTTAATTCTTTAAGCAATAATATGTTTCATCATTTTTCAAAACAGGTTACAGAAGATATTGGTTTGCCTGAAGGCAAAGCAGTATTTCCTTTATGGCAGGAATGGTTAAAAAAAGAAGTTAAGGGGATGAAAATTTAAAAATAGGCACTAAATAGCAACCTTTAAAAATAGGGGGTTATTATGATTTTTACCTAAAGGAAGAAGAGTTCTGTGATAAATTAAAATGATAGAGAATAAAGTAAAAGCATATTTTAAAGTAAAAACTTTAAAAAATCCTGAATTATCTAGTATAAAAACTTTAGTTTTAAAAAACCCTAGGCTTTTTGATTATGTATCTGAACAAGAAATTACTAATGGACTAGGTTATCTTCCTGTAAGAAAAGCTATGCATGAAACAAAGTCAAATACTTGGATTGGTTTGAAAACTCATCTTCAACATATGCAGGTAATGACAAATTTTAGGAAAACGCATTATGAATCTCTTTTAATGAAAGAGTTTGGATCTGCTTTTTTATCTACAGAAAAAATGTATAATGATTTTAATAATCTTGTTAAAGATAGTTTAGTGGAGATAAAACATTCTGTGGATATGATTCATAAAAAAATGGAAATTCAACCAACACCAACTAATAATTCTAAAAAAAATGAAGAGCCTTTGTATAAAAGAGTTCTTCACAAAATCGGATTTTGATTCTTCCTATTAAAATATTTAATGATTCTGTGGACTCTAAAATGTTTAAAGATTTTCAATTCCCTCAATTCTTCCTATTAAAATATCTTCAGATTTTATAGACTCTAAAATTTCTAAAACATCTTTATGTTTTTCAAAAAAGCTATAATGATGTTCTAACATACAGTTTAATAGGTCTTTATTTTGATTAAAAGTTTTAGGTTCTATATCTTTGCTTATTCCATCTATTAAAATTATTCCTAATTGTTTTGGGTTAAGTCCAGTTGGAAAATAGGCATCACTTAATCTGTTTTTACTGGTATCATTCCCAAATACAGAAAATTTTCCAGATCTCCATGTTTCTATGTCTGCACGCATTATAGAACTACTCATTGATTCAAAATAGACCTCATTTGATCTAAATGTATACCATTCACTATTACTATTGTTATTATACATTCTTTCGCTTAATAATTCAATATTTTTATCAGAGGTTATTATTCCTCTACGGATTCCTATAATCTTGCTTTCAGCCATTAAATTTTAAGGATTTATGTCTTTTTAAGGATTTATGATTTTAATTATACTTTTTAGATAGGAGATAATCTTCAGGGTATTGAAAGAAAAATAAAATAAGTTCTTTTTACAAATGTTTATTAATTGTTGTTTGATTATATATAAATAAAAAAGGGTGAACTATGGCCGAAAGAAATATTGATGAAATCTTGGAAAAGTATTCTCAAAAAATTGAGAGAGAAATAAAAGGGTATGATTCTGTTAATCCTCAGATGATCCCTGGGAGTAATAATAATGTGAATGCAAATCAGGATTCTATTTCAAGGGATTATACTCAGTTTAAAAGTGACATGCTCCCTGAGCTTTCAAGATATGAAAAATGGGTTAAGAGTTTAGGAAGTCTTATTACTATTAAACTTTCTTTAAAAGATGAACTCAAGGTTAGAAAGAATTTGAGAACAGCACATCTTGATGTTGCTCCTGGAGAGGTTGTAGGACTTGCAATGACTAGTTTTCTTCTTACTCTTTTTGCTGGAATTTTAATAAGTGTTATTCTTTATTTGTTTAGTGCTACAGGAAGTTTTCCTTTTTTGTTTTTAGTCTTGATGATAATTACTTCTTTTTTCTTATTTTATTATTTTTATTCTATGCCTGAGAGATTAGCAATAAAATGGAGATTAAAAGCAAGTAGTCAGATGGTTCCAGCAATTCTTTATACTGTTATTTATATGAAACATACAAGTAATCTAGAAAGAGCAATTAGTTTTGTTGGTCAGAATATAGAAGCTCCTCTTGCTTTAGATTTTAGAAAGGTTTTATGGGATGTTGAGACAGGAAAGTTTAGTTCTATTAAAGATAGTCTTGATAATTATTTAGATAGTTGGAAAGAAACAAGCATGGAGTTTGTTGAGAGTTTTCATTTAATTGAATCTAGTTTGTATGAACCAAATGAGAATAGAA
>JBAYNB010000088.1:0-3351 GCA_041679005.1 Candidatus Pacearchaeota archaeon
ATTTAAAAAAATTCAAGAAGACTTAGAAAAAGCAGATTTATTAAAACTTAAAAGAGAACATATTGTTAAGATTATTGATTTACTTCCTGAAACTGCATCAGAGTTAAATAAAATTTTCACAGATATTAGCTTAAATGAGGATGAAACAAACAAAATATTGGAGATTGTTAAAAATAGCAAATAACAATGATAGAAAAAGAAGAATATGCGGTTATATTAGATTTCCTACCTTATGGATATCCTTTAGAAAAGAAGATGATGCCTATAGCTCAAGCAATAGGTGACAAAAACTGCACATTATTACAATTAGTTCCAAGAAGAGGAGTAAAACTAGAAGTTGGGGAGAGAGTTTATATTGGCGAAGGTAAAAGAGAAAAAGTATATTATATACTCGGTAAACTTTTAGATAACAAAATGACAGAAACTGCAAGAGAACAGTTATCTGAGTTTATAAGAAAAAAAGTTGAGAGTGATGAGAAAAAGTTTGTTGACTTTTTTAATAAAGCAGAAGCAATTAACACAAGACTTCATCAGTTTGAATTGCTTCCAGGATTTGGAAAAAAACATACTGAAGCGATTTTAGAAGAAAGAAATAAAAAACCTTTTGAATCTTTAGAAGATTTAAAGAATAGAGTTTCAAACTTGCCTGCTCCTAAAAAAGCTATTGAAAAAAGAATTTTAGAGGAGATAACTGGAAAAGAAAAATACATAATATTTACAAACTAAAAAATGAAAGAAAAACCAATAACACTAGAGAAAATACAGGGTAAAGAAAAACCTGAGAAAGAAAAAAAAGTCTTTAAACCTGTTGAAAAAACTTATTATTCCATAGTCAGAATATTACAAACAGACATTCCTGGGAATAAAAAACTTTTAGTTGGGCTCACTTATATTAAAGGAGTCTCATGGGCAATCTCTAATGCTACTTGTAAAATTTTAAAATTAGATGAAAATAAAAAAATAAGTGACTTAAATGAAAAAGAAATTAATGTAATAACTGAATTTTTGAAAAATCCGACTTTTCCAAAATTTTTATTAAACAGAAGAAATGATTTTGAAACAGGAAAAGACAGCCACCTTATTGGAAGCGACTTAGATATGAAAAAAGAGTTTGATATTAGAAGGCTAAAGAAAATAAGAAGTTACAGAGGATTAAGGCATGCATTAGGACAACCCACAAGGGGACAAAGAACAAGGTCTCATTTCAGGTCAAAGGGAAAGAAAAAGGCGGTAGGAGTAAAATCTAAAAGCACACCAAGTCCAGCACCTGCAAAGAAAGCAAAATAACTAAAAAATGAAAAAACAAAATAAAAAATATTCAAGGCCAAGAAAACCATTTGATAAAGCAAGAATAACAGAAGAAGATTTACTTAGAGAAGAATATGGATTAAAGAATAAAAGGGAGATTTGGAAAGCTGAAGCAGCAATCAGAAGAATAAGAAATCTAGCAAAACAACTTATTACAAGACCTGAAGAGGAAAAAACTGCATTTACTAAAAAACTTCAAAAGAAGGGATTTAATGTAACAAACATATCGGAAGCATTAGCATTAAAAAAAGAAGATTGGTTAAAAAGAAGATTACAAACAATTGTTTTTTCAAGGAAATTAACTAACACTCCAAAACAAGCAAGACAACTAGTTGCACATAAACATGTTTCAATTGGAGACCAGGTAATTAATATCCCTTCATATCAGGTGAGTTTAGAAGAAGAACCATTAGTAAGACTAAATATTGTACTTAAAACTTTAAAACCCAAATCTAAAATCGAGAAGATTAAAGATAAAATGAAAGAAGATAAAAAGTCTCAAAATATACAAAAAGATATTGAAGAAGAAATAGAAGAGGAAGAAGAAAAGATTATTGAGGAAATTAAAAAAATTGAAGAAACAGGAGTAATAGAATAATTAAAATGACAGAAGAAATAACAAAAAATGATCTTGAAGAAGCTAAGAAGAAATTAAAAATGAAAGCTGAAGAAAAGGAAGAAGAAATTAAAAATGAAAAGAGTGAAGAAAAAAACGAAGAAAAGAAAGAGAGAATCGGAATTCTTAATATCTATACTACTTTTAACAACACACTTATGATTTTAACTGATATGTCTGGAGGGACTATTGCAAGGTTTAGTGGAGGACAATCAACAAAACAAAGTAGATTAAAAGCAAACCCTACTGTTGCTATGTTTATTGCTCAAAAGATTGCAGAAGAAGCAAAAGATAACAGGATCACTGGATTTTATGTAAAAGTAAGGGCTGGAACAGGTGAAAATAATCCTGGTCCGGGGGCTCATGCTGCAATTAAATCTTTAACAAGAGCAGGATTTAAAATTTTAAGTATTATGGATACAACAAAAACACCAAGAGGCGGACCTAAGAAAAAGGGAGGAAGAAGAGGTAGAAGAGTTTAAAAATACTTAAACAAACATAAATATAATTCAAGATGATAAAAATAAAAAACAATGACAAGAAAACAGGGAAAATTAGTTTTGTTACAGATATGTCTACTAATCTAGCTAATGCTTTAAGAAGGAGTGTTTTAGAAATTCCAACTATGGCTATTGATGAAGTAGAAATTATTAAAAATGACTCAGCATTATATGACGAAATTTTAGCCCATAGAATCGGACTGATACCAATTAAAACTAGTCTTGTTAAAGAAACAAAATTCAAACTAAAAGAAACAGGCCCTAAAATAGTTTGTTCAACTGATTTAAAACCAAGTGTTGGAACAGACTATAAATTACCTTTAGTAATCTTAGACAAAGACCAAGAAGTTGAGTTGGTTGCAAGTGCAAAACTTGGGAAAGGAATTGAACATATTAAATATTCTCCCGGATTAGTTTATTACAGACATAATTTAGATTCAGATATTCTTGATTTTGTTGAGATAGATGAGGAAGGAAAAGTTTCATTTAATGAAGAAGAATTTAAAGACAAACCATTATCTGAAGAACAAGCTAATAAAATAAAAAAAGTTAAAGAAAGCAATGAATTACTTTTTAGCATTGAATCATGGGGGCAAATTGAAGTTAAAGAAATCTTTTCTAAAGCAATTGAGGCTTTAGATAAAAACCTGCAAGAGCTCAGTAAAGCAATTAAATAAAAATTTGCGGGGATGCCAGAGCGGTCAAATGGGCACGCTTAAGGAGCGTGTGGCTTAGTGCCTTCGAAGGTTCAAATCCTTCTTCCCGCATAGGCGTCTTTTTAGAAAAAAGATGCAGGCAAAAATTAACTTTTCCGAGAAAAGTTAAGTCAAAATCAAAAAAATAAAAAATTTAGTATTAATTTAAAATGAAAATAAGCAAAACAAGAATAAGCAAAAAAACAAAAAGGAAAACAAATCCAGCATTAGC
>JBAYNB010000089.1:0-3226 GCA_041679005.1 Candidatus Pacearchaeota archaeon
ATACCAGAAACAATATGGAAAGTTGATATTGCAGGTATGGTTCATAACTTGATTGTATTTGGGATTATATCTTATGCAGTTTTCGTGTTGGGATATAGTGGGTGGTGGTTTGGACTCTATTTTATATCCAGATTTTGGATTAGATGGGGGGATAGCTTGTTATCTAAATTAAAACAATAAGAGATATGGAGAAGAAAGAATATAGAGCAATAGACATACCAAGTTTGATTAGATTTGTAAGAGAGAAAGAGGGTATGACACAAAAAGAGTTTGCAGAAACATTTAGGTTTAAAGCAAGTTCACCATCAATGTGGGAATTGGGTAAGAGAGAAGCACCATATAAGATATTGGAGTTTGTATTTAGTAGGTGGCTAGAACAAGAACTAGACAAAGCAAGGGAAGAGGTTATAAAGGATTTAATCAAAAAGATAGAAGAAGCTCATTGTGATTCAATATCCTTAGAGCTATTAAAAGAAATAGATTTATCTAAATTAAAACAATAAGAGATATGGAGAAGAAAGAGAGACAGAAACTAATAAAAAGTTTAGACCTAATGAACGGTTTTCCAGAGTGGAAAATACCGTGTAGCTGTCCTAAAGGTGGAATGTATGAAGAAGGTTCTATTTGTTCAAAATGTGGTGGCTCGGAATGGATAGTTAATCCAGAGTTGGTAGCATTATTTGAGAAGGAACTAGACAAAGCAAGGGAAGAGGGATGTAAAGATGATGTTGAAATCTTTATGGAGTTTCTAAGAGGGCATAGTTTGGTAAAAGATGTTCATTTTTATAGGGGAGATGGAGAAAGAGAAATTATTATTAAGTTAAATTAAAACAATAGAGTATATGGAGAAGATAATAGAAAAAAGAATTGCAGACATAAAAGATGAACTGCAGGAAATATTTGGTGAGTGGTTTTCTGCTGGTTATGATTATAATGAAGGAATGAGTATACGCACAAACGATATTGACAAGGTACTCGAATATGTAGAATGGGAGCTTGAAAATACTAGTTATGATTGGAAGGATAGGAGCGAAAGAGACAAGAAAGAGATAATTCAATTACTTTCGGAATATATTAAATTAAAAGACAATAAGTAATATGGAGAAGAAAGATAAGTTAAAAGCAGAATTGATTGGAGTTCTGTTGGCCATGATTATAATGGCAGGTTTACCAATTTATATGTATACAAAGAATGGTTTTGAGAGTGGTGTAATGACTGCTCTTGTCATAATCATTCTGTACTTTATAGATGTGTTATCTAATATTAAAGATGGGAAGAAATGAAAACAATACCAATAGAGCTAAAGAATTACAATCGGAGAGCAGATGAGAGTGTTAGTTTTAGGGTTGATTCTTTACTAGAGCTTACTAGCAAGGACATAGCAGAGGTGGATAGTCATAGGGGAGATAGTGGAATGTTGATTTTAACAGATAGTCCAGTAGGGAATGAAGTCAAAGTAGATGTAGATGATATTATCAAGAATATGCCAGAGAATGATGCCCTTGATAACTATAAGAGTCCTAGTAAAAGATTTAGAGATATATTGTGGAAGCTACTAGAACAGGATCTAAAAAGGAAGCCAACAGATGATGAGTTTGCAGATTATTATAAAAGAGAATATAATAAAATATGCGAACACTATAAAACTAAGTTTAATGAAGATGAAGTGTATGGATAAGAAATATTATACAGCTAAGGAACTTGCCAAGAAGTTTGATATTAACATTCAAACAGTATATTCAAGGTTTAGGTCGCCTTATGCTAAAAAGAGATGGGGAGTAACAGTAGTCCCTAGAGTTGATGGCTCATACCAGAAAGTGGTAGGGGAGGACAATCTATTCAAATGGTTTGTAGAAACTAACAATTATGTTGGTAGACCTATCAATCCAGATTAGTTCATACGATAAAACGGTAACATGGAAATTTGGAAAGTGTCAGATATGTGGTCGTGCAAGATGGTTATGCCAACACCATATAGATAGAAGAAAGAACACAGATAAGGTTATATGGGTGTGTAGTAATGGAGGAAAGGTATTTTATGAAGACCCATGCCATCAGAAAATCCATACTCCAACAGCTTTTGGTTTATCTTCTAGTTGGGCTTATGATAATGGTTATTTGACTCGTTTAGATGGGGAGTATAGACCGAAGAAGAAAGGATCTAAAAAATGGCGAATAAGTAAGTAATAACTTGACTTATTCAAGTGATAATACTAATATATAATATAATCTAACATACAAAACAATATGAAAATCTATACAATAGGATATGGGGGAGATAAAAAAGAAGATTTCCTTAAAGCATTGAAAGATAACAATATTGGTATATTGGTAGATGTTAGAAGTAGTCCGTACTCAAAATACCAGTCATGGACTAATAAAGATGATTTCAAAGAATGGTTAAATGATAATGATATACATTACACTTGGAAAAAGGTTTTGGGTGGTAAGCCAGTATCTCCAGATAATGTTATTCTAGACTATCTAAAAAGAATGGAGGTGGCATATAACAAAGCAAAGGATCTTCTAAATGGTAGAAATCTAACAGTTATGTGTTCAGAAGCAGACCCAGATAGGTGTCATAGAAAGCAGGATTTAGCAAGAGTTGGAGAAGCAAATGGATTTGAATTTGAACATATATTAGTATCTAAGAGATTAAAGGAAGAGAAGAAACTAGATGATATGGTGCTAGAGTTCGATTTTTAACAATTAAGTTATGAGGGGGTCGTCTAATGTAGGATACTTAGTCCTGAACTAGGAGATGAGGCTCGATACCTTCCCCCCTCCCCAGTTTTATTATCAAAAAGAATTATGGCAGATTTAGGAAGTATATTTTTAGGAGTTACATCAGCGAATAGGAGTCGTTTCCTTAATGGTGTTCTTACAAAAATCTACGATAAATATCCTCAGATGGTAATTCCTTGTGTTGGAACTTTTAAGATTCCAGTTTTAGCTGTAAAGAGTGGGTATGATGTGAACAATATATATACCTCAGATATTACTTTATTTTCGCACCTGTTAGCCAGTTATTGTAATGACAAGTATCTTGATAAAGTCCCTTTTATTGCTAAGGGTGATATAAGAAATAAGGCAGAGGAGTATAAGGAGAAAAGCATTCCTTTTATTTTACACTTGATGAAGACACTACAATTAAGGGAGGAAGTTGAATATGAAAAGATGTATAAGAAGGAGTTAGAGGATAGGAAAGAAGTCTATATTGATAAG
>JBAYNB010000090.1:0-3200 GCA_041679005.1 Candidatus Pacearchaeota archaeon
ATTGCTTGTTGATGGAATTCATTATCCCACTTTCTAAAAGGATCTTTGTGGGTATCTGCATCGGCTTTGCTTACTCCCTTAATTTGGTCTAAATATGCATGAGCAATCTCATGAGCCAAGATTTTTATTGAATCATCTTTATTATCTAAATTAAGGTATATTTTTTTATTATCATAACAGTAATATCCATCTTTATTAGAATCCCCATCATTATCAATAATCTTATTGCCTTGCTCATTACAATCTCCATCTTCAAAGAGAACTATATCATTAATTACTAATTTATTCTCACAATACTTTTCATTTATGTGATTAACAACTTTTTGATATAGTCCCAAGTCTTCTCCTTTTACTTTCATTATTTTTCTAATGCCTCAATATTATTCTTAAAAGAGTCTATTAATTCCTGACTAAGCCATTTTGGGGTATCAACATTAAGTTTTGCACTAAAACATCTAACACTTGAATCATTATGTTTGCCACCTTTCATATTTGGACGACTTAACCAACTTTTATGACTCTCTGAAACATATTTTGCAACTATCCTTGCAGGGATAATATAATAATCCCAAGGCTCTTTATTTTCTTTTAAAGTTACAAAAGCATAAAAATAATTCAAATCTTTATCCAAAATTCCATCTTTTGGAGTGAGCCTGAATTTTTTGTTATCATACCATGCAGTTTTTACCTGAATCTTTATTGTCTTTTGTCCTTTTGGTCTTATAGCAAGAATATCATATTTCTCTGCCCTTCCAAGTGTGATAGTTGTCGTATATCCCTTTGCTGATAAAATAGAAGCAATAAAATATTCTCCGGCATTTCCTATATTATTATTGTCTGGCTTATCTTTATTAATCATAAATATTCAAATGAATTGTAAGTTAAAAATTTATCCCAAAATCCTCTTAAAACTTAAATAAGAAATTATCATCTAAATTTTGATTAAAGAACCCTTCCCTGCTCTGTAATAAGGGTGGGGAAGCCCCCAATACTTAAACTTATTCCTTCCACTTTAGATATAAGAAAAAAATCTAAATACTCTAAATTCTATGATTTATTGATTATGATCCTTGTTCGTTCATCTTTCGTATAAGAAATATGAAGAAGAATAAATTAATTGACATAATCTTTAAGATTGTGTTAATAGTTAAGAATATATGGGGCTTAATTGCCCCATTTATTCTTATAGTCTTAAAAGCCCTAAAGCAAAGACTATTAGGAGGATTATATGTCCAATCTTCATTTTACATCATCCCCCTAAAACTTGAAATTTGTAATTTCATAGAAATATTACAGAATTTGCCTTTTTATAGGTGGTTGGTCATTAGTTTTCTAATGCTTTTGAGTATGGCAGTGATTTAATGTAATCTTCCATAAATTGCCAATCGGGTTCTCCATTAGAATCTACTGGAAGTTTTATTTTTTGTTTTTCTAATCTTGTTTGGCTTGCCTTTCTACCATAATTATATCTATACTGTTCTTTATTCAACAAGGCTGTCAGAAATAAAGCTCTGAATCTATTTAGTTTGAATTTTGGAACTAACTTCTCCACATGATCGCTTGCAGAAAATTTTTCTTCTTGATAACTTGCAAAACCCAATACAGCAGAATCAACTGTTATCACATTACCCTCCTCAGTATATTTGTTAAAAAACCCCGCAACACCATTGTTAGTAGCCTGTGTAGTCACATATGGATATTTACCCTTACCTATCTTTATCAGAGATTTTAAGGAGGTTGTTTTAGTTCCTTTTATATCAAAAAGTTCTATTATTTTAAACTCTCTAAGTTTATCTGATGGAATTTTAATTTCTTTATCAGATTCTTTTTCTTTTATTTTAGAATAATTAAATTTTCTTTTTTCAATCCACTGTGGAATTTTTACATCAATAACTGTATTCCCCAACCTCTCTGGAGTAACTTGTCTTCCATACATATACTTATACTTTTCTTTCCTTATAATCAATGAGAAATAAATCATTAACTCTCTACTAATCTGTTCTTTAGGAGTCAATACCAAACAATTATCATCAATACAACATTCTTCTTCTTGATAATATGCAAAACAAATTGTTCCCGTTCTTGGAACTGAAATAACATTTTGATATTTTGGTTTAATATCATAGTAACCATATACTCCACGATTAGAACCCTTTGAAGAAATTAGAGGGATTCCAACCTTTGTCTCAATTAATTCTCTTTTAGAATTAAATTCGTGTTGCCCATATTCAATATAAAAATAATCAGATAGTTTTTGTAGCATCTTTGTTTAACTCCTTATATAGCAAAAATTCTTTTAATTCTTTCACAAAATCTTCTTCACTTATCTTAGAATAGTCTGTTTTCATGTATGCTTCAGCACACCATTCGTCCTCGGCTGTGACATTAGCTTTTACACAATTCCCAGCAATTTCATCTCTATTATGATAGTTTTCTAACCACTCCTCTCTTATTTTGCTCCATTTATTATCTGCATCAACTCTTCCCTCTTTTTTTAGTTTAATGTATCCATCATCTTTCCAATAGCCAAACCATGTCTTAACATTTGGATTATGTTTTATTCCTGCTCTAAAGACCATAATGCAGGTAACAGTCCCTACAGGATAAAATAACTCATCTGGCATTGACATAACAGCTTCTAAAGTATTATTCTCTAATATTTTTTCTTTTAATGAATCTTTACCAATTGCACAACTCATTGGAACAATCGCAATACAAATAGAATTTTTCTCTAAGGCATTTAGGTTAGCTAAAATAAAGTCAAATTCACTCGTCGGTTTCTTTTGTGAATATGGTGGATTTAAGAATCCCACTGTTGGTTTATGTGCTTTTTTAATTTTCTCTGATAATTTTAATCCATCATCATTATAAAAATTAGATTTTCCGTCCTTCATAAGTATCATATTAGCACATCCTAAAGCAAACATTTTTCCATCTGCCTCAACACCAATTAATCTTTGATTTTTTATTTTATCTATCTCCTCTGAATCCTCCTCTGAATCTTTAACCATTCTTTTCATAGCACTAATAATAAATCCACCAGTGCCACAACAATTATCATAAATTACATCAGTTTTCTTCACATCTGCTATATCTACAAATAAATCCGTTATATGTCTTGGAGTTAATACAATTCCTAAACTTTTATCTCCATTCGCATATCTCAAAAATTCTCCATAAAAAGCCCCAATAATGTCATA
>JBAYNB010000091.1:0-3192 GCA_041679005.1 Candidatus Pacearchaeota archaeon
ATAACCATAATTTCTGCTTTTTCAAATTTTTCAGGAGATCTAGTAATATCATCAACTGCAGTTCTAATAGCACTTTGAATTGAAGTACCACCTCCTGAAAATGGTTCTCTAATAAGAATATTTGACATTTTTTCAGCTTCTTCTTTAGTAGTTACTGTATATAAATCATGAGGCGAATCATCAAAAAATCTAAGAAAATAAGTAGAACCTTCAGTAACTGCTTGTCTAACAAAAGCTAAAGCAACTCCACAAGCATAAATATTTTTTCCTCCACTCATACTACCTGAAATATCAATTAAGAGATATAAGGCTTGTCTTTTTAATCTTCTAGCTTGATAATCTCTAACAAGTAATTCATGTTTAACTAACTTTTGTATAAAGATATCATCATCATAAGCATATTGAGTAGGAATTAATTTAAGAATTTCCATTGGACTATCTAAAGTTTTAATAGTCATTTCATCATCAGGATACGGTACACTTTCTAATATTTCATCTCGTCTATATAATTCTGTGGCTTCTTTTTTACGAGCAACATAGAATATTTCCAATTCTTTATCAGATAATCGTTTAGAGATTTTATCGATTAAATCTACAATATTTCCAACTTTAAATTCATTATGACCTATTCCTGCTTGTTGTCCTAAATAATTTTGAAAATCTTCTTTATCAAGCAATCCACTATCTAAAACTTTTTCAATCTTGGGAAGTTGTTGTTTAAATTGAGTCATATCAATTGGAAGATTATCTTCATCAGCACTTCTTCCCCCTTGATCTTGTTGTTGGGATTTATCATTCTTATCCTCGTCTTCATCATCTTCTTTATTCTCTTTATCATCATCATCTTTATCATCATCAGAATCATTAGGTTGAGGTTTAGGTTGAGGAGTTTGTTCTTGGTCTTGTTTTTCTTGAGGTGGTTGAAAAGTATTTAAAAAGATTTTTAAAGCTTCAAGTGGATCAAGTTTATCAAGTTCATGAAATAGACGAGAAGTTAAAAAATAACGAAAGAAATTTCTAACTCGACCATAAAAATCAACATTCTTCATTAAATCCATCATATGAAATTTAGTATATTGATTTCGAATATCATTAAAGATATCCCAAAATGATTTTATAGTTCTTCGTTTGTTTATTCTTTCTGAAAATAAAGCATAAGCATCTTTAGCAAAATCGTAAGCTAAGGTTATATCTTTATTAGCTGAAGTTACTTCATCAGTAAGAGCTTCAATTTCAATTATTTCTTCAGGTTCTAGTAAAAGTTTTGTAATTCTCATAATTTTCTTAATTTAATTATCATATAAAAACTAGTAAATATCACTCATCAATTTCTATATTTTTTAAATATATTTACATTTTGGAAAGTGATATGAATCCTCTCCTAAAGCCATATCAATTGCATACCATTTTTTATCTTTTCCTTGTAGCCAATCTAATGACCACCAACCTTCAAATTTACTAGCAATTAAAGTAGATAGTCTTACTAATTCTTCTTTTTCAGATTTAGTTAAACGATTCATAGCTTTTAATTTAACTGCCCAATCTTTATCTTCTGTTTGACCTTCAACAGCTTCTCTAGGCCAATAAGGATGAACACATTCAACCTTTCCATCTCTAATAAATATTCTAAATTCTCTAGTAACAGGAAATCCATTAAAAGCAGTAAAGATAGGTTCAGTAGGAATAAGTTTTCTTAATACCCAAATATTAATAGGCCAACCACCTTCCATATTAGCCATACAACTATGTTCAGCAATACTTTGAATATGACTAGCAATTTTTAATGGGTCTTGAACATAACAACTATCTAACCAATCGTGTTTATTACTTGTTTGACCTGATCTTAGAAATAAAGGACAACCTGCTTTTGTAGCAAACATTTCCATCGTAGCTATAAATTGACTTAAAGATTTTTGATCTTCTTTAGTCATTTCTTCCATCCAAAACATTTTCTTTAATGCTGGAACACAATTTTTATCGTAATCATCAACATTTATAATAAGAGTTTTAGGAACATTAATTCCTAAATCTTTTAAAATAGGAAACCAATAGGCTAAAGAATTATCTCTCATTTTCTTACCTCCAATATAAATTTTTCATATTTATCTTTATCAGGGAAAAGATAAAAATTATAACTAACTTTTCTTTTACCATTATTCTTCTTATAAAATCGTGAGAGTAACCATATTAACCAAACCATCTTAGGGTAAATAGTTTTAGCATTTTTAACTAAAGTATCTTGCATTACTTTACGAGCTATTTTATATTCTTGAAGAATTTCTGTTCTTTCAATAAGTTCTTCTTTTAACGGATGTTCGATTATTAATGGCATCTTATTTTTTTATCTCCTTTAAGATAACTTCATAACGATTATCATAAATATCACATTCTGGACCGATTAAATATGCTTCAAAATCACTACATTCTAACTTTTCTCCTTTTTCTAATCCACATTGTTCTCTTATTACTGTTTTAGCTGTTTTAATAGCTATATCATAAGTTGAAGCTACAACTATTTCCCAATCTTTATCACTTTCAGCGTTATAAAAAATTACTATCCATAACTTTTTTTGTTTTATTTCATTTTTCATATTTATTATATTTGAAATATCCAACCAATAATTCTATCTTCTTTATTTTGAGGTTTAGTTTCCCAATGATAACTTTCCTCATAATCACATTCTTTTGTATCAAGTTGATAAATAGGTTCTAAATCAATATCTGTTAATAAATCATCACTACTAACATCCCACTCTTTAGCTTGATGTCTTCTCATTTTTTTAACAGCTTCTTCAATAGAAATGTTATAACCCATTAAGATTATTCCTTCTTCTAAGTCTATAAATTTAACCTTATTTATCATATTATTTTTTATTTTTAACCATTAACTCTTGTCCACAATCAAAACAAATATAATCTTGGTCGTAGTCGCTGTTATATCCATTAAATCCACGTTGTAAAGTGAAAAAATCTTCATAATCTACATCATCTCTTTTAATTTTTTTTCCACAAATAATACATTTGCCTGTTTGTCTATATGGTTTCTTTTTCATTTTTATTAGAATGGCATTTCTGGAGTAACTTCTTCTCCTTCAATTACAGTTGAACTATTACTAATCCCACTTCCTATAGCATTGGAATCATTTCTTTTAAATAATTTATCTCTATTATCAGCAATTAGATTTCTCATTC
>JBAYNB010000092.1:0-3188 GCA_041679005.1 Candidatus Pacearchaeota archaeon
AAACTATGAAGGATACCTATTATTATGATAGAGAGTTTAACAACGAAGAATTAGAAATACAATTAGTAATCTTTGATGGAAGTCTCTTTGCTAAAGGCGATAAAAAGATCCTTAGAACAGATAGGGCTGTTGAATATCATAAATTTATGAAAGATTAATTATATTATTACCTTTATTATATAGTCTTAACAATAATCATCTTTAAAATACTAATAATTTTAATTAATTTATGGGAAAAATTAAATCAATAGATAATTTTGTAGAAGATGTTCATTCAGGAGATTTAGTGAGAATCTTTTCTTCTGAAAATCTTTATCTCACTGGCTTTTATAAGGGAAAATTTTATGAAGGGCATACTTTTTCAAATGTTAACAATCAAGTTGGTCCAACTATAATGAGAATAGATATAGATAAAAAAGAGGTTTATTGCCCCACATCAGAAACATTCCCTAATGGTATCTCTAAACCTATAAAGGGTTATGAAATTCTTAGAAGAAACAAAAAGATTAAGT
Source organism: Candidatus Pacearchaeota archaeon (assembly GCA_041679005.1). Classification (GTDB taxonomy): domain Archaea; phylum Nanobdellota; class Nanobdellia; order Pacearchaeales; family GW2011-AR1; genus ARS1285. The sequence goes on from JBAYNB010000092.1 coordinate 513, forward strand.
CAAATTAAAAACATTTGAACTAAAAACATTATAGTTCCAGCTGATAACGGAATTATCAGGTTGTCATCTACTTTTAATTCTTGAACTCTAATTGTAAGTAGTTCAAAAAATCCTGCAGCTAAACTTCCTATAAATGCAAGATAAAAAGGGACAAAGAAACTTGCGAGAGATGTGCTGACTAAAACTCCTGCGATTGTTCCTTCAATATTTTTCTCTTTATTTAAGATAGTTTTTGTTTTTCCAAGGTATTTTCCTACTAATAATGAAGTTGAATCTGAAAATGTAAGAATAATTAGTGAGGCTAATGCAATATTTTTTTCAAATAACTGTAAACATAATAAAACTCCTGCTGCTGCAAAAATTAGTGCTCTTCCTGGGAGATGTTCTTGTTCTTCTTTTCTTCCAAAAGTATCTAAAAAACTACTTATAATAGGAACTCTGTGTTTTAAGCATATAATACTTAAGATAATTCCAAAGACTAGTACACTAAAAATTATTCTAGTATTAATAAGATTAAACTGAATAAGGAAAATCCCTAAAATTCCTCCAAGAATATGAAATAATTTTCTTTTGAGTTCAAATAAACTTTGGTGTTTCATTTTGTGAGACACCTCTTAATTAGCTTATTTTATTAAATCTCTTTATCTTTTAAAAGTTTGGGTTGTTAGGTTTCATGAAAATTATGGAAAACAAGTTTTAACCATAATTTTTATTTTTTCTAGTAGTGTTGCAATATTAATGTTGGTATGTAACTTATCAAATATTCTTTAAATAATTTTCATATCTTTAAGAATTAATTTCAAAACTGGTGGAGATTAAGACATATTAGATTTCTTTATTCAGCTTTTATTTCTTTAAAACCTGTGTATTTCCAAAGAACCTCAGGTATTTTAATGCTTCCATCCTTTTGTTGATTATTTTCAAGGATTGATATCATTAATCTTGGGAGTGCTATCCCACTTCCATTTAATGTATGAACAACTCTTAACCCTGATTTTCCTTTACATCTTGTGTTCATTCTTCTTGCTTGAAAATCAGTACAGTTTGAACAAGAAGAACATTCTATGTATTTATTCATTGCAGGACTCCAAACTTCTAAATCATATGTTTTTGCAGAAGCAAATCCAGCATCTCCTGTTGAAAGTAAAAGTCTTCTAAAAGGTAATCCTAATTCTTTTAGTATTTTTTCAGCATTACTTGTCATTTCTTCTAAAAGTTCATTTGATTGTTCTGGTGTACAGATATAAACCATTTCAACTTTCTCAAATTGGTGAAGTCTGAAAAGTCCTTCTTCTCCTGTATGCCTTCCTGCTTCTGTTCTATAACACTCTGTAAATGCAAAGAATTTTTTAGGTAAATCTTTTTCATTTAAAATTTCGTCAGCATAAATATTTGTTACAGGCACTTCTGCTGTAGGAACTAAAAATAAATCATCATTTGTTTTATATAACTGATCTTCAAATTTAGGTAAATTTCCTGTTCCAAAAGCTGTTTTTCTTAAAACTAATTGTGGGGGATTTATCTCAGTTAGTTTGTTTTTCTCATGAAAATCCATCATAAATTGAATTAGTGCTCTTTGTAGTTTTGCTCCTTTTCCCTTTAAAATATAAAATCCTGCTCCAGATAGTTTGACAGACCTTTTAATATCTAATATATCTAATTTTTCTCCGAGTTCTAAGTGAGATTTTGGTTCTTTGATTGAAGGAATCTTACCAATTTTATGAATTTCTTTATTTTTTGATTCATCTCCTCTTGGAACCTCTGGATTTTGAATGTTTGGAATTCTTGAAATTAAATCATCTATTTTTTCTCTTAATTCTTTTTCTTTTTCTTCATTTATTTTTAGTTTCTCAGGGATTATTCCTGCTTGTTTAATCAGTTCTTTTGCTTTTTTTTCCTCTTTTGCTTTTTTTGCTTGATTAATATCTTCAGAAATCTTATTTCTTTCAGCTCTTAAGTCATCATCTTGTTTTTTAAATTCTCTCCAGTGACCATCTAACTTAATTATCTCATTTAAGTCAATGTCATAATTTCTGTCTTTTATTGACTTTTTAACTATTTCAGGACTTTCTCTTATTAGTTTAATATCTATCATAATCCAAGGCACCAATGTTCCTTAGATGCATTCTCCTTTAAAATAGTTTTTATCATATTCTTAACACTTTAAGGCAATATTTAAATATTATCTTAATTGTCTTTTATAAAAAGATGGTAAATGAAAGAGTTAATATAAGGGATAAATACGGGGTTCATAAGAAAATTCTTAAAACTTTTTTAATTATCTTCTTAATTATTGTTGTTCTTTTAGTCGTGTTTATGATGGGATTTATGAGTAAAAAATCTGCTTCTCAAATTGTTTTGGAAAATCCCTTAAAAAATATTGTTCTTGCCAATACTAACGAAGCAGGAGAGGTTGATTCTGAAAAAATTATTGAACAAGGGGTGATTGAATTTGATAAAGAGTATATTAATTATATTTTAGAAGCATTAGGAACTAGTTATTTGCATAAATCTTTCTTAGGAGAAAGTCCTTACTTAGAGTTAGTTTTAGGAGAAGAAATTTGGAATTCTGAAATTACTAATGGTAGACCTAATTCTAATTTAGGGGAGATTGACAATGAGGATATGAGAATAAGTTTAAACAAAGAAGAGGCGGTTAAGGCTATTTTTTCTTCA
>JBAYNB010000093.1:0-3165 GCA_041679005.1 Candidatus Pacearchaeota archaeon
ACTTTTTATTTTGTAGGGTATAATATATCAATATGAAATCAAATATAAACAAAACTAAAAATACACTTTTTGGCAACAATTTGAATTTGATTCATCAGGAAGGCACTCGAAAGGGTGTCTTTTCTGTTATATACGAAAATGACAAAAACGCAATTTGCTAAAAAATTAAGAGCTTATGTTTATTGGAATACAAAAAAGGATTCAGATGAAAATAACTTGCAGGAACTTATAAGCAAATGGTTAAAGAAAAATCCAGAAGGCTTTGAAATATATATGATGTGTCCTGATTATTGGTTCAATTCGTTGAAAGGTGCTGTTCAGGGAAGGAAAGAGGATCTATTGCTCAATACAACTAAATAGGACGGTTTTCTTTAGTGAGTTCTACCGTTAAACAAAAGAACTGGCTACGACTTTATGGTATGTTTATAAAATCGGGTGCAATGTCCCACTAGCGACAACACCCGACCTGATAAGTATATCATGAAGCTCTTCTGACTACGCTATCTCTAATATACAGGGGAAGATGATAGCCTCTGGTTACAATCTATTTAGAAAATAATAACTAACTCAATATCCTAAACAAATCAGGGGTATAGGCTAGTATTATCGATATAAGTTCTAATATCTAATTCCATGATAGAAATAATACCTTTTGGAAGTGTTTTAGAGGATAGGTTCAACACTAGCAAAGAATATAATCTAGTTGAAATGTGTGCAGGGATATGGAGGCTGTCTGAAAAGGCTAGAAGTAACTACGAGCCAATATCCTTTATGAGATTTTTGCAAGGAAGGATTGATAAGCCAAGCAGGATCAAAAAACAGGAGCAGGAATCAATCATACACAAACAACCTAAAGAGCAAATAATTGACGAGCTTCTGAGTCTTTAGAAAAAATCCCTATACATCAATACTTCAGCGAGTTTGTTTTACCTATAATATGAAACTATCACCTTATTGTAATACTTGCATAATTCAATACAATCTGCTAATATATAATATAGTTAAATTAAATAAATATATAAGATGAGTAACGAAAAAACATACAGAGTAGAAGTTCTAAGGAAAACACAGGAAGCCAACAAGGGCAACTGGGTTATATTTCAGGATCTAAACGAAGACAATGCAAAAGAATTAGTAGAAGGGTTGATAAGGAGTAGAAAAACATTCAAGTTAATAGAGCTTAATAGAATAGGTTTACAAACAGACTTAAAAGAATGGATAGGTGGTAATCAGACAGTAGGAGAAGTTAAATAATTTTAATGAATAAAGAAATGATAGGATCAAAAGTAATGTTCAAATATTTAGGGGACATAATGAAAGGAGAGGTACTAAATATACAAGAGGAGCTTATTCTAATAAGGTCTACAAGGAATAAGAACTATTTAGTCAAGCAGACCGATATTCTAAGGTATTTACATAATTTTTAATATTTTAATAAGATGAAAAAGCAAATGGATCAAGAGTTGTTTCAGAAGTTAGTTGGAGATGTAAGGAGATATAGAGTTGAATTGATAACTGATTTTATTCAGGATTTAGATGAGATATATACACTAGTTGCAGATATACAAAGTGATGATAGAGATGTAGATGATGTGCTTCAGGATATTGAGGTTTATATTAGAAAACATAATGAACTCATAGAAGATTTAAGCAGAAACCGAAAGGTTCGTACTATAACATATTAGATATACTTGCATTATTCAAGATTATCCAATACAATATAATATAGTTAAATTAAATAACAAGGAGGATTTAAGCAAACAATTCAAACTCTTAGTAAGTATAAATTTAGTAAAGACCAAGTAATGAGAAAATATCAAGTTAAATATAAAGTTTGGTATAAGACACCCCCACAAAGTCCAGTAGTTAAGAAGTTCACACTTGAGGCAGATACAGATCAGGAAGCAGAAAATACTGCGAGATTTTTGGTAGGTGTGAATATAGAGCCAACACAGGAGGCTCAGTTAGTAACCTTAACTAATTTAAGTAAATAATAAGATGAAATCAACAGAAATAAAAAGTCTAATATCAGACAAGTTTGATATAGCAAAGAAAGACATAAGAATTAGACAGGATCATGGGTGGATTCAGATTTATGTAAGAGAGGGAGTAAAAGAATTTGATAATTATGATATTCAAAGAGAGTTCGAAAGAGAAGTAGAAAGAACAGTAGTAGGATCAACAGATGTTTACACCTTTACAGCAGATGATGGATATAACACAGAGCATAATTGTATCCAAGTAAACATTGATGATTTTAAGTATTTATAAATTAAGTAATAAAAAAGATGGAAGAAGCAAATGTAAATCCAATGTTAGAGTTATTAAAGAAGATTGAGAAAATAAAGGAGGAGGCAGGTAAAATTACTAAGGATAAAGAAAATCCTTTTTTCAAGAGTTCATATACTGATGTCAATTCTTTATTAGAACAGTTAGAGCCTTTGATTAAAAAACAGGGTCTTCTTTTAATACAACCTATTAGAGAAGATAAGGTCTTTTCAGAGCTAGTGGATCTAAAAACAGGTCAGTCAATAGGTAGTTCTTTGAAATTACCAGAGATAACCGACCCTCAGAAGGTAGGTTCAGCAGTTACTTATTACAGAAGATATACATTAACAAGCCTTTTAGCTTTACAAAGTGAAGAAGATGATGATGGTAATTCTGCAAGTGGTAAGGTTCTAAAGCCTAAAACAGACGGGGCAGTAAAAATGGTTACTATGAAGCAGGGGAAACTCTTAGAATCTCTAGGAATGAAAGCAGAGGATATTAGAAAACTAACATCACTAGAGGCAAGTGGAAAAATTAAATTATTAACCGAAAAATAATGAATGACTGGGACAGATTAAGTGAATTAGCAGAGAGAAATGGGTATGGAGTTATTAGGGTAAAAGAAATGACTCCATTAGAAAAAATCAACAGCATAGGGTATGCAATTGAAACAAGAAAAAGGTTAGAAGAGGAGAGGAGAAACAAGCCAATGACTAAGGCAGATAAAATAAGATTAAAAAATGCAGTTAATACGTTCTATAAGGATATGGACGATTATTTAGATAATATTAGTTATAAATAAAATGAGAGATATAGATTTTAATAGACATTTTGATATAGATGGAATGATGTATGACAATGCAGTTTGGTTATCAGTACAAGCTAGGTTGCCATTAA
>JBAYNB010000094.1:0-3108 GCA_041679005.1 Candidatus Pacearchaeota archaeon
ATCTATTAATAAGAAAATTAGAAATTGAAAAATCATTCCCTAAAGTTATAACTTCTGAACAAAAAACTAAAATCAAAGCCCTAAGAGATGAAATTATTGATAAAATTAAACTAGCAGAACTAAAAGAAGGCATTAATAAAGAAGAGATAATTTTGACTCTAAAAAATTCAAGACCAGAACTAATCACTCAAGAACTTCAAAAACTTTTAGAAGAAGGAATAATCTATGAACCAAGACCAGGCAAAGTAAGATATCTTGGTTAAACAGGTAAAGAATCTAAGTTAATATAATCCCGTACATCAAAAACTTGATTAGAACGCCTTGTTTTCTTAGTAATATAAGGAGGATTACTCAAAGTAGTATCATTAATATTAAGATAATAATATTCTTTTGAAAAGATTCCAACAGGTTTAGAATAAAAAGCAATTTTGCCTTTGATTAAATCAGAAAATATGTTGGGGGAGATTTCAGGAGCCATCATAGCAGTTTTAATGGGTTTCAAAGAAGCTACAAGTTTTTGCTCTGCTCCAGATTCATTAAAAAAACTAATCAAGCTATCAATCAATCTTAGATTACTATAACGAATATCCACTTCATCCAGTCCTTCTTCTAAATTTTTTATCATCAAATTCCTATTTAATGCTTATTTAAATCCCTTTCCAAACCCTTAAAAACCCTTTCTTCTAATTATTTCTATGGAAACTTATGAACAATTATTAGAATCAGCATATAAAGAAATAAAGCCAATCACTGGAAATTCTGAAAGATTTGAAGTTCCTAAAATTGAGGGTCATTTAGAAGGTAATAAGACAGTATTAATTAACATCCCCCAGATTGCTTCTTATCTAAGAAGAGATATTAATCACTTATTAAAATTCCTTTTAAAAGAACTTGCATCTTCAGGGAAAATGCAAGGGAATCAGTTAATCTTACAAACAAAAATCTCTTCAATAAAAATAAATGACAAAATAAAGCAATATACAGATGAGTTTGTAGTTTGTAGAGAGTGTGGAAAACCAGACACAGAATTAAGAAAAGAAGGAAGTTTTATGTTTATTCACTGTCTAGCTTGCGGGGCTAAACACTCTGTAAGAAGTAAGATTTAAAGATTTTTATTTCTAGAGGTTGCAAGTGCCTCTAATATTTGTTTTCTTTCTTTTTCTAAATTCAACCTTTTGGTAGTCTTTAAAAGATAAGCTGTTTCTAAACGAGAATTTTCAAACTCCATACCTAAATCTGCTAAAGTTGGCTCTTCCTGTACAGAATAATGTATTCTTAGGTTATCAAAATAGCCCCCCATATAGATTTTCTGTTGTTCCAAAGATAAATTCTTTAACTGTTTTTCTAAAAACTGAATATGTTTTTGTTCTCTAATCCTATGGAATTGTTCTGATTGTATGCTTTCTAAAAAATTATCTGCATGAGCACCCAATATTTCTATTGGATTATCTTTTGGTCCAGTAGGGTCAGTAGGCATTTTAAACAAAAAAATCTATTATTTATAATCATTATGCTAATTTTTCACAACAAATAAGTTTAAAAGCACAAAAAATATTATAAAAATATAAATCTTAATAGATTTAAAACACCATAAGGAGGTAAAACATGGCAACAGAAGGATACTGCGTAAAATGCAAGAAAAAGGTAATAATTAAAGACCCAAAAGAATCTTTAACTGCAAAAGGAACTAAGATTGCAAAAGGAAAATGCCCTACTTGCGGAACAACAGTTTGCAGAATGGGCGGAATAAAGTAAATTTTTATTTTTATTTAATTTTTTTAAATTTAAAGGTAATTAAGATAAAAGAACATAGAAAAAGTAAATCAATTCTAAAAGTAGAACATGCAGATAAAAATACACGAGTCCTATAGAAAAATAGTCACACTATGTGATACAAATCTAATAGGCAAAAAATTTGAAGAAGGGAAAAGACAAATAGAGATTAGACCTGGTTTTTTTGAAGGAGAGGAAAAAGAAAAAAAAGAAGTCATTGAAATCCTAGAAGATATGAGAAAAGAAGATGCTACATTTAATATTGTAGGAAAAGAGTCAGTTGATTGTGCATTAAAAGCGGGCATAATAAAACCTGAAGGGATAATTACCATTGACAGAATTCCTGTGGCTTTAATTCTGTTATAAATTTATATATAATTAATTAACGATTTATTTAAAAGCTTAAACAATCATTAAACAATATGAATTGGAAATATTATGCAAAATATGGAGGCATAGCAGCAATTTCATTTGGAGCAGGATTTTGTGAAGAATTCTTTGAATCTCCAAAATTAATAAATTATTCAACAAATATTGGAGTGCCTATCTTAAGTATGATGTTAGGAGGATCTATTGAGATTGAAAGATATCATAAAGAGTTTGGTGGAGACACTAATGAAGGATTTGGCCATGTAGTGGATATTACAACCGGAGCCATAAGTGGAGGATTATTATCCTTAATATGTGAAGTGTCTGGAATCGGGATTGGAAAACTAGCTAAACACCTTTCTAAATAATTTAATTAATAATAAAAGTCTTTTTAAACATCAAAAATTGAAAATTTTTGTGGCTTAAAAATCACGAAGGATTTTTAAACTAAATTAAACATTATTTATTATGGCATTCACTAAGTTTAAAGATAAATCTAAGAAAAACAAACAACCTGTTAAAGGAGAACAACAAGAGCAAGTTTTTACTAGAGTCAAAACTCCAAGAAACAATGAAGTCTTAGGAGTTATAGACCAAAGAGTTGGAGCAAACAGAATGATTGTCAAATGCTTTGATGGAAAACAGAGAAACTGCAGAATTCCAGGAGCATTAAGAAGAAAACTCTGGTTAAGACCTGGAGACACAGTAATTGTAGAACCATGGGAGTTTGACATGGACACAAGAGGAGATGTTTTATTTAAGTACACCCCTGCACAAATAGACTGGCTTAAAAGAAAAGGATTTATCCAAGAAGTTGTTGGCGAGTTTTAGAATTTTACTAAAAATAATTAAATAAAAAATGCTAAAACGAGATGAATTCTAAAGAGCTCAAAATGTCAGAAAAATTAGTAAGGGACAAAATTCCAGAAATAATAAAGAAAAATAATTCTATACCAAAGATTCATA
>JBAYNB010000095.1:0-3088 GCA_041679005.1 Candidatus Pacearchaeota archaeon
TAATTTTTCTTCATATTTTAAATTTTCAAGCATAAAACTAGTTGCTAACCCTCTTTGTAAAATGAGTACATTTACTAGTTCATCTTCATAAAAAATATATCTTAGTTTTCTTTCATACTTATCAATATCTTCATTATCTCTTAAAATATAAACACTCTGATTTTCAATCTTACTTAAAAATTCCTTTGCTTCAAAATAATAAGGTTTGTTTTTCTCAGGAGTGTTTACCCCTAGTATATACTAATATGTTAGAATTTATAACAATCCTTAAATACGATAGATTTTATAAAAAATTATGACAAAATTTAGTATAAGTTCAGTTGAAGGCAGTAATGTTAATAAAAGTTTTTTAGAGTTAACAAAAGAAAGAATGCAAAGAGGAGTTGACATTAATATTGAGAAAGCAGGAATAAATAAAAAATACTTAAAACAATATGCTTCTTACTCTATTTCAAAAAATGATACCTTAACTAGTGTTTATGGTAAAGTAAAAACTTTAAGATATTTTTTTGATTTTGTAAAAAAAGATGCTAAAAAGGTAACAAAGAGAGATGTTGAGAATTTTATTGCTAATGGTTGGAAAACTAAGAAAAAATTTATAACTTATTCAAATGATATTAAGCACAAAGTTAAAGTAAACGAATGGAGTCCTAGAACTAGAGATTATTATAAGATTAATATAAAATACTTCTACTGGTGGCTAAATGGCTGTAAGATTGTAGGAAAAGAAAAAGTGTTTCCTAAGTCTGTTAGTTGGCTAGAAGCTAAGTCAAGAGGAGAGAGAAGATATATTCAAGATAGTGAAATAATTACTAAAGATGAAATGGCTAAAGTGATTAATAATGCTTTATGTTTAAGAGACAGATGTTTTCTTCAAGTCTTATATGAAAGTGGAACCAGAATCAGTGAGTGTATTGGAATAAGAATAAAAGATATAACTTGGGATGAGTTTGGGTGTAAAGTAAATGTTGAAGGAAAAACAGGACAGAGGAAAATTAGATTAGTTCAATCTGCACCAGTTTTAAAGCAGTGGTTAAATGAGCATCCTAATTATGCTGAAAATAAAAATGTTGAGAAAGAAGTGTTTATTTCTCTAAGAACTTATTATGGTAATCCTATAACTTCTCAAACAGCTTATAAAATAGTTGCAGGAGCTGTTAAACGAGCAGGTATAAAGAAAAATATTCATCCTCATTCATTTAGACATAGTAGAATAACTGAATTGGCTAAAAATAATTATACAGAAGAATATTTGAGAGTTTTTGCAGGTTGGGCAAAAGATTCAGATATGCCTGGAGTTTATGTTCATATAGGAGAGAAGGAATTAGATAATAGACTTTTAGCTGATGCGGGATTTGTAAAAAAAGATGAAAATAAGATTAATCCTTTAAAACCTATAATTTGTTTCAGATGTGAAGAACCTAACGACTTTAAAAATAAATTTTGTTCAAGATGTGGACAACTATTAAATGAAGAAGCATGGAAAGACTTTATGAAACTCTTTATGAGAAAAGAATTTAGTTCTCAAACAGGAAAACCTATAATTGTTTCGAGTGTAATTGGTAAGGATGGAAAACCTACTGATAAAATTGACCAAGAAAGCTTATTAGAGGAGTATGGAGAAATAATGAAAAAAATCAGAGATGAAAATAGATTGTAATATTATGACTTATCATAACAATATTGAAATACGGAATATGATTTTAATATTCAAATGAGATTCAATAAAATAATAAAACAGCATAAGGAGAAAATGAAATCAGATGAAGAGCATACTTGCATTTTATGTAAAAAGATTTTTATTGGTTATGGAAATAATGCTTCTCCATTAGCAGAAGGTTTATGCTGTGAGGAGTGTAATATTAAAGTTATAAAAGCAAGATTAAAACAAAATGAATAAAAAACAATTACACAGAGAATTGAAAAAAATTAAAAAAATTATTACTTCTCCTAAAACTAAAAAAGCTGTAAAAAGACACTTAACTTTCTGGGATAAAACATTTAATAATCTCGGAGATAGCATTAGTAATGGCTTGACAGAGAAAGAATCCAAGCCTATAATAACTATAAATAGGTTTTATCTAAGATTAAAATGAATTGCACAAGAATTTAAATATAGATAAAAATTATTAAAAAAATGGAAAAAGAGATGAAATTATTTGAGTATTCTAATAAAAGAAAAGAAGAGACCAATACATTAAAAGAGAAGAAAGAAGCTTTCTTAAAAACAATCTTAAGTAAAAATTATCCTAAAAGCATGAATAAATATAAACGAGTCCCTTGCTCTCCTATTAGATATGCAGGGGGTAAAACTTTAGCAGTAGGTCATGTTATAGAATTATTGCCTGATAACATTAAAAGAGTTATTTCACCTTTTTTTGGAGGGGGTTCCATTGAAATAGCTATGAGTAAATATTTAGATTTAGAAGTTAGAGGTTATGAAATTTTTGATATTCTTTGTAATTATTGGAAATTTCAAATAGAACAACCAAAACTACTTTACGAAGAATTAAAAAAATTAAAACCAAATAAAGAAGAATTTGAAAGAATAAGAAAGATATTAACTAATGTTTGGAAAACAAAAATTGGAAAAGCTAAAAAGGAAGAAATAGTAAATTTAGACCCTTTGACTCTTGCTGTTTATTATGTTTATAATTTTAATTTATCCTATGGACCTGGTTTTATGGGTTGGAGTTCAGATATTTATCTAAAAGAAAATAGGTATAAAAAAATAATTGAAAGAATTAGAGATTTTGACCCAAAAAATCTTAAAGTAGAATGTGCAGACTTTCAAGACACAATAAAAAATAATCCTAATGAATTTCTTTATTGTGACCCTCCTTATTATATAGGAGAAGACAGCAAAATGTTTAAGGGAATTTATCCTATGAGAAATATTCCTGTTCATCACAAAGGATTTAAACATGAAGTTTTAAGAGATTTATTAAAAAATCATAAGGGCGGTTTTATTCTTTCTTATAATGATTGTCCTACTATAAGAGAATATTATAAAGACTTTGAAATACATTCTCCAAGTTGGCAATACACTATGGGTCAAGGAGAAACAAGAATAGGTAAAAATAGAATA
>JBAYNB010000096.1:0-3074 GCA_041679005.1 Candidatus Pacearchaeota archaeon
CAAATTTGGACCCTGGAAGTTCTGTTTTTTCAGGATTCTCTTCTTGTTCTTTCAGTGCTTGTTGTAACTCTTTACTTAATTTCTTACCTTCAATACCTAAAGACAAAACTTTGGTTTCAATTATATCTGCAACATACGGAGCAAGAACTTTATCATTTACAGCATCCCAATAATCATATTTTACAGTTGGTTTTCCTTTTTCACAATTAAACAAATCAAAAGTATCTTTACTATCTTCAGAAGAAGGTGTTGCAGTTAATCCAATCTTTAATGCATCAAAATATTTTAAAATATCATTATTCTTATCATAATAAGACCTATGTGCTTCATCGAAAATTACTAAATCAAATGCTCCTGAACCAAATTTTTCATAAAATTTACCCCTTGGTTTTTGTGGGGACATTAAAGTTTGAATAGTGGAAACATAAAATCTCGCTGTATCAGAATAACCTTCTTCGTTTAGTTCACAAACCGGGCTATCGGGAAAGAATTTTTTAAATCCTTTTTCTTTAGCCTGATTTCCTAAAGAAATTCTATCTACTACAAATAAAACTTTTTGAATATATTCTGCTTTAATTAGTCCATCTATTATCGCCATTGCGACCCTAGTTTTTCCTGTACCTGTAGCCATATTAATCAATGCTTCTCGGTGCCCCTTTGAAAAATGTTCTAAAACTATTTTTACTGCCTCTCTACCACGGATTCTGTCAACAATCTTACCATTTATTTTTACATTCGCAGGGTCTTTCCTTTTCTTCATCAAACTTGTTATTCGATGAAGATCCTTTTGATTAAAAGGCAGTAAAATTTGTCTTCTTCTATCTAAATCATCAACATAATACCATTTATGACCATTTGTTAAAAAAATAGGTATTTTTATGCCGATTTGTTTTTCAATATCTTCTCTATAAGTTCTAGCTTGAATTTCCCCTTTTTCTATATCAACAGATGTTTTCTTTGATTCAATTATTGCAAGCGGACTTCTATCTTCGTCTAAAAGAAGATAATCTATAAATCGGTCAACTCCTCGTTCAATGTCCCCTTCATTTAATTTAAATTCTTTTGTCTTAAAATTAGATTTAATTGGATTAATTTCTTCTTTAACATAATGTCCTCCAATCTTCCAACCAACTCTTTCTAGAATCGGGTCAATTATTTTCTTTCTTGTTTCTGCTTCAGACATACTTACCATAATTTATTCAGTAGAGGAGTAGATTTAAGTCTTTCTAAAAACCTTTTTATATGTCAGTTTACTAACCTTATTATGAAAGAAGAGGAATTTATGCTTGAAGCAATTAATGATGCTAAAAAGAACAATCATCATTTTGGTGCTGTAATCATTAAAGACAATAAAATTATTTCTAAAGCGGGAAAAAGACCTATCGGAGATGCTAGATTTCATGCCGAGAGTCAGGCGATAATTAAAGCGACTAATATTCTTAAAAATAGAAATTTAAGAGGATGCACTCTTTACACAACTTGCGAACCCTGTCCAATGTGTTTTTATATGGCTTGGATAACTAATGTTTCTAAAATTATTTATGGATGTTCTGTAAAAGATGCTATTAAATATAAATTTAAAGAAATTAATATCACCGACAAAGAACTTAATCATTGTGGTGGAGATAGAATAAAAATTAAGGGTAGATTTATGAGAGAAGAATGTTTGGAGTTGTTTAAGAATTAAATTATTTTGATAGAAATTAATTCTATTAAAGTAAAAACCATGTTGGTAAGAATAGCCCAAAAATCAAATTCTTCATTATCTGCTATCTTTCTAAAAAATAAATATAGTAAATTAAGTAATAATTGTAATCCAAATAATGTTAATGCTGTGTCTGTCATGAAATATTTAATCTAAAGGGTTTTATAAATATCAATTATGCTCAACTAATCATATTATCTACTTCAATCTTATGAGTTTCTATTAATCCATCGCCGAAGATTTCTTCAATTTTATGAGTTATTTCTCCTAATTCTTCGTGGTCTTTTGATAAGAAAGCATAATAAAGATTAACATAACCTACTGCCTTGATAACAATAACAAATCGAGGGTCTTTTTTTGTAAACTCAATGAATTCATTTATCTTTTTATCATAAGAAGGGTCTATCCTAGAAATAAAAGTATATTCAGTATAACCTACTTTTTTCATATCAAGAATAGGATAAGCTCGTTCAATTATTTCTCTTTTCTTTAAAGAGTCTATTTTTCTAATAATATTATTAACATTTGTTTTTAGTTTATGGGCTATATCTACAACAGAAGTTTTTGAATTGTTCTTAAGAATTTTAATTATATCCCACTCAATTTTTTCTAATTGAATTTCATCCATCTTTTCTTTAATGTCTATCCTTGCTTTTTTTCTAGGATTCAATCTTTTAGCAAAATAAGTATAAGACCTAAATCCTTGAAAAGAAAGATAATTTTTAATATATTTTCTAAATTTAGTTATTATTTTTGTTTGAATCTCATCGTATCTTCCGATGGTCTTAGTCCAAACAGAAACATAAATTTTCCACATACTTGCATTATGTAACATGTAACAACAACTAACTTCATCAATATCAATTATAGTTTTCAAATATTCATTAACTTTTTCTGCTTTAATCCCTCTCAAATCTAAATAAAGAGAATGTCTATTGAGTCCTAATTTTTGATAGTCAACATTAATTGTATATTTCTTAATTGTTTTATTTTTCTCGAGTTTGGCTATTCTATAACTCACTGTTTGTTGAGGTAGTCTAACAGCTTTAGCTATCTTAGAAATTGGCTGTCTGCAATCTTGCAAAAGCTCGAATAAGATTAAATTATCCTTTTCGTCCATGTTACCTTCTTTTGATAATACTTGGTGGATTTTTCACTTATTAAATGTTTTTGTGTATTTTCACCAATCTTTCTATCAATTAGTTTAACTACTCTTTTTATTGATAATAATCAAGGCCATTCATAGAAGGTGTAAAAGAGTTGATGTTTACACCAACATGGAAAAGAAAACATTAATCCCAAGAAACGTTATAAATATTGAAGGAAGTATGTATTATGATGAACGCAATAGGTCATTTGGGATTATTAG
>JBAYNB010000097.1:0-3037 GCA_041679005.1 Candidatus Pacearchaeota archaeon
AAGCGAAGAAGCTTATGAAACAGGATTAAAGATAATTGCATTTATGTATCAAAAAATACATCAGTTTAAGAAAAAAACAGGATTAAAATTCACAATTGAAGAAACACCTGCAGAGTCTACAACAAGAAGGCTTGCTGTTCTTGATAGAGAAAAATATAGTCAAGCAAAAAAAATTGTAAAAGGAACAGAAGAAAATCCTTATTATACAAATTCAGTTCATTTTGCACCTGGTGCTGATGTTGGAATGATTGATAGAATTGTTGGGCAGAGCAAATTCCATGATATGATTGAATCTGGAGCAATTATTCATGCATGGATAGGAGAACAAAGACCAGATAAAGAGGCAATAACCTTCTTAGTTAAAACAACACTTGAAAATACAAGATGTTCTCAACTTGTTTTTTCTCCTACATATACTGAATGTAATAGATGTAATATTATTATGGCTGGAGAAAAAGAATTATGCACAAATCCTAATTGTTTTAATAGTTCTGAAGAAACTGTTGACTTAAAAACATTAAACCCAGTTACAAGGGTTGTTGGTTATTATAGTGGAATTAAAAAATGGAATTCTTCCCAGATTCAGATTAATGAAGACAGAAAAAAAGCTGAAAAATTTTATGCTGGTGCAAATGGAAGAGATATGACTTGGCTTTATGCTCCAACTACTCCAAACAAATTAACAATAATGGAATTTGCAAAGCATGATTGTCCTAATTGCAAGAAAGTAGCACAGCATATCACAAATCAAATAAAAAGATTAGGATTTGAAGAAAAAATTAATTTTAAAATTCATTATCTTGATGATGAAACTTCTGAAGGATTATTAGAAGCTGCAAGGTACGGTGTTCCTTTAGACAGTGTTCCTACAGTGGTTGTTGCAGGTAAAAAAGATTACTGGAAAAAAACTGCAGAATATGGTGCAAAATCAAAAGAAGCATGTGGTGAAGGAGTTTGTCATGTTGGTCCTGCATTTGGAGAAGAGAACATGATAAAACAAGAAGAAATAGAAGATGCTATAAATGAAAAACTTCCAGAATATAATTTAGTGTTCACAAATTGATTCTCTAAGATAAATAAACCAACCCACATCAATATTTTAAAAAAAGCTTAAAGAAAATTAAAAGCATTTATTATATCTTTAAATATTAAATTATAAAAATTAAATAAGCTATCTAAACAGTGAAAGTATTAACCTATCAAAATGAAAATTGCTTTTAGACAAGAAACATCTATTGATTACCCAAAGAAATTTGGGCAGATTTTATTTACACCCAAATGTAATTTTAGGTGTGGGTTTTGTCATAACCCTGAGTTAATTAATGGACCTACAAGTGAACTTGATTTAGATAAATTATTCAAGGATTTAAAGGTAAAGGTTCAGGGAGGATGGTATAGAAGTATTTGTATTTCTGGAGGAGAACCAACCCTTCAAGAAGATTTGCCTGAATTTGTAAAAAAACTTAAAGAATTAGGATTAAATATAAAAATTGATACAAATGGAAGCAATCCTGAGATGATTAATAGATTATTAGAAAAAGGATTTGTTGATTATGTTGCAATGGATATAAAATCTTCAAGAGAAGATTATCTTAGAATAACTAATTCTGCTGATGAAAGATTGTTAGAAAAAATTGATAAGAGTATTGAGATTGTAAAGAAATTCCCTGTTTATGAATTCAGAACTACTGTTCTTCCTTTTTTTACAATGCAAGATTTTGAAGAAATTGGAAAATGGGTTTCAAATAATGGAAAAGAAAAAGTGCGATTATATACAATCCAACAGTTTATTCCAAAGAAAACCCTTGACCCTAAATATGAAAAAATGGTTCCTAAAACAAAAGAGGAAATTCAGGAAATCGCAGAGTTAATGAAAAAATATTCTGAAGAAGTTAGGGTATTGGGGATTTAGAAAATTTAAAAAGTTTTAATCTCCAACATATCTAAATCTTGGAACCTTTGTTCCATCTGGTAATTCTTTTTCACCTAAAAACATAGATTTTGGCCTTATCCATAAAGAATTTTTGCTTACCTTTTCGTTTTCATAAAGTGCTTTGTAAACAACAAACTCTTCTAAAGTTTCTGAATGTTTTGCAACTCCAAGGACTTCATAAAATTGTCCTTTAAAATGCTGATATTTTCCTAGTTTTAATTCCTTAAAATCAGTATTTATTTCAATTTCTGGTTTTGCAAATAAATTCTCTATTCTAGTTTTTTCTTCAGGAGACCAAACATCAAATTTAATATTTTTATTTTTAAAATTAAATGCAATATCTATATATCTTTCAGGAGAAAGTTCTAATTGACATATTTCTACTCCTGCTTCTTGTAATAACTCTAATGTTGATTGTATCTCTTTTTCAGAATAATACCTTCTAAAAACTATTTTTTTAATATTATAAGATAATAGATTTTTTGCACAAGTATGACAAGGAAAGACTGTTGTGTAAAGAGTAATCTCCTTGTTGTCTATTTTTGATAAATGTCCAAGTGCATTCATTTCTGAATGAACTCCAATACACTCTCCAGAATTAAGGGAATCGTGATAAGTTAATCCCTTATTTTCTTTTCTACACCCTGTCTCCATACAATTTTTTTCTATTCTAGAAGGGGCTCCATTATATCCTTCTCCTACAATTTGTTTATTTGAAACAACTATTGATGCAGAACGGACATGATGACATGAAGAACGAGAAGTCATACCAATTATTATATGCATATACCATTCATCCCAATTAGGTCTTGTTCCTAATTCACCTTCATTTATTTTTTTAATTCCTTGCATTTTTACTCATTATTTTGAACTTTTCCTCTTTAATAATGATTATTATTCTGAAAAATAAGCTTTTAATTTGCTAGATTAACAATAAATTCAGGAAGACAAGCCTAACCTGAATTACTTTTCTTTTCCATATTTTGTTATTTTATTTTAGGTTATTTATAATCAAAGCTAGAAAAATTTAGGTATTATTGGTAAATCAAAGTATCAAAGTATATTTCAAAGCAAGAAAACCTTTATTAACCTTAAAAATTTAAT
>JBAYNB010000098.1:0-3029 GCA_041679005.1 Candidatus Pacearchaeota archaeon
AGAAGCTTAAAATTACCAAATAGCCCTAACAATCTTAACATTTTACTAGAGCCTAAACCTTTCACTTTACATATCTTCATCCAATTTTTTATTTCTTCTCGGTTCATATTTTATCTCCTTTACAATGGAAAAATATCTTTATTTCTACTAATCGACAAACAAATATGGTTGACTTTTTCAGCACCGCCATCTTTTAATACTTTTTCTATTTCTAAAAGAGAGCCCCCACTTACTTTAGTATCATCAAAAACAAGAATCTTTTTTTCCGAATTTAGCAGAGGTCTGGACAAGGAAAAATGGCCCTTCACTTTATTAAACCTTGAATTTAAATCTTGACTTCCAACATTTTTTCTTTGCGGATCTATAGATATAACCACCTCTTCAAATTTGCATCCCCGAAATTTTGTTGCAAATAATTTACCAAGACTTCTTAAAGTTGGAGAGTATCCTCCATGGCTATTTGGTGCAATCACAATTAAATTAGGAGAATCTATTTTGTTTTCCGTAACCAAATTATTTATCATAGAGATCATTATCTCTCTAAAATACTCTGAAAGGTCTATTTTTTTAGATTCTAAAATTTTTTCCGAATATTCATCCCGATGTCCCTTTAAATAAAATTTTGGAGCATAAACCTTAATTATGAAGTAAGGAGATTCTGGATAACTTGCACTTTCTTCTTCATAATGTACCATTTTCCTATAGTATTTTACTATACGTTTTAATATATAAACCTTTCTATAGGCCCTAACTTTTGATTTCCCATAAAATATATAATCTTATTTAATTTTATTATTTCATCCTAAATATTATAAAAATAATATAAAGACCTCATGAAAATCCTAGATTTTCCAAAACAAAATAGACCCAGAGAGCGTTTTCTTAAGTTAGGCCCAGAAGCCCTAAGTGATGCAGAATTGTTCGCAATTCTGTTGCGAACAGGAACAAAAGGAGAAAATGTTATTGATATGAGCAATAGATTAATTGCTGAGTATGGTTTGAACAAGCTTTTCGAATGCAGTCTAAAAGAATTACAAGAAATAAAAGGAATTGGTCCAAGTAAAGCAATGCAAATACTAACAATTGCAGAAATACAAAAAAGAATTAACCAATCAAAACATCCAATAAAAAAGATAACCTGTGCCGAAGATGTTTTCAATTATTTTCATGAAAGACTAAAGGACAAAAAAGAAGAACATTTTTATATTTTAATGCTCGACACAAAAAACAACATCATCAATGAACAATTAATCAGCAAAGGCATCCTTGATGCCAGTATCATCCACCCGAGGGAAGTTTTCAAACCCGCAATAAAGAATAGTGCATCAAAGATAATCCTTGTGCATAATCATCCAAGCGGTGATCCAAGTCCGAGCAACGAGGATTTGGAGATAACTGAGAAATTAACAAATGCAGGGGAGGAAATAGGGATAAGTGTTTTAGATAGTGTGATTGTTGGGAAGGAGAGGTGGTGGAATGGTAAGGAAAAAGAATGAAAATTATAAACCCGCAATAGTAGGTAAGGCAAAAAGAAAGAGACAAAAAAGATAATTAATAATTAAAGCTATGTTCTTAGTTCTAGGATAATAAAGATTAAATCTTTATTGTTTCATCTAGCTTTCTACATAATAAACTTGCAAAAGATAAATATTCTAATGTTCTAATTAGGTCTTTTTGTATAATTTCTTCATGTGCCTTAGGATTTCTTATGCCTAACATAGCTCCGGCAAATAACTCCATCAATCCCTGTTGTTCGTCCTTGTCCGTTTGAGAAATTAGATTATTAAATTTTAATATTGGAGAATTAACACTAAAAACTTTTTGCATAAGTGGATGCCCTGTTAGATTATTAATCCCGGATTTCTTCTTAACTAATATCTCAATTTTTTTGAATGCGTTAAAGATAGCATCACTATAATAGCCATCGTTGAATAGTTTTTCACTAGTCCCAATTATTTCTGGATGAATCTTTAGTTCTCTTAACTTAGAGGCCATTAATTTATTTGTTGAAGAGATACTAGACACAAATTCCAAATCCAGCTCAGCAATTGCATTTCTATGAAAAGAAAAATCATTACCTGCAGGAATCAAAATATTTTTTTCTTTAAGTTTATTTAACAAATCTCTTAAATTACTAGGAGAATCTACCCCCACATTTATGAATAAAGAAGCAATATCTTGATTATTAAATACTGAAACATTTAGTATTTTGACAAAAAAGTAAGAGAGATATTTAGTTTGTTCTGTTTTACTCAATGAACCAAAGTTATCCTTTCGATTAACCCATTTATGAATTTCACTATTTAATATATTAATTTGTTTTTTTAAAAGAACCATATTATTCTTACTCTTTAGAAATTATTTTATTTGAATCTTTACTAGGTAATTCTAATCTTACAAAATCTTCGCCCAAAGCAGTAAGTTTCCAACTATCTTTTTCTATGCCTGGAGTAATCCATGCTTTTTTACTATTTTTTATATCTAGAAACATTTGATGAAATGCCTTTGGTCTTTGGAAACCCATATTTTTGAAGGCATAACTTATTTGCCCTTCAGTAAAAAAATCTTTTTTTAGACTATCTATTATATAATCTCCAATTACAACTATTTTCTCCCAATTGCTGAAAGGAGCTTTTGATTTTATATATTCCTTTAAAGCCGGAATATTTGATTCAGATTGAATGCTAAATGGTTCTTCTTTTATTTCTTTGTTAGGTAAGCTTGGTTTTTTTATTTTATCTGATTGATTTATCAATATTTCTTTTTGGATAGGATTCTTATTAGGAGTAGATTTTATTGAATCAATGTTTTTTGTTAAATCTTTAAAAGAGTTTATATTTCTTTGAACGAATTCTTCTGTCCCCTCTAACTCTATGAAACCCTCATGCAAATTTATTTTAGCTTTTGTTAAAAGTTTTTCATCCATCTTTCTTTTTTTCTAATTTATCTAGAATTTGTTTTACATAAAACGGAAGGATAGAATATTTTCCCTTAGAATTTCTCTTTGCAACCCCTTCATCTATGACTTC
>JBAYNB010000099.1:0-2997 GCA_041679005.1 Candidatus Pacearchaeota archaeon
AAATAAAGGGCAGTTTAAAACAAAGCTTTCAAATTCTCCTCCTTCTCCTGCAGGATTTATTTTATATTTTTCATTCAATTTTTTAATTTCTTCAATAAAATCTTTATCAATCTTTCTTCCGAGCCATTTTTTATCAAAGGGATAAGCAAAAACTCCTGTTAAAATTACTTCAAATTTGTTTTTAATAAGTTCTTCAAGCAGTTCAAATTGATTTTTTTGCCATAATGGATTAAAACACTCAATGTTTAGTTTATTACAAATTACTTGAATTCTTGAAGCCTGATAAACACTCTCAACTGCTCCTGTAACAACTCCCTCAATTTTATGTTTTTTTATTGCCTGCTTTATTGCCTTTTCTAAATCTAAAAGTTCTTCTTCTTTTTTTCCTTTAGTTTCAACTATGATTAAAGGGAGATTCATAGTCTCAGCTTGTTTTTTAACTTGAGTTATAGACGGGGTGTGAAACATAAAGCTCTCTTTATTTTTACTCTTTATACTAATTAAACAAGAAATCAAATGTCCATTAATTTTAGCAAGATGAGCCGCTAAACATGAATCTTTTCCTCCGGAAAATAATACGGCTAGTTTCATGGGGTGTTGTTATTATTTTTATTTGATTTTGATTTAACTTTTCCAAGAAGATCGTTAGATTTTCTGGAGCCAAAAATCTTTGATTTTTTTGCTGTCGCAAAAGTTATTCTTTGTTCAAGCTTTCTCTTTAAAGAAAGATTGTCGGGAAATAATACTGCAAGTTTCATGGGGTGTTGTTATTATTTTTATTTGATTTAATTAATAATGAGAAAAACTTATTTATAATATTAACTAATTTATTTATTAAATAATATCAGTCTCTTTTTCTAACAAAAAGATAAGTTACTAGGATTATTGCAAGCATAATAACAATTATTAACATCCACCAAAACAGATTAAGATTTTCACTAGGAGTTTTTTCAGATGTAGAGACTTTTGATTCAGATTTTTCTACAACTAAAATACTAAAAGAAGAAGTTATTGAACTACTAACTCCGATCATTCCACTATCTCTTTTAGTAATGTCTTTACAAACCAATTCAACACTATATTTTTCCCCAATACTAGAATTAGCTGGTATGCTTACTCTTAAATTTATTACTGCCCCAATAGGTTGATTAGAAATTACCTTGTACTCTTTTGAATTATCTATTATTCGAGCAATATCATAACCTTCTAAAATCTCCGGAGAGATAATTAAATCTCCTTCATTAATAGAGCTTTGTAATTTAATCTGAATATCTCTGCTTTCCCCAGGAAAGAGTCTTAAAGGGTCCTGAGAATTATAAGCAAGACCTACTCCAAATGCACTAACAAAATTTAAAAAAACAACTGAGAACAAAGATAATAACAAGATAAATTTAAATAATTCTCTCATAAAACAAATAAATAAATCGTATTTAAAAATTCTTCTAACTATCTCTTCTTTTTAAACATAAAATAAGCTATTAATATTATTGCAATTATAATAAGAACCACTAATGTTTGCCAGATAATACCTTTAGATTCTGTTCCAGGAATTGTCTTAGGTTTTTCTACAACAATCACTTTAAAACTATTTGTTGCCTCAACATTAAATCCAACAGTTCCTCCAGTAGAAGTTTGAGGAGTTTTATCAACGAATCTAGTTACAACCTTATATTCTGAACCAACTAGAGCATCTGAAGGGATTTTTATTTTAAGATGTACTTCTCCTCCAGTAGTTTGAGGAGACTCATAAATATTACTTGCATCAGTTATTGAAGCTATTTCCATCCCTTCAATCATTGTTCCTTCAACACTAACAGTTCCTTCCTCAGGAGCAGGATATATTTTAATAAGAACCTCTCTCTCTTCTCCAGGATAAACATTTAAAGGAGTATCTGAACTATAGCCTGCAAGAGGAGTAAAACCTAAAACCAAGTTTAAAGTTAAAACTAAACTTATTATGCAAAATCCGATTATTAATTTGTTTTTCATTTTTATGATGAAATTAATCTAAGCTCCCATGCTCTTGAACTATTATATAACTGTGAACTTAATGCAGTAGGAGTATTAGCTAATGAAGTCACACAAAAACCTAAACTTGAATTAAGTCCTGCATCACTTGTTGCCCTTGGTGCAACAAATTTATCTACTGAAACATAATCATCTGTTGTTAAAGCAACTCCAGGATTAACTATACAAGCATAAGCATTAAATCTATTACTTGGAATATACTGTGCTTTCTGACCTGTGTTAGAACCTGTTCCATTTAAGATGGTAGCATTTACTTCAACTTTTGAATAAGGAACATTCCCATTATTTTCAATAGTTATATTTTCATCAGAATAAACATTAGTTGAACCTGCATTCAAAGGATTATTTGTCCAATTCAAAGATTTAGTATGAGCATATGCTGCAAAAGTTGAAGTTATATTAAAAGTTTTAGTAAGATTATACCCATAATTACTTGTAGCTGTCTTTACACTAACATTAATACTCCATGTCCCATTTGAATCATAATATTTTGCAGGAACAACACAAGAATAATTCATTCCAGTTCCAGTACCAGGACAATAAATTCCTCCCCCACAACTTACTTCTGCTACACGTGTACAAGATGTAGAAGCTCTTGTTGTTTCTAAACTTCTATTTAAATAAGCTCTTGCACTACTTCCTGGAAGAGTAAGGTCTCCTGCACTTCCTCCTGAACCTTGTTGAGCAACAAACCAGAAACTCAGTAAAGTTTCTCCTGTACCTGTTTTTGATTTAAGTTTAACAACATTAACACTAGGGTCTAACCCACTATCACTTTTAACATCACTCACATAAGTAACATTAGGTGCAGAAGTATCTGAGATTGCTAGTCTTGCAATTGCACTTTCAGCAAGCTCTCCTTCTAAATTAACATTTTCATCTCCAAATCCAAACCAATCTTTTAATCCAGCACTAACTAATCCAATAGAACTAATTAATAATAAACTTACAAGCATTACACTCATCACT
>JBAYNB010000100.1:0-2893 GCA_041679005.1 Candidatus Pacearchaeota archaeon
ACAAAATCTTCATTTATTACTTCTCCATTAACAGGATATTCTAATTTAGGTGCAGATAAATATACAAATAAGAATATACCTCCAAGTAATAATATCTGCAATCCAATAAATATCAATATTTTTGTTTTCATTGTGTCACCCTTTTAATATGTCTTTAATTTTATTGACTATCTCAACAGTTTTACCTTGAGAATTCTTAGCTAAAAGTAAACCAAAGGTTTCATCAACCCTATAACTTGCTTTTTCTCTAATCTCCTTAGAATTAAATAAAAACTCTATATCTTCGCTTTTTAAATTAATATTATTTATAATAAATTGTATCTCCTCTTTTTTTAAAACATTTCTTTTATGATAATAAAATAAAGTTAATGCAGAAATTGAGGCAAGATGATTTTTAGACTCAAAACCTGCTTTAGAAATTAAAGCTAAAATAGCATGATAAAGAGAGTAATAATAAATCACAACACACCAATCATAAAATGATTTCTTTCTTAATTTTCTTTTAATAGAAAATTTATGTTCTGACAAAATAAAATTCCCAAATTCAAGATTATTCAAAGATTTATTTAAATATTTTTCAAATAACTCGGGATTTGTTCTTTTAATAATTCCTTTTTTTATAAAAAAATTAAAAACATCACTGCAATATTCTTCGCTTTCAATTAATTTATTAATTTTAATTTTCATCAGGACAAAAACCTCCACAATAAAGAATAAAAAAACTCCCCGCCATTTATAATAATTACATCCTGTCTTATCTCTTTTGAAAAATCATGATTCTTATCTAAAAAGTTTTTTTCAAAATTCTTGTATTCAAGATAAATTGGACTAATTTTAGTACCTGTCCTCATACTTATTCTTCTTGCAGTATTCTCTATCTCTTTTACATTTTCCAATTTTTGAAATACAAGTAAAACATCAATATCAGATTGGATGTTATAATTTCCCTTAACATAAGAACCAAAAATTAATGTAATTAAAGGTTTAATTTCCAATTCATCCAAAAATTCAATTAATGCATTCTGCACTTTAACAGGCAATAAATTAAATTTCTCATTATTTGTTTGTTTTAAATAAGCGAGAGTAGTTTGACCTTCCCTTAAATAAAGTTTAAGAAGATTTGCTTCCTTTTGTTTTCTTATAACTTTCTCTTTCTCAAGGATATCAATAAATCTTTTAACATTTGGGAGCCCAGTTTTAACTAATCGAGAAAGTTCTCTCAAATGAACCCCCTTTGGTTTTTTTTCAAGTTCTGTTATTATTTTTAATTTTGTTTCCATTTTATTTTGATAATATTTTGTTATCAGTTGATAACATTAAGTTATCGTTATTTATAAGCTTTTTGTATTTCCATTTCATTCCTTTTGTTTTTTTGTTTTCCATTTTTGTTTGGTTTTTTGCCTGCATCTTTTTTTTAAAAAGGCGCTTTTATTCAGATAACTCTGCCCTGAAATTTATTACTGAAGTTCTGTTTCCAGGAGCTTCGTTTATAGGAACAGTTAACAAAATATCTGTATCTAATCCATCTGAACCCTCGCTATAATTCAGGTCACTTGCAACAACAACAGCTCCAGTAATTGAAGGAAGTTGGAACCAATCAACATTCGCCCAACTTGCATTCCCAGCATAAGCTCTTATTTTAGCCATGAAATTATCAGAAGCTCCAATAACTGAATCCCATAATTGAGTTGCATTCACACTAATATTAACTTTTGAATTTCCATCATTAACTAATCTCAAAGGACTAAGAGAAACATCAGTAGTATTTTTAGTTTCTCCAATACTCATTTCTCCAAAATTAATGAAATCATTGGTTAGATTTATTGAAACAAGAGAGCTAATATTAATTGTCCAAGGACTTGCCCAATCACTACAATATAATTCTGCAGTTTCATTTTCACAGGCTCTTACACTCCACTGATAATAATAATTATTATCATATAGATATGCAAAGTCAGTTGTAGGTGTATAACTTATCCCACCATCATAATCCTCAATAAGTCTGTTATCAGAAGAACACCCTCCAACACAAGTTATGTTTATATCATAAATTAAACTATCTCCTTCACTATCAGTTCCATTGTATTCAAATGTAGGAGTTCTATCAGTTGTAGAGTTTCCATTTTCAGGAGAAATAAGTTCAATTGTTGGGGCTGTGTTAAGATTAAGAGTTATTAATCTTTCTTCAGTTGAATTTACATTACCCTTAGTATCTTGAGAATATGCTTTAAATGTATGATTTCCATTGCTTAACTCAGTATAATTAACTCCCAAATACTTCACAGAAGTATTTGCATAAAGTGCCTGTATTTCATCAGCACTTAAACTTCTATTAAATATCATAACATCATCGATTGAGCCGTTGAAATCATTAGCCCCATTATATCTAATTCCAAATAAAACTTCTTGATTAGCATGAGCTGGAGCAGTTGGAGAACTTGCCTTTGTTCCGGCATTACCATTTACATAAATTTGAGTATCTGTACTATTATAAGTTCCCACAACATGATACCAATTATTAATAGTTACTGCATAATTTGCATTTCCTGTTCCAGTATAAAATCTTAAATAATCTGTTGCTCCACCTATATACATTAATAAATATTGGATATTTGTTCCATCATATTTACCAACAAGATCATAATTATTCGCAGTATCTGCTCCAACATAAACCCAAGCAGATAGACTAATATTTCTAGTTATATTTAAATCACTAGATTTAGAATTAGTTACATTAACATAATCTCCATCACCATCAAAACTCATTGCTTTTCCAAAATATCCTGCATCAGTTTGATGAGCATCAGCAACAGAAGTTCCATTATTCCTTCCCATATAATCCACTACAGAATTTGCACTTCCATTTGTATCATCCATTCTCCACCATGAGACT
>JBAYNB010000101.1:0-2882 GCA_041679005.1 Candidatus Pacearchaeota archaeon
AAAGAAGCTCCAATAGGACAGTTAGTAGCAAATTCATATTTATTAGGGTTAGATATAAACTATGTGCTTGAAAAATATGATAGCAAAAAAGAATTAGATAAAATAATATTACTAAGAAGAAATATAGAAAAAGATGAAATATTCAAAAATTATTTTTCCGAGAGTAAAGATTTAGAAACTAATATAGTTGATTTAAGAGAAAAAACAAAGCATTTAGAAGTAGAATTAAAAAAGTTTGATGTTGCAGAAAATTATCACGAAATAAAAAAAGATGCAGATAGTATATCTTCACAAATAAAAATAATAGAAAGCCAAGTTGTAGTATTAAATAATTCTATAGAAAATATTAACAAAAGCATAAAACGTAGCCCAGATATTTCAAAAGAAAAGGTAATCGACTTTTATAATAAAGCTCATGCTGAATTTTCAGATAGGATTATAAAACGTCTTGAGGATGTTGAAAGATTTCATTCATCTATTCTAAAGAACAGAGAAATTCGACTTCTTAAAGAAAAAACAGAGTTTTTGAGAGAAATTGAGAGAAAAGAAAGTAATAGAAAAGAATTTTCAATCAAATTAAGTGAGCTTATGAAATATCTCGATTCCCATGGGGCATTAGAAGATTATAATAATATGAATGTTAGATTGGCAGAATTAAGAAATTCATTAGAAAAATTGACTACTTACAATGCTATCTTAGAAGAATACAAGAAAAAAGCAGAAGAATGGTCTATTAAGATGAAACAACAAAATATTATAAGTGGAGATTATCTAAAGGAATTCAAAAAAATTTTCGAAAAAGACGTTTTAATGTTTCGTTCTTTTTCAAATGAATTTTATTATAATAAACTCGCAGGAATAGAAGTAATTAATGATATCGGAGAAAATCAAAATAGATTTAAAATTAATGCGAGAATAGAAGCAGATGCTTCTGATGGGATAAATGAAGTCAAAATATTTTGTTTTGATTTAACATTACTTAAAGCTCATCATAATCACAAAATAAATTTTCTTTTCCATGACAGTAGATTGTTTAGCGATATAGAACCAAGACAAAGAGCAACTCTTTTTAATATTGCTTACAGAGAGTCTTTAGACGAGTCTATTCAATATATTGCAACAGTTAATTTAGATCAAATAGAACCTACTAAACAATATTATGAAAAAGGAGAGTTTGAAGAGATATTTTCCAGAAAAAATATTATTTTAGAATTAACTGATGAATCTGACGCACATAAGTTATTAGGAACAAAAGTAGATATGAAATATGATGAAGATTAATTTATTAAATAAAACAAAATCATTCATTTTCTAAATATTTTACTTTAGATTGTTCAATTTAACAACAGTATAAGGTCTTCCAGTTTTTTCACTTTTTTCATATTTAATCACTTTAACAATTCCAAGATATTCAAGCTCTGCTACGTGTCTTTTAATTACCCTATCGGAAGTATTTATTTTTCTCTCCATCTCACTAATCACTTGTGGACTTTGTTTTAGCAAAGCAAGTATCTGCTTTTTTATGTCCAAACCAGTTCGATATTCCATACCCCAAATTAATGGTAAGGTTTATATATATGAAACCCAACAATTGTTGGTATGATAAAGGACAGAAAAATTATAAAATGCAAGAAATGCAAAAAGAAAACAGAACACATACTTCGGGGCTTTGGAACTCCTGGAAGCATCTGTGGTAATGCCCGTTGGTGTTGCTTAAAGTGTGAGAAAAAAGAAGATTAGTTAATCAAAAAAATTTTTTGAATAAGATTTCAAGAAAACTTGGCTTATAACATTCAGGTAAATCTAAAAGATATTGAGGTTCTCTAATTGACAACCCCTCTTCACACTTTTCAAACTCTAAGTAAACTTTCTCTCCAGCTTTTCTTAAAGGAAATTCTTTAATCATTTCGGAACCACAATTTTCCAAATAAAAATCATTTGCATTACACCTATAAGTCTCGTTAAATACACAATCTAATTTATCTACAGAAGAATCGTCAATTGTATAACCCATATGTTGACAAAAAGCCACTTGATTAGTTACAATTTCTTGGGCACTTAGACTGGGAGCTAAAACCAAACATGTCAAAAAAATAATTAATAAAGCTTTTTTCATTTTTGTCCACCCAATAAACTTATAAATAAGAAGACATTTATAAATGTTAACTAAAAAAGGTTGACGAGATAAAAGAGGTTAAAAATGGCTGTTCAAAATTGGAAAATAGAAAATGATAACAAGGAAAGAAGTGATTATCGGAACAATAATTTTAATAATAGTCATAGTTTTAACTGTATTAATTAGTGCTTCTATCTCAAAAAATTATTACCAAAATCATTTTTCCAAAGTTTCTAAAGAAGTGGTTGAATCTACAATAGTTATAGGAGCAATCATTGATTCTCAACACTCTTATGCTTTTTGTTCGGGGGTTATTATTGACGAAAGAGGGTATATATTAACAGCGTATCATTGTTTTAATGATCATAAAGATGAATTTAATAACCTTGGAGGAAATAATTTTAATACTTCAGATATTATTTACAATTATGGGTATATAAATTTAAATTCAAGTCAAAGCTTTAAGGTTATACCAATAAATAATCCCAATTTAGAAAGGAAGGATTTACAATTACTAAAGGTCTTATCTGATGGAGAAGTAAAATTACCTGCTTGTAAAATAGCAGAAAAGAAGGACGTTCTTTTAGGATTAGATGTAGGATTTATCGGATATAATAGTGAAGAATTAGACGGATTTCAGATGTTTATTAGCAAAGGCATCTTGTCAAATATTAATTCCAAAAGACCAAATCAGGTTGAACCTTATTATACTATAAATGCTATCGCAACTTTTGGTTATAGCGGAGGTCCCGTTTTCTTAAGCAAA
>JBAYNB010000102.1:0-2787 GCA_041679005.1 Candidatus Pacearchaeota archaeon
AAAGAAATTGTTGGGGGCCATCTCCCGCTATTTGATTATTAAGATAAGAGATGGATTTTTCAACCCCTTAATTTTCTTTCAATATCTTCAAAACAACTTCTTTTATCTCAGGGGTCTTTAATGGATTAATTATCCTGTTATGAAAAAAATCAAAACTTCCTGTACAATTCCCAGTTATATAATGATTCTCAGCAAAATCTAAAAAAGCACTAGATTCTTGCACAACTCCGTCTCCGTCCTCTCCATAGGTTTCACGCCCCAACCCAATGATATTATATGTTTTGATGTCTCCTAAGTCAGTCTGTGAGTTAAGTTTGCTAATGACTAAACTCTCTTCATACATATCATCACATTCATCATCAGACCCAAAAAGAGTACAAGAATCATACAACTCTTTGTTTATCCCATGATTTGGTGCAGCAATTAAAATAATTTTATAAATAGAATCATCACCAAAAACCCGAATATATCTTCTTGCAACAAGCCCGCCCATACTATGAGTTATTAGAATAACTTTTTCTCTGTTAGTAGACAATTTAATTTCTTCGATTATCTCATTTAATCTTACAGCATAAGTATCAATATTATCTTGTTTAGTATATAAAACATTTATTTTATCTGCTTCTTGAATAGAATCAAAATAATAACTAGCTTTTAGACTAACAGGTCCACTTATTTTTCCTAACAATCCATTAGTTTCTGAACTACCTAAAATAAGTGTTCCAGAATTAAGATATCCTTCATCTTCAATTGCTCTTTGCATTTCTTCAAAAATATTTAAGTTATACTCAGGAGAAATAGAACTACTAAAATCATGCCCATGTATAAAAACAACAGGATATTTTTCAGGATTATTATAACATGACTCATCACAGCAAGAATAGCACTTATTAAATAAACAACATTCTGGACTAGGGTCTTTAAGTTCAATATCTGGAGAAGAAACAGAAAAATTTAAGTTAATAAACTGAGGGGTATATTCTGCAACACTGATATTAATTTTTTCTTGTCCTGAAGAATTTTCTTTTGTTGAGATTAAGAAAGCATTTACTAGTAATTGAAGTTCTGATATGTTGCTTTCTTGAAAGATTATAGATTCAGTATTTAAAATACTTATAATTTTATTTGTAGACTTGACAATATTTTCTCCTGTATGTATATCTGTTTCATTTAAAGAAAGATTAGTAATATAAGAAACATTTTCTACTAAGTAGTCAAGGGACAAGGATAATTGATTATATTTAGTAATTTTTTCATGCAAACTCTGATTAAAATTATTAAATTCACTTTCTATATTTTCATAATCTAATCTTGGTTGTTCTAATAAGCTATTGGCTAGTAAATACTCTTGTTCATCCCACAATATTGCTGCTTTATTAATTGAAGTAATAAGTTCTTGTAAAGAATAGGCCTGTTCATTAGCATCTAATACCCATAAACTAAAGTCTATATCCTCTTCAATTTGATTTATAAATAAGATTTTTTCATTAGCTCCCCTTACTAATTTTAAATAATTCTCTTTAAATTTTTTCTTTTCTATTTGCTGGTCTTCGCTTAAATTATAATTCAAAGTTACTAAAAAAGTTCTCTTATTTAATTCCCCGCTTGTTTGGCATAAAAAACTCTTTGTGCTTTTGCACTGAATATCAAACCTATATAATACCTGTCCTGTTTTTTTTGCAGGAGCAGTTAATGTATACTCTTTATTTAGACTGTTTAATGTTTTTATATTGGCTTCTCGTTGTTCAATAGAAATATTATTACTTATGTCTTTAAATTCATAAGTACAGGTAGTATCACAAAAAGGATTAGCAATTATTGAAGTAGCCAAAGAAATTGTTTTTTCTTCACTATTTGCAAGAAATATATTTTTTGGGGTTGCTTCAACATTTATTATAATATCATTCCCAAACAAAAACTGAACCCAAAGATAGATTTTTGTTCCAAAAAGAATCAAGAGAATAATTATTAAGATGGCTAAACAAATAAAAAATAAAAGTTTTCTTGAGTTGTGTTTCTGAACTTTTTCTTCTTTTTTCTCTTTCTTGTTTTCTTTATTCTCTTTAGTTTCTTTTTCCTCTTTTTCCATGTTATTGAAAATAACCTTTAATTTATATACTTTGTTAGGAGAATAATTTTATTATTCATATTTTTATAGTTTAGATTTAAACATAGAAATCGTGTGTCTTTCGCCAACCCAAGTTCTCTTACTTATCAATATTTTATAGACTTAGATAAAGTAAGATTTATAGGTTAAGTGAAGAATAATTCTCAAGCTAAAAGATAATTAGTCCTAAATTGAATAATTCACCTAGCTTAACCCGATTATATGCTATGAATAATAAAAGAAATTAAGCTTAAACTTGTTTTGCTTAATTTAAAATAAAGTTAAGAGATATAATTTTATAAATAGAACAAATTTATAGCCAATATGGTAAAGGTTTTAGGTATTGATGAAGCAGGGAGAGGTCCAGTAATTGGTCCAATGATAATTGCAGGAGTAATGATTGAACAAGGAAAAGAAGCCACTCTTGGAGAAGTAAAAGATTCAAAACTTCTCGCTCATAAAAAAAGAATAGAACTATCTAAAATTATCATGGAAAATTCAAAATTTTTAATAATAGAAGTAAAACCAAAAGAAATTGATGAAGCAGTTGAATCAAAAGAAGGAATGAACTTGAATTGGCTTGAAGCCCACAAGCAAGCAGAAATAATAAACAAACTAAGTCCAGACAAAGTAATAATAGACTGCCCAAGCATAAATTGTTCTGCTTATGAAAAATATCT
>JBAYNB010000103.1:0-2761 GCA_041679005.1 Candidatus Pacearchaeota archaeon
CCAACAAATACAAGATGATATTTTAAATATAAGGGGTATGCTAGAACAAATTAGAAGATATTTCAAAAATCAGCTCAATTTAGACACATTAGATAAAGATTATACGGATAATAAAATTCTTTCTTTTTTGTCTTATGTATTCTCAAAAGAGAATTATTCAAAAGTTAATCATGAAGTTATTAATAAATGGTTTTGGAACACTATTATCTTTAACAGATTTCCAGGGGCCCAACTTCAAAGGATAGAAAGTGATATAAAAGAATATCTTAAGGGAGAAGACAAATTTCTTCAACATCTAAAGAAAGATAGAAGCATGAATATTTTAAACGATGAGTACCCTCTGAATAATCTTAACCTTATTAATGCAGGATATGATCATCAAAATAATACTTATTTATCAATTATTTTATTACTAAATTCTTTAAGTCCAAAAGATTTTAATGGGAAGGATAAAATAAATTTAACAGATTATATCGGGTCAAGTACAAAAAATAATAAGCACCATATAATTCCTTATAATTCTGAAGCAGCCAAAAAAATTAGGAATAAATATAAAAATAATAAATTTCCCGAATTTATATTAAACAATATTTCAAATATTGCAATAATAAGTAACGAACTAAACCAAGAGATAAAGAAAAAAGACCCCAAAGATTATTTTAAAAAATATGAAGGTAATAAAGATTTTTATGAAATTTTAGATACTCATCTAATAGATAAGGAAATGTATTCTGATCTCAAAAATGAAAGGTATGAAGATTTTTTAATGAAAAGAACCTCCAAAATATTAAAAATTATATCCAAAAAATGTCAAATAAATGAAGAATTGTTAGAATTTAATGATAATTTAGAGGAAGAAAATGGAAACTAACACATCAGAAAAAGCATTTCAGAATGAAATAATTGAACATTTTGTTAGCTCTGGATATCATAAAAGAGGGACTCTTAATTACAATAAAGCTTCCTGCTTAGATATTGAAGTTGTCTTAAAATTTATTCAGGAAACCCAACCTAAAGAATGGTTAAAGTTTCAAAAATTATATGGAGATAAATCTGAGCAGAAGTTTTTAATCAGACTTGTTAAAGAGATTGAAGACAAAGGGACAATTAATATTTTAAGAAATGGGTTTAAAGATGTTGGGTGCGACTTTAAGTTATTTTACCCTGGACCAAATAATTCAAAGAACCAAGATCTCTTTGAGAAGTTTAAAAAAAATATTTTCTCAGTAATTGATGAATTAGAATATCAAGAAAGAGAAAAAGGAAATAGACTTGATTTAGTTCTTTTTGTAAACGGACTTCCAATCATTACCCTAGAATTAAAAGATACTTTTACCCAAGGAGTTGATAGAGCTATTAATCAATACAAAAAAACTCGGGATCCTAAGGAAAGATTATTCAAAAATTGTTTTGTTCATTTTGCTATGAGTGATCAAGCAGTATGGATGGCAACTAAACTTGCTGGAGAAGAAACCAGATTTCTTCCATTTAATAGAGGAATAGAAAATCCCGAACTAAAAGATGACTTCAAAACATCTTATTTATATAAAGATATATTACAAGTAAATAAATTAGCAAAATTAGTCTCAAATTTTATTTACTTAGAAAAAGATGAAGAAACAAAAGAGGATAGTCCAATTTTTCCAAGATTTCATCAATTAGAATGCGTAAATAAACTTCTTGCAGAGTCTAAACCTGGAAATAATTATCTTATTCAACATAGTGCAGGTTCTGGTAAAACTAAGACAATTGCATGGCTCGCTCATGGGTTATTAAATAAATTCAATGAAGAAAATGAGAGAGTTTACAACATGATTATTGTAGTTTCAGATAGAAAGGTTATAGACAATCAACTCTATCAACAAGTCCAAGCTTTTGAAAAAGTCAGGGGTGTAGTAGATATAAGGGGGAAAGACAGCAAATATAGCTCAAAAGACCTAAAAGAGGCTCTAAAAAATGGAAGCAATATATTTGTTACAACTTTACAAAAATTCCCATTTGTTATAGAAACAATAAATAAATTGCCCAATAGAAAATATGCTATAATTTTAGATGAAGCTCATTCCTCTCAGACAGGAACTACTGCAAGAAAAATGCGACAAGTTTTAGCAGTAAAAGATTTAGAAGAAGCTGAAGCAATTATAGAACAAGAAGAATTAGATGATGTAGAAGAAGAGTTAATGAGAGAGATAGAATCTTCAAGGAATTTAAAGAATGTAAGTTTTTTTGCATTTACTGCGACTCCAAAAAATAAAACTCTAGAGATGTTTGGTCTTAAAGATGAAGAAGGGAAATTTAGACCTTATCATTTATATTCTATGAAACAGGCAATAGAAGAGGGATTTATTCTAGATATATTAAAATATTATTTAGATTATGATACTTATTTTAAATTAGTTAAAAAGATAGAAGAAGATAAAGAGTACGAAGAAAAGAAAGCAAAAAGATTATTGAGAAATTTTGTAGAAAAACATCCCCACACTGTTTCTAAAAAAGTTGAAATTATGTTAGATCATTTTATGAGTTCAACAATAAGAAAAATTGGAGGAAAGGCCAGAGCGATGGTTGTTACTAGGTCAAGGCTTCATGCTGTTTTATATAAGAAAGCTTTTGATAGACTTATTGATGAAGAAGGATATCCAATTAAAACCCTTGTCGCATTTACTGGAATAGTAAAAGATGAAAATGATCAAGAATATAGTGAAAACTCAATGAATGGTCTTGTTTCAAAAGAAACAATAGAAGAAGCTTTTGCAAAAGA
>JBAYNB010000104.1:0-2598 GCA_041679005.1 Candidatus Pacearchaeota archaeon
ATTTAGAGACATATGTGAACCTCCAAGCCCTCCATGATAAACAAAAACTTCTGGATTAACTATCATTAAATATTTCTTTTTCATTTTATTTACAAGATCAATATCTTCAAAACCACCATTCTTAAAAGATTTATCAAACCCACCATATTCCCTTATTTTAGAAGCATCCACAGCAAAACAAAATCCTGTAACAATCTCGACATTTATCCGTTTTCCTTTCATAATCTTTTTTGCAAGTTGTGCAAATTTTTCTAACAAGTTGTATTCTTTTTTTGAATATGAACTTATTTTTGGAGCCTGTTTGCAGTATTGATAACTCCAAGTATCTGCTTGGTTAGTTATAGGTCCAATTAAACCATATTTATTATTTTCATAAAGTGTATTTATTAATGAAAAAACTGACCCCTTAGGAAGATATAAATCATCATTTACTATAAACAATTTTTCTCCTCTTGCAAGAGCAATACCCTTATCAAAACTTCCTGCAAAACCCAAATTAGATACATTTCTTTTAAAAATAACTCTACCAAAACTTTTCTTTAAGCTATTAAAATATTTCTTCACAAGTAATGCTGTTTCTTTCTTCATTGGAGAGGCATCATCAAGAATGATTACTTCTGTGTCTTTAGATGCATTATTTAATAAAGAAGGGAAAAAGAGATTATCAATCACATCAATCGTAGATTTACTTCGGTTGTACATTGAAGTGATTATAGAAACTTTTATTTTCATATGTATAAACAATCTCTTAGGTATTTAAATTATTTCGGATTAAATTTTTTCAATTCTTTTAGAAACTCTTTGTGAGAGAAATTTGAAAAGCAACCAAATAGTGATAGTCAATAAAACTAGGATTACAATTAAAATTTCACCATATTTGATATATTTAGAAAGAGTATTAAATGTTAATCCAGAATAAAATCCTAAAAATGAAAAGAAAACCGAATAAACTGCACTAATGATAAGAGAACAAAAAATAAATTTAGTTAATTTTAAATCGGTTGTTCCGGAAAGTATAAACCCTGGAAAAGGGAGTGCTGGAGTTAATTTTATAACCAAAATAGTCTTCCATGGATGATTTTTAAGATGTTCTCTTATTTTAATTATCCTATTTTTGTCTAAAAGACTCCCAGCATACTTTCTAATCTTTTCATGTTTTCCAATTCTGCCTATTAAAAAATAAGTCAAATCAGGAAGACTATTTCCGAGTATGGATAAAATTAAAACATAATAGAAATTGAAGATTCCAAGAGAGGCTATAAAGGCAGCAATATAGGTAACCATCGGTCCTTCTATAAACATTAAAGCAAACATTATCCAATATCCATGAATCTGCAAAAGAGATAATATACTTGCAGAAGTTGTTAAGACCATATCAGTATACTAAAAAACTAATTAATAAATCTTATTATTAACTAGAAAAATATCCAAGATTTAAAAATCAAAATGTTTTTATACCTTTTTAGATTTATAGTTACATGAAAAATTTAGGTTATGTTATTAACAAAGTTCTATTTTATGGTCTTTTGATTATGGGGATAATCCTTGTTTTTTTTGGTACTGGAAGAATAAGTACAACACTTACTGCTTTTGGTTCATTTATAGCTTCTTTTATAATATCAAATTTTATAAAAAACAAAAAGATACCTAAAAATTATGAACTTTTGATAAATCTGGCCTTATGGTTAAATCTTTTAGGTGAAATAATCTTTTATTATGGGGGAGTTCTTTATTATGATAAAATACTTCATTTGACTTTAGGGATTTTTCTTAGTTCAATCCTTTATGTTTATTATTCAAATAATTTAAAGAAAGATAAGCTTATGATATTCTTTGGAGTTTTAGGTATATTAGCTTTATGGGAAGTTTATGAATATGCTATCCAAATCTTTTTTAATTTTCCGGCAATGGGCTTAGTAAGAAATGGGGTTTTTATTCAATCCCCCTTTGACGATACTATGTATGATTTAATTTTTGGTATGTTTGGTTCTCTTATCTTTTTATTTTTTAAAAAAGAAAGTGCAGATAGAATAATAGAAGAAGAGATTAAGATTCTTAAAAAGAAAAAGTAACTGTTTATTACAGTAATTTTATATATCTCTAATCTTTTATATTTTTATGAAAATAAAGAGGTTATTAGTCTTCTTTTTAGTAATAATTTTATTATCAATCTTATCAATTTATTATCCTAAATTTACAGGGGAAGTTGTAAATAATAGTAATAGTCAAAATTATGAGAAAGAATCTTGTTTTGTTAATAGGGTTATAGATGGAGATACTCTTGTTTGTGATAACCAGACAATTAGGTTACTGGGAATAAATACTACGATGTTAGAATTTATAGGAAATGTTATTGTTTTACTAAAGTATAATATTTTATAAACTTTATATCCCTCAAAAAAATATGATGGATAAAGACTTTGAATTTAAAGAAAAATATCATAATGATGTATTTCTAGCAAGAGGTGGAATTCTTGAAACATCCACAATACTTGAATTAAGATTTAATGAGATTTTATTAAAAATTGGAAAAAAGGAAAGTCTTGAGAATATCGGTTTTAGAAAAAAAGCAGGGCTTGTTGAAGAATTAATGTTGAA
>JBAYNB010000105.1:0-2597 GCA_041679005.1 Candidatus Pacearchaeota archaeon
CAAATTGTCCTACTATGGCGATTAATAGATACTCTTGTGAGGTCTTGATTGGTAAAATGAATGATGGAGATTCTCTTCAAGTTTTATATGGGTGCGTGTAAAAAATAACCTATGAAAAGCAAGATTTATGGTAAATAAGATTAAAATTATATAAATAAGGAGTTGTTAATTGTGAGAGAAAAGCAAGCTTATGAAAAGGGTTATAATTTTACAGGAGCTTATGAAAGGGATAAAGAAGTTATAAAAGAAGAATTAAAAAAATACAAGGAACAAGGATATAAAGCTGTCATTGTGGAGGAGCCGGACAGTCCTTTAAGTAGAGGAGGAAGGGGAATAGGTTACTCAATATATGCGGAACGTAAGTATTTTATTGATCAAGAAATAGAACAAATTAACAAAAGATTAAGTTATATTGACACTAGAAAACAAACAGCACTTGAAGAATATAACAAAAAGATTGCCGAAATAGAAAGCGAAAAAATAAAAATGGAAGAAAGACTAAAGGAAATTATGAAATAATTGCAGAGTGACTAGAGAGTATAATAAAACTCTCTAGGTAATGCACAAGATTGGTCACAAGTCCAGTCAAATGTATAATAAGAAAGGGTGAAATAATTGACAGTAAATGAATTAATCGAACGTATAGAAAAGAAACTAAAAGATATTGAGAAAAGAAAAAACTTAATTCAGAAGCTAGAAAAGAAAATAGAAACATTAACCGGATATGATCTTAAATGGGCAAAAGATGATTTACAAACAAGTAATGACAAACTAAAAGACTTAGAAATCCAATTAACTAACCTATACAAGCAAAAAGAAAAGCAAGAAAGCAAAAACAATATTGAAAGAATCCCGGTAATTGAGGAATTCTTAGAACAATGGAAAGTTAAGGTTATTGAATGGTTTAAAATGGATTATCAAAGGTTAAAGGAATACAAAAAAGAGTTAAAACAAAAAGAAGAAGAATTGAGACAATGGCAGCAAGAAAACAAAATTTATCACTGGGGAAAAGAAACAAAGGAGAAGGAAAAAGAATTAGGTATTGACTATGAAACAAAGACAAAAAAATTACATATGTTTTTTCATAGTCTAACATTAAATTTAATTCAGTTTGGCAAAGAATGGGAAGAACAATTGGAAAAAGAAATTGAAAAGGATAAAAACAATAAAAGAGAATTGTTGGTATTAAGAGTAAAGAAAATAACTGGAAAAATTCTTGATGCTAGTTTTTTGCATATGGGAGTTAATGGAGAAATTAACGGTTATATAATTGGAGAGAAAGGAAAAGCAAAAGTTGAGACAATAACCGCAGGAGGTTGGAATATTCAGTGTTATCATTTTAGAGTACTTGTAAAAGAAATTAATTAATTTATACTATCAATTAAGCCTATAACAACACTATAACAAATGAATATAATTAGTTGTTGTATAGGTTTATTTAATGGCATAAAAGTGCTATAATATTACATAGGGAAGGAGTTAACCAGATGACAATAGAACAGCAAAAATTATGGAGTGAAGGAAGAAAACTCTGGTTCGAATATGTTAGGGTTAACGGTTATAGTTTTACTTTTAATAATGAAGGGATTAAAAAATTATCAAGGTTACTAGACTTAAGACAAGATCACATAAGAAAAAGGTTAAATATTTATTTAGAAAATTAATCTAATAACAGAGAAGGAGTAAAACAGCATGAAAATAACTTTTTGCGAATATCTTTATAAAAATTATGGATTAAGAACTTTAGATGATTTTTATAGTAAATATTCTAAAGAAAAAGCCATAACAATAATTAAAAAAGAATATAGAAAATTTACGAATCCATTAAAAGCAAGAATTGAAAATAAGCAAAATTCATGGTAACAAGAGGGGAGATAAAATGAATACTTATTTAGTTTTTAAAAATGGAATAGCTATTTGCCGAGTATGTGCAACAAATCCTTATGAAGCATTAACAATAATAAAACAAATAAAAGGAAAAGGAAGATACACTTTAAAAGAAAACTATTAAGGAGTATAAAGTATGGGTAATGGTATTGAATTAAAAAACAATTACGGAATACATGCGAAACCTGAGCATTTTGACAAAGCTTTTAATTTATGCGTTAATAACAAATTCACAAAACAGCAAGCTTTAATTATAGCAAATGGATTTAATAAAAGAGGATTGATTGACGCTAGTGAAGGTTGTATGCATTATGTATTAAGGTTAATGTAAAGATCAATTAAAATGCTATGTTTATCCTATAACAAGAAAGGAAGAGAAATAATGAAAAATTGTAATGTTACTGTATTAAATCAAAACACTAATAAAAAAGAAATTATTCCTTTTTGCGGTTATACTGAAAATGATATTAAAAAACAGATTGAAGAAACATGGAAAGAATTAAAGGTATTAGAAATTAAATGGACTAAATATAATTTTGAACACTCTGCCCAACTACATAACAGCAACACTTTAAAACCTGGGCAGGGAATTGAAAACCTTATTTAATAAGGTTATAAAGAAAGGGGATATAAAAATGTATTTAATAATAACTTATAACAATGATATTGTAGAGGAATTTGCTTTAAGTCTAAAATCTGCTCAAAATTTA
>JBAYNB010000106.1:0-2583 GCA_041679005.1 Candidatus Pacearchaeota archaeon
AAAAAGATAAAAGAATTAAAAAATGTCATTATAAATCAAAAAAAGCCCGACTTTGAAGAGGCTCTTAATTTGGCTATAAAATTTCTTGGAACACCTGCCAAAACATGGAAAAAGGCAGACAGGAAAACGAAAATTATGATTCACAACATGATATTCAAAGAGAATCCTAGGTACTCCTTAAAACAGGGTTTTGGAACACCTAAATTGTCGCTCCCATTCTATCTAAAGCAGTATATTTGTTGCCACAGTGTTAATATGGTGGAGGTGAGGGGAGTTGCACCCCTGTCCAAAAGGTTAAAGACATACTATCTACAAGTTTAGTTCCGGTTGAAAGTTTGAATATTGGATAGAATCGGAACGAAAAACCAACATTCTACCTCTAGTAAATCTTAAGATAAATTGCTAGAGAATCAATAAATCAGCAACTCGAATTATGACACCCGTTTACTCGAGTCGAGTAGCCCAAGGACGGATGGTTGGTGCGATTAGGCAGCAACTGGCGCAAAGCTAGGCATGCTGAAAGCAGCTTTTACTTTGCTAACAAATGAGTTTGCATTTGTAAATTTTGTAAGGTTTTAAAGTGGCTTACACACTTACTTGCAAATATGTTTTTAAAGTCCTTCTGTCGAAGCTAATACACCCCCGCGACAAGCATAATTGT
Organism: Candidatus Pacearchaeota archaeon; assembly: GCA_041679005.1. Classification (GTDB taxonomy): domain Archaea; phylum Nanobdellota; class Nanobdellia; order Pacearchaeales; family GW2011-AR1; genus ARS1285. The sequence goes on from JBAYNB010000106.1 coordinate 662, forward strand.
ATAATATTTTTCTTTCACCGTCAAGGTGATATGAAAAAAGTCTATCGTGATGATTTCTTTTTTATTTTAAAAAAGTTAATATAAAAAAGAAGATTTAAATTAAAAGGAGAGTGGTGATTAATAAAATCATATATTGGACACCGAGAATTTTATCTGTTCTTTTGGCTCTTTTTTTCTTAAGCTTTTCGCTAGAAGCTTTTACACCGGAGTTTAGTTGGCAGGAAGGTTCTATCCATTTACTGTTAGGTCTTTTGATTGTAGGAATTACAATTCTGGCTTGGAAAAAACCAAAAGCAGGGGCAATAATTCTTGTTTTCTTCGGCGGAAGTTTTCTTCTGCTGGTCAGAGAAAGTTCCTCTTCATTCTGGTTGATTGGATTAACACCGCTAATTACAGGAATACTTTTTTATCTTTCGGACGCTAAAAAAAGCAAGGTTAAGCAGGCATAGAATTCTAATCATCACGACAAAAGTCACCCATGCGCTATTATACAGGGCGGCTTTTTTTCATATTTGGGGCTATTTTTACTATTTTACAAAATAGTTCAAACAACTTCGATATTTTTGTAAGTATTTACAATTCATATCTATGTAACATGATGCAAAATAGTTACAGGCCTTGATCATTTTTAAATGGTTAAGGTACAACTCTCTCGAATAGAGAAAACGAGGTGAATGGTTTGAAGTATCTTTTTGTGTTCGCATTAGTATGCTTTACCTGTATCTCGAGCGCTTATGGCTTCGATGCCAAAGATGGCTGCGGCCTCGTAATCAGCGTAAGAGAACCAAGCTCTCCTCATACCGAGCAAATACAGTTTGGTCTGGCACCTAGTGACTTTGACTGGTGGAGAATACTGGATCCGCTCTCAAAAGTCCATATCTATCTTCAAGAAATAGAAGGCGACTTCGATTTCCGCCCAATTGGTTCAGACCCCAACTTCACAGCCAACATTTGGTGGACTGGAGAGCCCGGGCCGTTTGAGTTGGCATTTGTCTATTACTATGGGGGAACCGAGAATTTCAACTGGCGATTCCCAGATAATCCAGCGCAAGCTACACTTACCACGGCCAGCTCAACTTCAAGTTTTGCCATCCCCCTGGGACTTGAACCGTTCTACATCAATAGCGCAGGGTCAGCGCAGTTGGCTATCAACCTAAACCCAGGTCAAGTTGTGCCTGAGCCAGGAAGTATCCTCACCATTGCAGTGGGCATAATCAGCTTACTCACAAGAAGAAAACATTCTGTTTAGCGACCAATCACCCCCTCCGCCAGGGAGGGAGACTTGTTCTCCCTCCCAAACCCAGGATCTTTATGGTCTTTTTTTAGTCTGGTCCTTGATTATTTCGTCTTTTATGTATATACTGCTTCCATCGAGCACTCGCTAGTATGGGAGGGAGCTTGCAAGAAGGCTAGCACCTAAACAACAAACACTACTTACTGAAAGGATGAAGCAAGAATGAAGAACTTGTCGTTGTATTTAGTAGTAGTCATGGTAGTACTTGCATTTGCATTTCCCCAAGCATCTAAATCCGAGATTATCTATGATAACTTGGATGCCTCTTCGGAAGTAGGAGAAGTGGCGCTTCCAGCCGGAATACCACTGCCTGTAGATACCTCACTTCCAGGTGGATACCTCGTACTCAACACCTTCCCCAATCTCTGGTGGTCGGGCTGCTGTACCAGCACCTGCGGCGCCATGCTTGTTGGACACTTGAGCAATTCAGGCTTTCCCGAGATTGCCAAGAAATCAGCCACCAATGAATCGTACTTGTTCCCATTTGGCGGCTATCCCAACGACAACAGAATATTCCTGGCACCAGGCGACCCGATCGACAAATACTATTCGGATTGCGATTTATCGGCTTCGCGGATGGGATACTTCAGCCGCACAGAGAAGGGAAACATAGACGACTACTTCGGCA
>JBAYNB010000107.1:0-2535 GCA_041679005.1 Candidatus Pacearchaeota archaeon
ATTAAAGCAATTAGAAGCTTTTGTGATGAAAAAGCAAGTCCAATATTAGAAAAAATAAGAGATAATAATTGCACAATTAGAAAATCTAAAAAAGGATAAAATGATTGATCAATTTGTATTAAAATGGAATAATCAATACAACAATTATGATAAAAATTATGGTACTCAATGCAAAGACTTATTCTCTCAGTACAATAAAGACATAGTTGGTAATCCTAATTATGTTTGGGGAGATGCTTGGGCATTATATGACAATTCTCCTAACCAATATTATGAAAAGATATTAAATACACCGTCCTTTGTCCCGATAAAAGGTGACGTATGTATCTGGAAGCAATCATTTGGTGGATACGGTCACGTTGCAATATGTTTAGACGGCTGCACTACCAATAAGATGAGATTATTAGGTCAGAATTATCCCAAAGTCAGTTATCAAGATTCAAAAGGTAATTGGGTTAATGGAAGTCCATGTCAAATAGTTGAGATGTCTTATTCAAAAGTAAAAGGTTTTTTAAGACCGAAGGGAAATATGAATACATTTACACAAGATCAAGCTAGAAGACTATATCAAATTATAGGCCGCAGAGAACCAGAAAGCGAGGCAGTAACACAAAATCGTGGCTGGGAATTAGTTGAAGGATTAGCAAATGAACTAGATTCTTATGTTAATCGCTTAAACACTAGAATTAGTGAACTTACTGGTCAAGTTAATACTATGAATGGGCTAATCGGAGGACTTAATAGTCAGATTTCTAATCTGACCTCTGATAACAAAAGTCTCCAAGACATCATAACTAAAAATACTGAAGATATTTTAAAATTAAATACTCAGATTAATGATGCCCAAGAAGAAAGAAAAGAAATGATTGAAAATATTAAAACAATCACAAAAACAAATATTAATCTTGAAACAAAAATAAAAGAATTAGAAAAAAACAACCTAAAAGGATTAACCTTTTGGGAGAAAATAATATTATTATTTAGTTAGGAGAAGTATGGATTTTTCGAAAGCAGGATTAAAATCGTTTAAAAAGTATCTATGGATTCTATTATGGGTAGCAATATCTGGAGCGTTAGCATCGTTAATCGAATATGTTTCTAATTTAAAATTTGAAGCACCAGTATATGTAGCTAGCATGGCGATTATCAACTACTTATTAAAAGCCGCATTAACTTGGGTTTCTACACAAAAAAAATAACACTTATTATTGTTTATTGATATTTATTGTCATTTATTGACTTTTTTTAAAAATTAATATATAATATAATTGTTGAACATTAAAAAAGGAGTGTTCTGAGTTTAACAGCGAGTTTGCTCGCAGGAGTTATTGCCATTATGGTAAATAATCATACAGTCGATCCTGAGCAAATTTCTAAGTTAAGTAAACAAGGAATTGCCTATGAAATTCAACCAGGTGAAAGTTTTATTCAAAAAGTAGAAAGAGAAGAAAGAGAAGAAAGAGAAGAAAGAGAGAAAAGGGAAGAAGAAAGAATAAAACTAAGTCTGGTCAGTGCCACTAGCTATACAGGGTATGGGAATCCAATTATTATAGGAGCGAGTTGGGAACAATGCGTCATATATGCCAAAAGAAAGTCTGGTATAACAAAATCAATAGGTTATGCTGGTACGGCGAAAATAGACGGATATAAACCCAGAGAAGGTGTAATTGGAATCGAAAAAGGTCTAGTGGGTCACGCTGTGTATATTGAAAAAATTATCGGTGATGAAGTAATTATTACCGAATCAAATTATATCAGAGGGAAGATAACTCAAAGAACTCTACCTCTAAATAGAATCAAAGGATACATATATTAATGTATCCTAACTGTAAATTAAAATAACTTTTATCTACAGTTAGAATAAATTAAGGAAACTATGGACATTATTACAGCAGAAGAACAATTAAAGAGTATAGAAGCAGATTTAATCGTCATAGATTTTTACGCAGAATGGTGTAATCCATGCAAACTTTTAATGCCTTCTATAACAGAGTTAGTGGAAGAATACAAAGACGACAAAAGAATTAAGTTTGTAAAAGTCAATATAGAAAAATGCCCCAAATTGGCTGAAAAATACGACATCATGAGTGTTCCCACTATTATCTTTCTACATGGAGGAAAGACAGATTTTCTTCCTGGCTTAATGGCTAAGAAAAATATTATAAACAAGATAGAGACCATATTAGATGAAATCACCAAAGAAACGACTCCACGATAAGGCATGGAAGATATTTTCACAATATATAAGACAAAGAGATAAAGGAATATGTTTCACTTGTGGAGTTAAGAAACCATGGAAAGAGATGCATGCTGGACACTTTAAACACGGTAGATTAGATTTCGACGAGATGAATATTCATTGCCAGTGTCCTCGATGTAATACATTCTTACATGGTAATTTAGGAGAATATGGTATAAGACTTGTAAAAAAATATGGATTAAAAAAAGTTCAAAACCTTATTCTAAGAGCGAATACACATCTAGGATACTCCATAGAAGAAATGGAAGCGATAATTAAAAAATATGAAAAACTTA
>JBAYNB010000108.1:0-2534 GCA_041679005.1 Candidatus Pacearchaeota archaeon
GGAAAATGGAATAAGTATGAGTAATCAAATAAATACTTTTATCAGTGCTCAGATTGCAGAGGAACCTAAAGTTCGTGAAGAGTATTTAAAGAAATTAGATAAAATTAGAAAAGGAAATTTTATTAAAATAAGCGATTTTAAGAAAAGATATTTAAGTTAGATTAATTCTGTTAACAAATGTTTGAATTGGAAATATCCGAATTAGCTGATAAAAAATTTTATAAAATTGCTAAGAAAAATAAAAGTCTTTTTGATGCAATAACTAAAAAGATTGAGGAAATAAAAATAAATCCAGAGCATTTTAAACCTCTTGGCTGGGACATGAAGGGTCAAAGAAGGATTCATTTCGGGCATTTCGTTTTAACTTTTGAAATTATCTATGATAAAAACATTGTTAGGATATTAGATTTTGATCATCATGATAAAATTTACTATAATTAATTCATTATTCAAAATTTTTTAGAAATTCTTTTTCAACAAAATGAAGTTCTCCTGGAATTATAATGCAATATGGTTTTTGAACACCTGAAAATTCCCTAATTTCATTCATATCTCTATAAAGAATTTTTTGTCTTTTAGTTCCTAAACATTGGCAGATTATTATCTTTCCAAGTTTTATCTTATGATTATCCGCTGCTTTTTCTAATTGTTCAATTGACTTTTTTATATCCATATTTATATCTATTAATATCAAGGAGTGAGCTTTTATTGATTGATTTTCTTTTACAATTTCCATGAAACTATCTGGTTCATAAGATTTTTTCCAATAAGGCATTGAAGTTATTTTTCCGAATTTATACAATTGTAAGCCAGTTTCAGCAATAGCGTCTAGAACTGAAGCATTATTTAGTACCTTATATTTTACTCCAGAAGCCAAAGCTTCTTGAATTAGAGTAATGTGAGTAGTAGCTGCAAGTGGAGAACCATATATAAGAAGTGCAACATCCATTTTTCTTGCTTCATCTACTATTTCAAGACTTTCAATTTTCTCTCTGTTTGCAGGAGTTACTTTTTTTCCTATTTCATCAATCAATGCTTGTTCAGTATAAGGAAAATCAACAGTATAATTTTCAAGATAAACCCGTTTACATCTAGGTATTATTTCTAATGCTTCCTTAGAAATGCTTCTTTCATTTAATCCTAATCCTATAAGGTATAACATAAAATTATTATTAAAAACGAGTTTATATTGTTATTGATAACGATTTTGAGAATTCTTTCTAAACTTTTAAAAACCATAATTTTCTTTTAATCTCATGAATACAGAGGGTGCTATAATATTAAGTATTTTGATTGTATCTTTTATGTCTATTATAGGAATTCTATTTGTTTTTCTTAAAAAAAAGACATTAGATAATTGGCTTTTATTTTTAGTTTCTCTTTCAGTTGGTTCTCTTTTAGGCGGAGCTTTTTTGCATTTAATACCAGAAATTGTTGAAACTACTGGATTTTCATTAAGTATTTCTTTTCTTATTTTAGGAGGAATAATTTTATTTTTTGTAATTGAAAATGTTATCCAATGGAGACATTGTCATATTCCTACTTCTAAAGAGCACCCACATCATTTAGGAACAATGAATTTAATTGGAGATGGACTTCATAACCTAATTGATGGTTTAATAATTTCAGCATCATATTTTGTTAGCATACCTTTAGGTATTACAACAACTCTTGCAGTTGTAATCCACGAAATTCCTCAAGAGATAGGAGACTTTGGAGTTTTATTATATGCAGGATATTCAAAAAGAAAAGCATTATTCTTTAATTTTGTTTCAGCTTTAATGGCTATGATTGGAGCAATAATAGGAATAATATTTGCAGAAAAATCTAGCATATTTGCTTATCTTGTAATTCCTGTTGCAGTTGGAGGATTTTTGTACATTGCAGGTTCCGATTTAATTCCAGAAATACACAGACAACAAGAAAATAAATTTTCTTTTAAGAATCTTGCAGGAATTATACTTGGAATATTGTTAATGTATGCTTTGACTTTTTTAGAAGTTGCTTGAGATAATAATTATTTAAAAAGATTCCATCTAGATTTCATAGAAAAATATAAAATTATTATACCCATTAGTCCAATTATTGCTAAATAAACTTTTGTGCCTATTATTAAATTCATTATAAATGCACCAAGTGTAGTTACACAAAGTGCGAAGAAGGGCCATTTTTTCCACATAAATAAAAATATAACACAAATAAAATTAGCCAATGCTATTGCACCATATATATACCATATTATTATAGAAACATTTGGGTAAGCAGATGTTACAATTTTATTTAGTAATAAGTAAGTTAATGCAGTAAAGAGGTTTGCAATCAGCATTAATATTAACAAGATAGTTAACCATGCCCCCCTCTTTTTTTCTGTCTCTTCCATAATGTTAATTATATATTAGGGTTTATAAAAATTATCTTTCTCATTTACTATCCAATATTTCCAAACCTTCAACACAATCTTCGATTCTTGAAGGGCTCTCACATACAATAGTTATTTCTTTATCTTTAGGCAAGTTTTCAAAGAGCTCCTTCCA
>JBAYNB010000109.1:0-2530 GCA_041679005.1 Candidatus Pacearchaeota archaeon
TCATTTTTTTGCCTCCATTATAAATTTTTCATATTTATCTTTATCAGGAAAAAGATAAAAATTATAACTAACTTTTCTTTTACCACTAATCTTTTTATAGAATCGTGATAATAACCAAACTAACCAAGTTAGTTTAGGATAGATTACTTTAGCGTTTTCTACTAAAGTATTTTGCATTGTTTTACGACTTATTTTACACTCTTGAAGAATTTCTTCTCTATCAATAAGTTCTTCTTTTAAAGTATATTCAATTATTAGTGGCATCTTATTTTTTTAATGGTAAATTTTCATATTTAAGAAAACTACTATCATGAAATCCCCAAAAAGGTAATAATAAACCAGCCCAAAAAGAACTTTTTTTAGGACATTCTACTGTATATTCAATATAAGGCTGACCACATTCTTCACAATACTTTTTTTTACTTTTAACTAACTTAGTCATCATTTCACCACATTCTCTACAATAAACTCTTCCTCTTGGTTTTTCATCTTCTCTATCTTGACAACTTTCACAATCAATTTTTTTTATCATATTTATTTCTCCTTTTTAATTTCTAAATTTATTTGATAAATTTTACTATTTAAATCACATTCATCTTGAATAAGAAAAGCTTCAAAATCAGTACATTCTAATTTTTCTCCTTTTTCTAATCCGACTTGATCTCTAATTACTTTCTTTGCTGTTTTAACTGCTATATCATAACTTGAAGCTACAACAATTTCCCAATCTTTATCATCATCAGCATTATAAAAAGTCACAAGCCATAATTTTTCTTTTTTTATTTTATTTGTCATATTAAATTATTTAATTTTTAATAACTCAGGATTTTCATAAATGTTTCCAATAACTTCAACTCCAAGTAAATCATCCTCTGTATGACTAGAGAGACAACCATTGTTATAATCGTCTTTCCATAAATTAGAATCCCAACCACCTTTTCTATCTTGCCATTTAATTTCACCAATACCATGTAGTTTATTTTTAACAATATCTCCTTCGTAAATTTCTTTACCTTTATTATCTTTTAAACCTGTGTATTGACAAACATTTATTAAAGTTCCTGTTTTAACTAACGCCCAAAAGCCTTCATGTCCAACATCATCAGTTGAATACCAAACTTGAGATATTTCTCCTGCTTCATCTGGAGTAGCCATTGCTCTAAATTTTATTTCTCTATTTGTCATATTTGAAATACCCAACCAATAATTCTATCAGCTTGAACTTGAGGCTTAGTTTTCCAACTATAACTTTCTTCATAATCTTGCTCTTTAGTTATAAGTTGATAAATAGGTTCTAATTCTATTTCTGTTAGTAATTCATCACCTTTTATTCCCCATTCTTTAGCTTGATGTCTTCGCATTTTTTTAACAGCTTCTTCAATAGAAATATTATAGCCCATTAAAATTATGCCTTCTTCTAGATCAATAAATTTAACTTTATTTATCATTTTTTATTTTTAACCATTAACTCTTGTCCACAATCAAAACAAATATAATCTTGGTCGTAGTCGCTGTTATATCCATTAAATCCACGTTGTAAGGTAAAAAAATCTTCACAGTCTACATCATCTCTTTTAATTTTTTTTCCACAAATAATACATTTACCTGTTTGTCTATATGGTTTCTTTTTCATTTTTTTTATTTCTCCAATCTATTTTATGAGCTTCTAATAATTCAATAGTTCCTTTTTTAACTTCTTCACTACAATGACTTATAGCATCTTCCCAAGTAGGCCATCTATTATGATGTTTCTTAAACCAATATTTATAAAAAAGACTATCAGCATTATGAGGATAACCTTTTGGATGTTTCATTCCACACTTTTGACAACAATCTTTAGGTGGAGGTAATAAAGTTCCTTCTTTTAATAGATTAATTACTTTTACTGTTTTTTTCATTTTCTTTTTCTAATAATAATGGTAACCAATTCTTTTGTAAGAAAAGCATATATTCATTAAAACCTCCATAATAAAAATTATGTAAAGCTTTAAATGCTTCTATCCATTGTTCAGCTGTCCAAAAATGAGGTTTCCAATAACATTTTTCACTAATAGTCATATCGATTGGAGTACCTTTAGAATAATAATTTGTTAAAGCATTAATTAACCATCCTGATTTATCAGCAGAACAACTACTACCTTCTTTTATTTCAATAAATTTAGATAGATTATTTTCAATATAATTATAATTAGTATAAAGAAAAACAACTTGAGATACTCCTTTATCCCAATCAGATTTAGACATATTATTAGCTATCAATCTTCTTATAACTCCTTCTAAATTATAAAAAACTTCTAAATTAAAATCTTCAGGACTTTGAGTAGCAACTTCTGATAATGTTTTACTTAGTTCAGGAAATTTTTCTATAATTTCTTTTTGACTAACATCTAATATTCCGTTAAAAATATCTCCTATTATTTTTTTATCTATTTTTTTATTTTCTTTTTTCATAAATTATTTAAATTAAAAAGGCATTCCTTCTTCTTTAACTTCTTCTCCTTCAATTACTTCTTCTTGAGTATTTGGAGAA
>JBAYNB010000110.1:0-2508 GCA_041679005.1 Candidatus Pacearchaeota archaeon
AAATATAATATGATCAACAAATTTAAGTTTTTTAAAGAAAAGATTTATTTTGTAAACTTTCTTTTTAAATTCTAGGGGTAAATCAATCTTATTACTAAATGGAAATATTCCCATATACTCATTTGACCTTATCTCTTCAAATCTTACCTTAATCTTTATTAAATTATTCGCTTTATTAATTAATTTAATATCTTTGATTTTATTGTCAAATTTATCATAAATTCCATTCTCTTTAATAAAGTAGGGCTCTTCGGAAATAAAGACAACTTCTTTTGATTTAATCATATTTTCTTTTATCTTAGATAATAAAAGATTATTGAGTTTTTCTAAAAATTCAAGTCTCTTACTATTAATCCATAAAGAAGGGTTTACTTCAGAATATCTTATGAATAATATCAAAAAAAAGTGAGACAACCCTAAGGACCAAAATATTATAGGAGAACCTATGGACATTTTAACAAAGAATATGGTTGCTAGTATCCAAGTAATTATAAAAGACCATCTTATACTTTTTATAGCCGTAAAAAAGATTAGGTATGAAGTTACTAACCCCCATGTTATCACTAAAAATGAAAATTCTTTAATTGTAAATACATTGTATATCAAATATGCTGAAAGAGGAATAAGTAAAATGACCGATGATTTCTCAAAGAATTTTATCTGTTTCCCATTTAACTCACTATTTAAAATAACTTCGCCAATACATTCTATTCCAACGATCAAAACAGCATAAGTAATAATTATTAATCCTAAAGAAACAAATAATGCAGATATTGTTATAGGGGATCCAAAAAGACCATAAAAATATAAGAATCGAAATATTGTTAAAAATAAAAGGCTGATTCTAAACACGGGGTTAAATAACCAGTTTAAAATATTTATCTTTATTTTTTCAAATACCATCTTTGTATATAATCCAATCGATTTTTTACTTTTAAACTAATTTCTCCAATTCTTCAAATCCTTCTAATAACTCTCTAACTTCTTTCTTAGCTTCTTTAATTATTTCTTTGCTGTCTCTGTGAATTACTTCTTCGTGCTTTTCCTTTCTGTATTTGTTAATAGATAAATCCCAGTCATTAGCTTTTATTTCATCAATCGAAATGAAGAAGGATTTTTTAGATATATCCTTATTGTCTTCCTTATTCCTTTTTTCAAATCTTTCTAAAATATCTGGGATATCGTTTTCTTTTATCTCATTTCTCTTATCATCCAAACTAAATCCGTCAGCTTCCATATCATAAAACCAGACTTTCTCTGTTGGCTCTCCTCCAACAGATTTTGTGAAAAATAAAACAGCTGTTGAAACTCCTGCATAAGGCTTGAAAATTCCAGAGGGCATAGAAATGATAGCATCCAATCTACATTTTTCTAATAAAAGTTTTCTTATTGATTTGTGAGCATTAGAATTACCAAATAAAACTCCGTCTGGTACTATAACTGCACATCTTCCTCCAATTGAAAGACAATTGTACATTAGTTCTAAGAATAATAATTCTGTTTTGCTTGTGCTTATTGTAAGCTCATCTGATTTTTCACTTTCATTTATAGAACCTTTAAATGGGGGATTTGCTAAGATTAAATCATAAGTTCCTTTCTCATTATATCTTTTTGAGAGAGTATCTTCTCCAACTATGTTTGGATTGGTTATTCCATGCATCATTAAGTTCATCACAGCAATTCTAACCATTGTTCTATCAATATCATATCCATACAAACACTCTTCATCCAAAATCTTTTTTTGTCTAGGGGTTAAAGTACTTACCCCATTTTTTTGATTAGTTTTTAAAATATGTTCATAAGCATTAACTAAAAAACCCGCAGTTCCACATGCAGGATCTAAAATTCTATCTCCTATCTCAGGTTTTGAAAGCTCAACCATCATTTTGATTATATGTCTAGGAGTTCTAAATTGCCCATTTTTACCTGCTGTAGTTAATTCAGACAATAAATACTCATAAATATCTCCCTGTGCATCTTGATTTTGCTCTTTAATATGCAAATCATTAATAATATTTACTGCTTCAATCAAAAGCGATGCAGTGGGCAAAGAAAAAGTAGCATCTTTCATATAATTATTATAATGTGAATGTTCTCCACCCAGATTTCTCATAAAAGGAAATACTACATCTCTAACATGAGCTAAAATTTTATCAGAAGGATATTCACTCCATTCAGACCATCTACAATTTTTATGTTCTTCAAAGAGAGATTTAAATTTAATCCCTTTTAGTATAGTATTTTGTTCATCAAGAATATCTTTATCTTCAAGTTTCTTCATAAAGATTAAATAAGATATTTGTTCAATTGCTTGAAGGGGATTACTAATTCCTCCACTCCAAAATTTATCCCATAATTTTCTAATCTTTGATTTAAGTTCTGTGTGTAACATATTTATTGTTGTGATGCCTCCTTTTTAGAGTTTCCTTCAAATTTTTTATATGCCTCACCAACTAAGTTAGATAGATAGTCTAAGTAATCCTTACTTTGCTTGATTGCATCTTCATT